>JALONU010000024.1 GCA_025454775.1 Bacteroidales bacterium | reverse complement strand
ACGGAGCTGAGGCAGCAATAGGGGCTCACGCTGCCAACAATGTATTCCTGGCCATTATGCTGACCAGTAAAAACTCGGTGCTCCAGACACCGGCAGTGTACGAGCAGTACAGGTATAATCCGGGTACAGAATTCCTGATGGTCCTGGCAATGGGGGCATTGATACTGCTGCTTATGAAGTTTGTGTTCAGGTGGAAGGGCCCGTCGTTGCTTGTGTCAAAGGTCAGAACCGGGGAGGAAGAAATTCAGGCTCCATAGATGGAAGTCCTGTCAGTGGTGCGGAAATCTCCCCATTGCTGTTTTATCTCACCGATGATTTACCTTATCTCGCTGACGTCGAGTGTGGTAAGGAGCTTTAAGCGTGTCTCCTTAAAATGAGGCAGTCCCTTGAAATAGTTTGACAGATGCCTTCTCATTTCATAAATGGCTCTTGTTCCTTCCTTGTATTCGAGAGATTTATCGAGATGCATCAGTGCCAGGTCGGCTTTTACGGCGGCCGTCGGTTCGGGCAGCAATTCCCCCGTTTCCAGGTAATGTCTTATCTCACGGAATATCCATGGTCTTCCCACGGACGCCCTTCCGATCATGATCCCGTCGACACCATACCGGTCAAACATCTCACGGGCTTTTAGCGGACCGTCGATGTCTCCGTTGCCGATCACGGGGATCTTCATCCTTGGGTTATTCCTCACCTCTCCGATCAGCGTCCAGTCGGCTGTGCCCTTGTAAAGCTGAGCCCTGGTCCTTCCATGTATGGTTATTGCCTTGATCCCGGTGTCCTGCAGCATTTCAGCCACCTCCACAATATTCCTGCTTCCATCGTCCCAACCGATTCTTGTCTTTACCGTCACAGGCAGCTTTACCGCCCTGACGATGGCTGAAGTCATTTCAATCATAAGCGGAAGATTCCTCAGCATGCCTGCCCCGGCGCCCCTGTTTGCGATCTTCTTTACCGGGCAGCCGAAATTGATGTCTATAGTTTCAGGATTAGCTTCTTCTGCTATCAGGGCAGCCTCAACCATAGGTTCAATGAGGTGGCCGTAAAGCTGGATGCCTATAGGCCTTTCTTCATCAAAGATGTCCAGCTTTTTCACGCTTTTATGACCATCCCTGATCAGGCCGTCGGACGAAATAAATTCGGTGAACATGAAGTCGGCTCCGTTCATTTTGCAGATACTGCGGAATGAAGGATCCGTTATATCCTCCATCGGGGCAAGAAACAGAGGATGATCCCCAAGGGATATGTCACCTATTTTCAAATGTACCTGATTTGAATTGACTGCAGGTTTGCAGTATCTTCCTCCATTAATTCAGAAACGACATTTTCCGTCAAAATTTCCTGAGAGGATTCGTTTATTTTTTCCAGCTCATTTTTCCTGAAGAAATAAACAAGCCCGTAACCTTCACACTCCTGCCTCCTGTCATCTTCCTCAAGGTGTTTGTGAGCTTCTTCGATCTCATTCCACAGTTCAAGGATTATACCGTCTGCCTCCTTTCTCATATCTGCTGTTCTTTCAACATAATCGAGTGTCTTCTTAATCAGGACCTTGTGATAGTTGTACTGCTCAACGAAACTCTGGTATCTCACCTTCACCACTGCTATGGTCGGGTTAGTGATCGGGCTTCCGCCTCTACGGATCCTCTGCTCCTCGCCTTCTATGATCCGTTTTCCCCAGACGATAAGGTCATTTTCGGTGGTTAGAGGCGGCACAGAAGGATCGTTGGTTGCCAGGCCGTAAAATGCCCTGGTTTCCGGAGGCAGCTCTCCGCGGAATATGGCCATATTCATCACCCTGATAAAATGAGTGAGATAGATCTTTGCCTTCCTGAGCGCTTCATTGTACTCTTTTCCCCTGGTGTTCCGGGTGTTTGCCGATTGACGCTGCTGCTGAATCGAACTTTCGAAAAGAGGAAGAAACCTCTGTATCCTCACAATGTTCCTTGCTGAGTATGCCAGCTTCTGCGGAGGAAGATCCTTGCTTTTCTCAAGAGCTGTTTTCATGGCCCGTATGCGGGCAGAATCTGTGTTGGGCAGACGACGGTAAGGCATATTGATATAATGTTTATAAAATGTTGACAACCCCATGCGAATATAATAGTAATTTGTTAATTACCAACCCTATTCGCATAATAATTATATTGATTATTAGGCAGTTTAGTGAAAGACAGTAAGATACGAGCGTGAAAGTTTATCTTAATTGTTAATTATGCATCCCAGGGGCAGCAGGCAGGTACAGTATGAGTTCTTGATTTTTGGTGTTACCTTAGAGGTCTTGTTAAACTGAAAAACCATACAACATGTTCACAGCCGGCATATATACAAAAAGGCGCGAAGAGCTTCGTGCAAAAATGAAAAACGGACTTGCACTTTTCATCGGGAATGTTGAATCGCCCATGAATTACCCTGCAAACACATATCACTTCAGGCAGGACAGCGACTTCCTGTATTTCTTCGGGCTCGACCTGCCCGGTTTCGCCGGGCTGATGGATTTTGATACCGGAACCGATACGATCTTCGGGAATGATTTTGATATGGACGACATTATCTGGATGGGTCCGCAGCCGAAGGTTAAGGAACTTGCCCTGAAATGCGGGGTTAAAAAGACAGAACCGATGTCCGGCCTGGAAAAAATTATTTCCGAAGCCCTCTCAAAGAAACGCCGGATTCATTTTCTTCCCCCCTACAGGGGAGAAACGAAAATGACGCTGGGAGCCCTTCTTAAGGAAAATCCCTGCCAGATGAAAACCCTTGCATCCCCTGAACTTATCAGGGCGGTTGTCGCATTGAGATCGGTGAAGGCAAAGGAGGAGATCGCTGAAATTGAAAAGGCCATTTCAATAGCATACGACATGCATGTCACGGCAATGAAAATGTGCAGGCCGGGGATGAGCGAAAGAGAGATATTCGGCGTAATAGAAGGAATAGCACTGGCAAAGGGAGCCGGAACTTCATTCCCGATAATACTGAGCATGAACGGTCAGACTCTGCATAATCATTCCCACGATAACATTCTCAGGAAGGGAAGGATGATGGTGACCGATGCAGGCGCGGAAACGACACTCCACTATTCATCCGACATTACCAGGACAACCCCGGTGGGAGGGAAGTTCAGCACATTGCAGAAGGAAGTGTACGAAATAGTGCTGAAGGCCAACACCGAAGCCATAAGTGCCGCCCGGCCGGGACTCTCAAACCGGGAGCTGCACCTGGGAGCGTGCAGGAACATCGCTTCAGGACTAAAGGAAATAGGGCTCATGAAGGGATCTGCTGATGAGGCTGTCGCGGAGGGAGCACACGCTCTCTTCATGCCTCACGGCCTGGGCCATATGATGGGACTTGATGTGCACGACATGGAAGCACTTGGGGAGAACTATGTAGGATACGACGAGAAAACAAAGCGCAGCGACCAGTTCGGACTGGCATTCCTGAGATTTGCACTTCCATACAGGCCGGGCCATGTGTTCACTGTTGAACCCGGTTGCTACTTTATTCCCGAACTGATAGAAAAGTGGAAATCTGAAAAGAAATTCCCTTCATTCATCAACTACAGCCGCATAGAGAAATTCATGCAGGTTGGTGGTGTAAGGATCGAAGATAATGTCCTGATAACCGAAAAAGGTCACAGGCTTCTGGGTCGTCCGATACCGAAAACAGTTAGGGATATCGAAGCTGCCTGTGCCTGACAGCACGATATTTTAACCTGCACCGCCTTTGCCTGTTTGAACCAGGGAACATGGGTCGTTTGTTTGCCATAGGAGACATTCACGGATGTTTCGACCAGTTTTACGAGCTCGTGACAGAGGTCATCAACCTTAAAAGGGAAGACAGGCTCATATTGCTGGGCGATTATATCGACAGGGGTTCCCGGAGCAGGGAAGTAATCGACTTCATTATTGACCTGGGAGCAAAAGGCTTCGACATCAAGCCTCTCCTGGGAAACCACGAAAGGATGCTCCTGGAGTCATATACTGATCCGGGGATGATCTACCAGTGGTACATGAACAGCGGCGAATCAACATTGCAAAGCCTGGAGATCGAAGATGTCAGGGAGATAAGTGAAAAATACCTGAATTTCTTCTCGGGACTGGAATACTATGAAAAAGTCGGTGACTACTTCTTTGTGCACGCCGGATTCAATGACAGGGAAGAGGATCCCTTCAGGGACATATATCATATGGTCTGGGAAAGCAGGTTGTCTTACTCAAATCCTGTTTTTGAAGGTAAGAGGATAATCCATGGCCACCGGCCGAAGACACTCGGGTATGTCAGGGAACAGATCAGAAGAAAATCGCAGGTGATACCGATTGACACCGGCTGTGTTTACGGTACTTCCATTGGATACGGATATCTTACTGCCCTGGATGTGAACCAGATGAAACTGTATTCGGTGATGAACGATCAGTAGGCTTTATAGTATTCCCTGTTCAGGCGGGCGATGTTGGTAAGCTTTATCTGCTTAGGGCACTCAGCTTCACAGGCCCCGGTATTCGAACAGTTCCCGAATCCTAGTTCATCCATTTTTTCCACCATTGCCCTCACTCTTTCTTTTGCCTCTGTGCGTCCCTGCGGAAGAAGGGCAAATTGCGAGATCTTTGCCGATACGAACAGCATGGCTGAAGCATTCTTGCATGCTGCCACGCAGGCCCCGCATCCGATGCATATTGCGGAGTCGAAAGCATCATCGGCATTCTTTCGTTTTACGGGTATCGAATTTGCTTCCGGTGCCCCGCCGGAGTTGACAGAAATAAAACCTCCTGCCGACTGTATCTTGTCGAAAGCGCTCCTGTCAACAATCAGATCCTTGATCACAGGGAAAGGCTTTGCTCTCCAGGGCTCAACCCATATCGTCTCTCCATCCCTGAGGTGCCTCATCGAGAGGTGGCAGGTCGTGATTGCAGGCACCGGCCCATGAGGATGACCATTAATGTACATTCCGCACGATCCGCAGATACCCTCACGGCAATCGTGATCGAAGGCAACAGGTTCAAGGTTCTCCTCAACAAGCTTTTTGTTCAGGGAATCCAGCATCTCGAGGAAGGACATTTCAGGAGAAACATCATCCATACGGTATGTAACGAAAGTGCCTCTTGCCCTGGCATTCTTCTGCCGCCATATCTTTAATGTAAGCTTCATAGATATATTTTTTATGTCAAACAGGTCTTACAATTCGTTTTTTAATCATCTGACTGCAAGACTGCAGGACTGCAAGACCGCACGACTTATTTATAACTTCTAACCTTCATTTCCACTTCTTCAAATTTAAGTTCTTCCCTGTGAAGCACCGGAGGATTGCCTTCTCCTGCATATTCCCATGCAGCAACATATGCAAATTCCTTGTCGTTCCTCATTGCTTCGCCGTCAGGTGTCTGGTATTCCTCGCGGAAATGGGCTCCGCACGACTCCTTCCTGTTGAGGGCATCGGTGATCAGCAGCTGGGTCAGTTCAAGGAAATCGGCAACACGACCCGCTTTCTCAAGTTCCGGGTTAAGATCTTCAGCGCTTCCGGGGATGCTGAGGTCTTTCCAGAATTCAGCCTGAAGCTCCCTGATCATTTCGAGTGCTTTTTTAAGCCCGGCCTCATTCCTGGTCATCCCCACATAGTCCCACATTATCTTTCCCAGCCTGCGGTGAAATGATGCAGCACTTTGCTTCCCCTTTATGGACATCAGCTTCTCGATCCTTTCCCTTGCTGCTTTCTCGGCTTCCGCAAATTCAGGCTTGTCCGTAGAGATCTTCGGCACGCGGATATCGTCGGCCAGATAGTTGCTTATTGTGTTGGGAAGAATGAAATACCCGTCGCCTGCCGCCTGCATCAGGGAGCTGGCTCCAAGCCGGTTTGCCCCGTGATCTGAAAAATTCGACTCGCCGATCGCATACAATCCTGGTATTGATGTCATCAGTTCATAGTCAACCCACAGTCCTCCCATGGTATAATGGCCAGCAGGATATATTCTCATGGGCTCTTCGTAGGGATCGATTCCCGTGATGGTAAGATACATCTCAAAGAGGTTACCGTACTTGTTCTCAATGGCTTTCTTTCCCTGGGCTTTTATCGCATCGCGGAAGTCGAGGTAAACGGCAAGCTTTGTATCGCCGACGCCGAAGCCTGCATCACATCTTTCTTTTGCTGCCCTCGACCCGACATCCCTGGGCACAAGGTTTCCGTATGCGGGATATCTTCTTTCAAGGAAGTAATCCCTTTCCTCTTCGGGTATTTCATTTGCCGGACGGGGATCGTTCTTTGTTTTAGGCACCCACATGCGGCCGTCATTTCTCAACGATTCCGACATGAGTGTCAGCTTTGACTGGTATTCGTTGAGCTGAGGCACGCAGGTGGGATGTATCTGCACGAAGCTGGGGTTGGCAAAGAATGCTCCTTTCCTGTAGGCCTTCCATGCAGCAGAGGCATTGGAGTTAACTGCCAGGGTTGACAGATAATAAATGGTACCATAGCCTCCGGTGGCAAGCACCACAGCATGTGCACCATGTCTTTCTATTTCGCCGGTGATTAGATTTCTTGCTATTATTCCCCTGGCTTTCCCGTCGATAAGAACCAGGTCGAGCATCTCGCGGCGGGGGAACATTTTCACACTTCCTTTCTTTATCTGCCTGTTCAGTGATGAGTAACATCCAAGCAGACACTGTTGTCCTGTCTGTCCCTTGGCGTAGAATGTCCTTGAGACCTGTACGCCTCCGAAAGACCTTGTGTCGAGAGTTCCTCCGTAATCACGGGCAAAAGGCACTCCGAGAGCTGTAAAATGGTCAATTACCTGGTTGCTTACTTCTGCAGCACGGTATACATTTGCTTCACGCGCCCTGAAATCGCCTCCCTTGATCATGTCGTAGAAAAGACGGTAAACCGAATCGCCGTCATTCTGGTAATTCTTTGCAGCATTGATTCCACCCTGGGCTGCAACGGAATGAGCTCTCCTGGGAGAATCCTGGTAGCAGAATACCTTGACGCTGTATCCCAGTTCCCCAAGTGCAGAAGCAGCCCCTGCGCCTGAAAGACCGGTGCCGACCACGATAATTTCAAGCTTCTTCTTGTTAGCCGGGTTCACAAGTCTTGCGGAAGCCTTGTATCTGGTCCATTTCTGAGAAAGAGGACCATCGGGTATCTTAGAATTCATTTTTTCCATGATATACTTGCTATCTGAAAAGCCAGAGTGATATTGAAATAAATGCAAATCCTGCAGGAATTCCTATGGCATAGATCCATGCAAGGACATTAACGACGGGTGTCCATATCCTGTGATTAAGCCCCAGCGTCTGAAATGCGGATGAGAACGCATGGAATAGATGGAGACCGAGAAGCATGAAGCATGTAAGGTAGATGTAATTGTAGGCCGGGATGCTGAAAAGATCATGAGCCACGGAATAAAAATCTTCCGCGTTACCTTCCACAAGGCCCAGCCTGATAAAGTAAAAATTGAAAAAGTGCAGGACAAGAAATGTCAGAACGGATGCACCTGTCCAGATCATGAACCTTGAAAAAAAGGCGGTTTCGGATTTGTTCCTTACGGCATAACCTGCCGGCCTTGAAAGCCAGTTCATTATTTGCAGATAGATGCCATAGCAGATATGTATCAGTATGGCGGCAATAAGCACTATCTCCACGATCTTTACCAGCGGAAAGGTGGCCATGAAATGTGCTGCTGTGTTGAAGGGATCAGGATCGCTTTTCAGCAGCATCAGGTTGATAACAAGATGAACTGGCAGGAAGAGAAGGAGAAAAAGACCTGCCAGGGCCATCACAAATTTCTTGGAAACAGATGAAAAAAGCACTTTATTCATTGTATATGAATGGGTTACTGTATAAATCCCGGGGACGGTGGCTTTTACTAAAATATAACTATTTAATTATATTTACAATGAACAATTCCCATACTCCTGAATTTCAGGAGTACCTTTGCTTAAAATCTTTCCGGATGGATCGTTTCTTTGAGTTTGAATCAGGGAAAATTCATTTCACCGACCAGGGCAGAGGTGATGTTATCATACTCGTTCATGGGTACCTGGAAACCTGTGAGATATGGAGAAGTTTTGGACGGCGCCTGTCGTCTCAATACAGGGTACTGGCAGTTGACCTTCCCGGCCATGGGAAATCGGATATGCTTGGGGAGGTTCACACCATGGACCTGATGGCCGGGATGCTTGCTGCACTGATGATGCACCTCAGCATCGAAAAAGTATTTATGACCGGGCACTCAATGGGAGGGTATGTCACACTGGCTTTTGCCGATCTTTTCCCTGAACTTCTTTCAGGCTTCTGCCTCTTTCATTCCCAGCCCTTTGCCGATAGCCCGGAAACTGTTCAGAAAAGAAATAACGAGATCCGGCTTGTGGAAGAGGGACGGAAGGATCAGTTCTGCCCCGTTAATATTGTAAGGATGTTTGCTTCGTCAAATATTGAAAAATTTGCCGCAGCAGTGAGCAACTCGAAGAACATAGCATCAACCGTCCCCGGAGAGGCGTTAATTGCCGTTCTGAAAGGCATGATCGCAAGGCCTTCCAGGGCTGCGGTAATGGAATCTGGTGCGATTCCCTGCCTGTGGATACTCGGCGTCCGTGATAATTACATTGACTTCAGGGCAATTCAGGAAAAAGTACGTCTGCCACGGAATGCTGAGGTGGCAATCCTGGAGAACTCGGGTCATATGGGATTTATTGAGGAGGAAGATAAGGCATTAGAGATACTAGGATCATTCCTTCTTTCCAAGGTATTCGATGGCAAATTTTAGAGTGGTATCAAGTTCTTCCCATATCGGGTAAAAACCCTTGTTGTCCAGAATGTTTCGAGCTATATAGGCTTTAATCTGAACGTGAATGAGTTTCCCGGATATCGCGAGGTCTTCAGCCTCTGCCCTGATCCTGTTCGCGGCAGTATATCTCGTGAACTGGTCGAGGAGTCCCTGTTTGTCGAGATGCTTCTCAAGCTCCCCGGCTTCTGAGAATTTCCTGAGAAGCTCCCTGTTCTTTTCGGTATAGGAAAGTGCAAACTGGTAAATCAGAGGTCTTACCTTTATGAAGTAAGGTGACAAACCGGTTGTATCGTATGGTATAAACTGGTCGGGCATGATACCTCCTCCGCCATAAACGGTTCTTCCGGCTTTTGTTTTGAACTTCAGGGAGTCGGAGAAATGGATGCTGTCGGAATTCTCGAACTCATGATTGTTAAACCTCTCACTCAGGTCGTTATAATAGTCTTCAAATCCCTCTTCGTAGGGTTTCTGAATAGATCTTCCCGATGGAGTGTAATACCGGGCGATCGTCAGGCGCATTCCCGATCCGTCGGGGAAGTTTACGGGTTCCTGTACCAGTCCCTTGCCGAAGGATCTTCTGCCCATTATTGTCCCACGGTCGTTGTCCTGGATAGCGCCTGCCAGGATCTCGCTTGCCGATGCGCTCCACTCGTCGATTAATATCACCAGTCCGCCCGTCTCAAATTCCCCGTTACCAGTCGACCGGGCTTCCTTTCTCGTCTGTGTCCTTCCTTTTGTATATACTATCAGCTCTCCCTTCCTGAGAAATTCATTTGCTATCCGGATGGAAGTCTCCATTACCCCGCCTGAATTTTGCCTGAGATCCAGTATAAGATTCTTCATCCCCCTGGCTTTCAGTTCCCTGAGGCCGTTCATAAACTCGTCGTAGGTCGATTCTGCAAAATTGTTTATACGTATGAAACCTATATCCTCGGTAGCCATATAGGCAACATCGATACTGTATAGAGGTATCCTGTCGCGTGTGATCGTGAATGGAAGGAGCTCCGGATAGCCCTTCCGCAGGACCTTCACTTTCACTATTGTTCCCCTGGGGCCTTTCAGCATTCCCATCACCGCCTCATCGCTGATACCTTTTCCGGCCACCAGGGAATCGTTGACATAAAGGATCTTGTCACCGGCCTGGAGTCCGAGCTTTTCGGAAGGCCCCCCGGGTATGGTGCTGATGATCAGGATAGTGTCGGTGAGCATGTTGAAGGAGATTCCTATACCCTCGAAATTCCCTTCGATTGATTCGTTGGCACGCTTGAGATCCCTGGCAGGGAAATATACTGAGTGCGGATCGAGCTTCTTCAGGATTGAAGGGATAGCAGACTCTACGAGCTCTTCAGTCCTGACAGGATCCACGTAATCGGATTCTATCCTGTCGAGCATGATGCTGATCTTGTCGCTTTTAGATCTTATGCCGAAGCGCTGGGGGATATCGCTTTTCCTAGGCAGATAAGATCCCAGCAGCAGCCCTGCCGCCACGCATACCGCTGCCACAATAGGCAGGAGTATGGTTTTCCCTGAATTATTGTTGTTCATAGATGTCTTTTTCCGGATCGATGTAAACAAGTTCCACCCCTGCTCTTTTAAGCAGCTCAAGACCGTCTGTGATCCTGTATTTATTGCAGTAAACCACTCTCCTGATGCCCGACTGGATTATCAGCTTTGAGCATTCCATGCAAGGGGAGGTTGTAACATATAATGTTGAATTCTCACTGGAGTTGTTTGACTTGGCGACCTTTGTTATGGCATTTGCCTCTGCATGCAGTACATATGGCTTGGTGACATTGTTCTCATCTTCGCATACGTTCTCGAAACCTGCCGGGGTTCCATTATAACCGTCGCTGATGATCATTTTACCCTTTACAATCAGGGCGCCAACCTGCCTGCGTTTGCAATAGGAATTCCTGGCCCAGATAAGGGCCATCTCAATGTACCTCTTGTCGAAGGCCGTCTGTTTTTCTCCATACGGCTTTATTGAATCATTGCAGGACATTTTTTTGAATTTTAGCGTTCAAAGTTAAGAATAATCTGAAAACACCGCTGAGGCACCAAAGTTTCGGTTAGTATCTTTTTACGAATGCTGATAATATTCCAAAACAGCTGCCGTTATTTAAATGTTCAGCGAATATTTTTGCAGGAATTTTCAGGCACAGGCATGGCAATTGTAATGTTGACTTTAAAAACGTTGAAATGAAAAAAGCAATAATACTCATCGCGGCGGCAATTTTGTTCACGAGCCTCTCAGCCCAGGAAAAATTTACCGACCCGCGCGACGGCAATGCATACAAAACAATAAAAATTGAAGGCAAGGTCTGGATGACGGAAAACCTGAGATACGTTGGGGAGGCTGGCGCTTCATACTTCGACAACGACCCGGCCAATCTTCATTCCTACGGTGTTCTGTATGACTGGCACATGGCGGTGAAAGTATGCCCCACGGGGTGGCACCTTCCTTCGGGGTCTGAATTCAGGCAGCTCCTTGTAAATATCGACAACAACGATTCAAGGGGGAAAAAATCTTCCGGACCTGTCTATCCGGGATTCCAGCTAGCAGGGATGAAGAGTTACGAAGGTGTGTTCACCGAAATGGACGAGAGCGGTTACTACTGGACATCAACCGAATACAGCGAGGCTGAGGCTGAGTTCTTCAGCTATTTAATCCTTAACGGCAAGGCTCTTGTGGACATATCGAGGAAGGAAGACATGCCCGACATCCACGGAGCGGAAAAAAGCAGCAAATATTCCGTTCGCTGCGTCAGGGATCCTGAATAGCCTTTAAAATAAGGATGAGGCTGTCTCAAAAGGCATCTTTAACCGCAAAGTGCGCTAAGCCCGTCTACGCTATAGCTCCGACGGGTAAAATCCACGCAAAGACCGCAAAGCTAAAAAGTTGGTAAATAATACTTTGCGATCTTTGCGCTAAAGCTTTGCGACCTTTGCGGTTAATGGATTTACTCTTTTGAGAAACCCTCTGTCGGGTAGGAATCTGACAACAGTCATTGTATATTTGTAATATATTTCGTATATTTACAAAATACGTCTTTATACAATGGCTTCTCCAAAGAAGGAATTATTCACCCGTGATGATGTTAAGCTTGCCAGATATGCAAAAGCCATCTCGCATCCGGCACGAATCGAAATACTCAGAATGCTGGCCACAGGCAGGAAGCTTTGCTTCAACGACATATCCGCAAGCCTTCCCCTGGCGGATTCGACTGTATCACAGCACCTCTCCGAGCTTAAGGCTGCCGGACTGCTGAAAGGCAGTTACGATCCTCCAAAGGTTTGGTATGCGCTCGACCCGCATAACTGGAAAACGGCAAGAAAGAGCCTCAGGGCAATATCCAGGATGAAAATTAAGGATGTTAATTAAGACAAATAGTAAACTTCCATATAGGTCCGAATCCCGATTAAAGCTATTATTGCAGTAAAATCTGATCGGGATATGCATATTCTGTTTCTTCTCAACACTCAGGGCATCCTGCCTTCTTCAATAGCTAACAGCGAAAGCCTCTTCCTTACCTGGATAATAATAATGACTGTGACTGTCCTGACTTGTTTCATTGTCAGCGAACTGACAGGAAACTACAGCCAGGTCGACAAGCTCTGGAGCCTGCTGCCGGTAGCATACGGCTGGGTAAGCGTCCTCTCATCACCCTCACCTAGACTTATTCTGATGGCTTCTCTGGTTACAATATGGGGCCTGCGCCTGACCTGGAACTTCGGCAGAAAAGGCGGTTACAGCCTCATACCCTGGCAGGGCGAAGAAGATTACAGATGGAAATACCTGAGAGAATCGAATGCCCTGAAAGGAAGACTAAGGTTCGGGATCTTCAACCTGCTGTTCATCTCCCTGTTTCAGAATATAGTTATCCTTCTCTTTTCCTCTCCCATGCTCCTTGCAGCCGCTAATCCAGGTGAACCTCTTACAATCATTGATCTCATCGCTGCACTCCTGATGCTTGCATTCATTATTACCGAAAGCATAGCCGACAATCAGCAATATCTGTTTCACAGGGAGAAAAGAAAGCTGCACGGCACTAAAGGCAGATTTGAAGAATCGGTGAAGAAGGGATTCCTGTCAGAAGGACTCTGGAAATATGTGAGACATCCGAATTTTACTTCCGAACAGGCAATCTGGATATGCTTCTGGCTCTTTGGTGTTGCTGCCTCTGGTCAGCTGCTTAATTTCACGGTTTCAGGTCCTCTTCTGCTCATACTGGTGTTCGCGGGCAGCTCAAGAATGACAGAAGGCATTAGCAGCAGCAAGTACCCTGATTATAAAACCTACCAGCAAACAGTCCCAAGGTTCCTGCCTCTGAAATTGAAGTAATAACCATGATACTCAGACTCTCTGTTCTGGCTCTCTTCGGAATTGCAATGGCGCATCTTGAAGGCGTTGTAGTGGTCTATCTCCGTAAAGCCCTGGGGATAGGCGATATAGAGTCAAACAAGGTGTCGGTGGACAGGTTCCCCCGGCGATGGCTCAACATAGAAATGACAAGAGAGGCAGCTACGATCATTATGCTGGCGGCAATCGCTTTCCTTGTCGGAACAACCTGGACGGAAAGAGCAATTTTTTTCCTGTGGACCTTTGCCTTCTGGGACCTGTTCTACTATATTTCGCTGTATATCCTGATCAAATGGCCTCCCTCATTCAGGACTATTGACGTCCTTTTCCTGATCCCTGTTCCATGGATAGCTCCTGTATGGTTTCCTATAGGGGTATCATCTTTCACCATCCTCGCCATAGCAGCACTGTACATCTTCAGGGTTCTTCCATGAACATCTCCTCCGGGATAAATACAATGTTCAGGTCGCTGAGGTACCGGAACTACCGCCTTTTCTTCGGAGGACAGAGTATTTCCCTGATAGGTACCTGGATGCAGAGGATAGCAATGCCCTGGCTTGTATACCATATTACGGGATCGGCCCTTCTACTTGGTGTTGTTAGCTTTGCCGGGCAGATCCCCACTTTTCTTCTTGCTCCGTTTGCCGGCGTAATAACCGACAGGTTCAACAGGTACAAAGTATTACTCGTAACACAGATCATATCACTGGTTCAGGCCGTCATTCTGGCTGTCCTCACACTTACGGGTACGATAGAAATATGGCATATAGTCGTTCTGAGCATATTGCTTGGAGCCGTCAATGCCTTCGATGTGCCTTCGCGTCATTCCTTTGTGATTGAGATGGTTGAAAGAAAGGAAGACCTGGGGAATGCCATAGCGCTCAACTCAATGATGTTCAACAGCGCCAGGCTGATAGGACCTTCGGTGGCCGGGATCATTCTTGCATCAGCAGGAGAGGGAATATGTTTTCTGATAAATGCTGTCAGTTACATTTTTGTAATAGCATCACTGTTGTTCATGAAGGTGAAAACCCGTGAAATCACCAGGAAGGATATACACATGTTCAGGGAGCTGAAGGAAGGCCTGGATTATGCATTCGGGTTTGCCCCGATAAAGCATTTGCTCCTCCTGCTTGCAGTGGTCAACCTTCTGGGCGCCTCATACCAGGTCCTGATGCCTGTCTTTGCCAAGGAAGTGCTTCAGGGAGGATCCCAGACCTATGGATTCCTTATGGGGGCGGCTGGCTTTGGCGCCCTTCTTGGAGCCGTGTACCTCGCTTCGAGGGAGTCTGTCATGAAGCTGGGAAGGCTTATCCCTGCTTCAGTGTTTCTTTTCGGAAGCGGACTTGTGGCTATAGCCTTCATGAGGATCTTTCCGGTTGCACTTTTACTGATGATCTTCATAGGCCTCGGCCTTATGCTTCACACGGCAACCAGCAACACTATTCTTCAGACCATCACGGAAGACGACAAGCGGGGCAGGGTGATGAGCTTTTATACCATGGCAATAATGGGAACGGCACCTTTCGGAAGCCTTCTGGCCGGATTCCTGGCCAAAACTGTCGGTACTTCCCAGACCATTGTGATAGGCGGATTGTCATGCCTGGCGGGAGCTTTTTTCTTTTTCAGGAAGCTGCCGGAACTTAAAAACATCGTCCGTCCTGTTTATGTCAGAATGGGTATAATACCGGAAGTGGCTGCAGGCATCCAGACTGCTTCCGAACCGACAGGACAAAGTACCCGGATAAACAACGGGATTTAATTCCGGAAAACTATCCGTTGTGCACCTGACAGGCAGATTTTATGGCACTGTATCATAGGGAGGACCTGATTAGTCATACTTATTCAAGTGCTGGTCAAAAAGTGTTGATATCATATTCTCCTTTCCTTTGCAGGCTTGGTAAAAATCGCGACTTTTGTACCAATAACTATAATGGCTGGGCATGTCATCATGATGGCCATTCATGGCTCTTCTGATGAAAAAAAGAATACTTATCTGCGAAGACAATAAGATGGCGCTGAAGACACTTTCTGCAGTGCTTGAGCGCGAGGGGTATGCTACTGATCCTGCACTTGACGGGAATGTTGCCATGGAACTGATCCAGAACAATACGTTCGACCTTGTTATCGCAGATATTCACCTGCCGTTTCACAGCGGCCTCGAGATAGTCAGATACCTGAGAACAGACCTGAAAAAGGACACTCCGGTGATCATTATCACCGCTTTCAGCGATCCGCAGGTACAGGAGCAGGCAGGCGAGCTTGGGATCCAGGGCTACATAGTAAAACCTTTCAATCCTGCCGAAACAATAAAGCAGATTGATGTCATCCTTAAACGGTAGACAATGAAGAGGCACCTGATATTGGTTACCGCTATAACCATGCTCATGCAGCTTTTCCTTCTGCCGCGACTACTGGGCCAGCAGATTGAAAATCCTGAGGCTGAGTACCTGCGTATCAGGGCTATAGCCTTTGATGGTGATTACGAAACTTCATCAGCAGCAGCCCGGAACCTGCTGAACCAGTATCCCGACTATGGCGATGCCGGCATACTGCTGGGACGTATACTGGCCTGGAAAAAAGATTATAGGCAGGCACTGGCGGTGATTGATTCAGTGCTGTTGAAAGATCCTGAAAATGCCGACGCGCTTTCAGCAAGAAAAGACATCCTTCAGTGGTCGAAAGGATCCTCTCCCGTGTCTGATGACCTGAGAGCCGGATATTCCTTTGACACTTTCTCGGAACCCTACTCCAGGTTCTGGCAGGTTTTCAAAGCCGGCGCAGGGCACAGGTTCGGATGGGGACCTGCAGCTGCAGCGGTGAATATCGGGAATCTTCATGCGGGGGATACGGTCGGGATCACAAAGACAGAAGTCCAGTTCGAAGCCGAAGCCTGGCCGACACTTACTCAAAAAAATTATGCTTACCTCTCATATGCCTACAGCCCTGGCTCATATTTCCCGCGCCACAGGGCTGCAGTGGAAGTATGGCAGATGCTGCCTGCGGGATTTGCGGTTTCCGCAGGACTGAACTACTACTACTTCCGGCGAAACATATTCATTGCCGGATTATCGGCGGAAAAATACCTTGGAAAATACTGGTTCTCCGCTAAGGGATTCTTCTATTTCAAGGATAAAGGCATTACGACCTCGCTGTATCTTAATGCCCGAAGGTACTTCAACAACACCGATTACCTGCAGGCGGGAATAGGAACAGGCACCGCTCCGGATGAACCCTTTGACATTGAAACTGATATCATGCGACTTAGCGCGTACAGCTTCAGGCTTTCGTACAATGTCGCCCTGACTTCCAGGATCACAATGAAGGCGGGAGCCGGTTATTCGCGTGAAGAACATGCAGGGGACAGCTGGAGGAACAGGTTCGAGGGTAATGTCAATTTCATTTATGCACTCAGGATGAAGTGATGAGGTATGTACTGACAGTCATATTATCAATTCTCACAACTGCCGGCACTGCCTATGCATCAGGAATATCGCCATACCGGGGAAGCATGACTGGCTTTACCGTTTCGAACAATGGACCGAATGGTCAGAACGCATCTCTGGAATACACAGTGGCCAAAGGCACTGTCAAGGGTTTCATAGCATCGTCGGAGAACTATCCGGTACAGCTCGGCGCCTTCCGTATGAAGATGAATGCTGATGCCTTCTTCAGGGAGGTTGTGGAGTACATCGACAGGAATGCCATAATAATCAGGGAAGACGGGCTTTATAAGATCAGGATATCGAACTCGCCTGTCCCTGCAAATGAAAAGCTTGCCTCAGCCTATGGAAATACGGCAGGATTAAGTGAAACAACAACTCCTGGCACACTTTTACAGGCTGATACCCTTACTGCGGAACTTCCTGCCCCCGATTCAACGGAAGCTGCCGTATCAGCACCTGTTTCAGGTGAAACAGCTCAGCCTCCTGCCGGCAACATCATCTTCATTGATGAGAACAATCCCTGGGTAAAGAGGATCAACTATTTCGGGAAATCAATTGCCTTTGTAAATGCGCTGATAATAAGCATAATGGCTTCTATAGCCTCAATGCTGATATTGCTTGTCTTCATCCTGATGAACAGGAGAAGGATGGAAAGGGAGGCACGGCTGCACCAGTACCTTCTTGAAAAATACCAGGGACTTATAGTCGACTACCTGTTCGGAACCGCTGCTCCCGAAGATTTCAGGCCTATAGCCTCCGACAATTACAGGCGCCAGGTGCTTATCGATCAGATGATAGATGTGAGCATCAACCTGAAAGGAGAGGAAGCCCGGAAGCTGCTTAGCCTTTACAAGCATCTCGGCCTTGACAGGGATTCGCTGGCAAGGGCGCGGAGCAGGCGCTGGCACAAGAAGATAAAGGGTTTCCGTGAACTTGCATTTATGAATATCCGTGATGGGAATGATGCAATATACCATGCGCTGAACTCATCGAACGAGATCCTCAGGATGGAAGCCCAGATAGCACTGGTAAGACTGAGCGACGACGATCCCTTCGATTTCCTGTCCCACCTTACAAGACCGTTTTCGCTGTGGGAACAGATAACACTTCATGAGATGCTGATCCAGCACGAGATGAAGGTTCCTTCCTTCGGGAAATGGCTTTCATCGCCAAATCCCACCGTGGTGATGTTCGCACTCAGGATGATCAGGGAGTTCAGGCAGGCAGAAATGGAGGAAGGAGTGATCGGAGTTCTTTCCCATCCCGATGCCGGTGTCAGGCAGCTTGCCGTACAGGTGGCCGGAGACATGGGATTCCGTTCAGCCCTGGATGCAATGAAGAAAATGTACAAAAGCCAGGATTACAATATATGCCTCGAGATAGTCAGGTCGATGGGCAAAATGCCCGACACTTCCATGCTGGGATTTCTCAAGCTTGTTCTTGACAAGGAGGATGATGTCCAGCTTCAGATAGAGGCAACGAAGGCTATTGAAAACACCGGCGAAGAAGGTGTGAAGACCCTGGTAAAGCTTATGAAGTCGGAGTACAAGAACTACAACATCATTGTCAGGCATGTGCTTGACAGGAGGATTTATTAGGAAATGGAGATAATATTCGGGAATCTGATCTTTATTCTTACCCTGGTGATCTTCGGGTCGTACCTGATACTGGGGATATTCTCGGCTATTGCTCTTCGTAAATACCTGAGGAAGAACAGCTATGTGAATTATAATTCACTTGTTCTTTCACCCCTGAGCCCAAAAATTTCGATTATTGCGCCGGCATACAATGAGAGCAAGACGATAATCGATAACATAAGGACACTCCTTTCGCTGTACTACAACAACTTCGAAGTCATACTTGTCAACGACGGTTCCACCGACGACACCTTCGAAAAGATAAGGACCACCTATGAGCTGGAGAGAGTCAATTATTATTTCGATTACCGTATACCGTGTGAAAGGATCAAGGGAGTGTATAAATCGAAGAATCCGTCGTACACGAGATTAACTGTGATCGACAAGAACAACGGCGGCAAAGCCGACTCCCTGAATGCCGGGATAAACATCTGCAAAAGCAGCCTGTTCGTATCGATAGATGCCGACTCGATAATTGAAACCGACTCCATACTTAAGCTCGTGAAGCCTTTCCTTGAGGAGAAGGACCGTAAGGTGATCGGAACCGGAGGAGTTATAAGGATCGTAAATTCATGCGAAATTGAACGCGGCCATATACGTACTATAAACGTTCCGGCAAAATTCCTGCCCCGGCTCCAGGTACTGGAATACACCAGGGCATTCCTGCTCGGCAGGATGGCGTGGAGCCAGCTCGACGGGCTCATGCTCATTTCAGGAGCCATGGGCATCTTTGACCGCGAGACGGTGATCAAAGCCGGAGGGTACAGCATTAAAACTGTTGGAGAGGACATGGAACTTGTGCTGAGGATGAGGAGGTATATGGCTGAACAGAACCGCAAGTATGAGGTTACTTATATTCCCGATCCGCTTTGCTGGACTGAAGTTCCCGCAGACCTTAAGTCGATGAGGAAGCAGAGAACCCGATGGACCAGGGGTCTGGTTGAATCACTGAAGTCGCACCGCAAAATGTTCTTTAACCGGAGGTACAAAAGGCTTGGGATGCTGGGCTATCCGTACTGGTTTTTCTTTGAATGGCTGTCGCCCCTGATCGCTTTTGCCGGATTTGTATATACTCTTATTCTTGTTATCACTCACTCGCTGAACTGGCCTTTCTATCTTCTCCTGTTCCTCTTTGTTTATTCGTTTGCAGTGTTGCTGTCGACATGGGCCGTTCTTTTTGAGGAGATTACATTTCACAAGTACAGGCGGAAGAGAGATGTCCTGAAGCTTCTTTCAACTGCTTTTCTTGAACCTTTCTTCTACCCGGTTCACACTTACTTTGCAGTAAGGGGGAACCTGGAAGCTCTCCGGGGGAAGAAGGGATGGGGCAAAGCTGAGAGAAGCGGCTTTGACAAGAAAAAGAAGGTGGTGCACAAAACCACCGTAAGAAGTCAGTCGACAAACGTCGGGAAGGAATCCAGTCCGGCCTCAACCACATGAAGCGAAGCCTTCTCCCTGGTAAAAGTCTGAGGGACCACAAGCCATTTATTCCAAACATACCTTGTCGTCGACGAGGTTACGGATCCCTTGTAATAAACCGACACAGCAATCCCGTCCGATTCCGCTGTATTTATCTCGAAAGTCCATCCGCCATCGTAGCTGACGGCACCGTCAATCACTTTCATCTGGGTGGGATCGAAATAATAAAGTAATGTCCATGGCACCTTTACTTTCAGCCTGTTGCCGTTCCAGGCCAGCACGCTGCGTTTTCCGGGGGAGAAGGCGGCAGAATTTTCAGCAGGCATTCTCCCTATATCCTGTACCATATCTTCAAATCCGTCATTTATCCATTGCATGGTCACCCAGGGAGCTCCGTCGGAAACAGTGCTTTTAAATTTCTGTTTCAGGTGATCGGCAAGGTTGAACCTGGGAGTGAGCCCGTTCATGTCGTAGGCTTCCGTAACCTGGTATAATGCTGTATCCTGACCTGCTACGAAAAACAGGTTGAATTCCGACCTGTTGATGAGTGTTTTTCCATTCGGCAATAATGACTCTCCAAGTGATGAAGAATACGTATCGAAAGCTATCATTAGCGTGTCTCCCGGTGATAAGGCCTGGTTAAGCTCAGCATTCAGGTAGAAGTAGCTGTTGTCGTTGGTAGCCTCTATCCTGGACACATTTCCCGTTGGATTATTCTTCTGGTAACTTATAAAGGGCAGTATCTCCATCTGGTCGAAGCTCAGGAGTCCGAAATTCTGTTCGGGGGATGTCAGGTTATGCCACAGTTGTCTTGTAGGTATGGTTATCTCTCCTGATTTAAAACCATAGGCTTCAAGATATTCCACTATCCAGGTCCGCTTGAACCACTCATCCATCCATGCAAACATGAACCCTCCTCCGCATCCGGCCTCATAGATATTTTTCATGAGGCGCATGTTTTTCTCCCCCTGCTGTGTCTCAGAGTAACCCCCGTGATCCATACTGCTGAACGACTGATGGGCGCTTCCCCAGCTCGAAGGAACCCCGAATTCTCCGATGATCAGAGGGATATCGGGATAATGGTTTTTCAGGTCGGTGATATATCCCAGGTAGCTGTTCGGTCCCTCGGGATCACTGTAAGCCTGGTAGGAAGGCTGCTGGCTGATGAAATTCGGGTAATACGGGTATGCATGGTAAGTTGCAAAAAGGCCTGCATTACTGTTCTTGCCTGAAATTTTGTAGATATCGATCTGTGCCTTGTCCTCATCGGTGTGGATCTCGGTGGGGTGGGACAGGGGATCGAGAGTAGGCCAGCTAGACATACTCACCGGCCGTCGCGCGCCGTATTGCTGATACTCCCGGGTCACTGTTTCATCAAGCATCCTGGCTGCAAAAACCTCCGAGGCAGAACCTCCGGTAATACTGAACTGGCTCCCGGCAAAGGATGTCAGGGAGGCATGGAAGAGGTTAGTACTGTCGACTTCCTGGCTTGAGATCTCTCTTCCTAAGATATAGCCGGCAGTCCATACCGAAGCATCGGTGCTGTAATTTCCGTATGCACGCCCGGGCCTGAAAGCTATGGTACGGTTGCCGTGAATACAATCCATTACCTCTTCTATTTCGTTACGGAATGCAGGGATACGGCCGATCAGATCGTATTCTCCAGGATCTGATCCATCCTCCACTTCTCCGAGCCAGATACCCTGGAAAAGAAGCACAGGATTGTCGGGATTACGGTAATTATAGTTCGAAAGTGTTTCGTAGAATACCGGAGGGTGAAGAGTATAAACCCTTATGCTGTTGAATCCTGCTTCAGCTATCCTTTTTATCCATTTAACATACATTTCGGGAGTGATGGCGTAGGCAATTTCGCCAGGGAAATAACCCGGAGGAGAAGAGCCGAGGTTGATACCTTTGAGGAACAAACTCCTGTAACCGGTTTCCGTGTTCATTGCGATATGATCGTTGTCGATCCTGAAAGGAAGTGCGTCCTTCCCGATCATGCTGAAGTCTACAATCGTATCATGCCTTATCACGATGTCGGTGAGTCTTATGCTGCTGTAACCGGGGCAGGTAACCGTAGTTACTACCGGGATTTTAACTTCATCTTTATCAGGCACGGTGCCTGACGGAGGCATCATCACGGGTTCGAGCATCGAGCCGGCTGAGTATGCCGATATTCCTGCAGCCTTGATCATCCTTCCCGACCATGTCTTCCCCTGGAAGGTGATGGCAAAGACGTAGAAGCCCTGCCTGACGGGAGCGCCGGAAGCATTGCAGCCATCCCACACTATCCTGTAGCTTCCCTCGCTGACCGCCGGGAAAAAGAGATCGGTAATTTTCTGACCTCCCATTGAATAGATTGAAATGGAAATGTCGCCGGTGCTGCTGATAATGAATGGTATATTTACGGAATGACTGAAGGGATTGGGGTAAGGAGATCCCAGTTCGAGCAGCTTTGAAGTCTCTGCGAATATGCCTGAAAGCCTGAGGGTATAGTATCCATCGGGGCCTGAAACTGCCGAATAGGAGAAGCTCCCCGTGTTCATGGATATCCTTGCTTCCGGAACGGCATTTCCGAAACGGTTCGTAACCTTGCCGGTTACATAGACATCGATGGAGGAACAGGCCAGTGGCAGGAGAAGAAGCGCAGCAAGGAGATAAAACCTGAGCGGGAATCTCCCCGAAGATCTTCTGCATGCATAGGTTATCCCTGGCAAAACTTCGGTTTTCGGTAAAAATAGAAAAACACGAACATCAGATGCCGGGAAGTTTTAAACCTTTTTGTTAACTTAATAACTTTGCAGAAACACACATCAGCGAATGGAAATACATTTCAGAAATATAGAGCAGGGAGACAATGCCGGGATCGCAAGCCTGATCCGTTCAGTATTCAGGGAATTCGGGATAGCCAGGCCTGGGACGGTCTACTTTGATCCGACAACGGATAATCTTTACGAACTGTTCCGTGTGCCTGGTTCAATTTACATGATTGCTGAAGATGATGGAAAAATAATCGGAGGATGCGGTATTTATCCCACTGAAAACCTTCCTGACGGATGCGCCGAGCTGGTGAAGTACTATCTCGATGCCTCGTACAGGGGGAAGGGGATTGGGAGGAAACTGATGGATATGTGCATCGATTCTGCGAGGGAGATGGGTTACAGGCAGCTGTACCTTGAATCTCTGCCGGAGCTGGGAAGGGCGATAAGCCTGTACCAGAGGGCAGGCTTCAGGTTCATTGACCATAAAATGGGAGATGCAGGGCATTTTGGCTGCACGATCTGGATGATGAAGGACCTTTAACAATCATTTTTCCTATATTTAAAGAAAAAAATGGGATTTTTGAGGAAGCTTATACCTCCCGACGAGTGGAAACTTCCTGTCCTTATTGCGGCAGGAGTCTTTACGGGTTTGTCTCTCTTCGCCTTCAGGATCTCAAATGCTCCCTCATACCTGGGGGATAAGCCTGAGACATGCGTAAACTGCCATATCATGGCTCCGCAGTATGCGACATGGGCTCACAGCTCGCACAGGGAAAAAACAAACTGCAACGACTGTCACGTACCGCATAATAATGTTCTCAACAAGTACTTCTTTAAGGCCAGGGATGGCATGCGGCATGCAACCATGTTCACGCTGAGGCTCGAACCACAGGTGATCTTCATCAAGGAGGAGGGGAAGGAGGCAGTTCATAAAAACTGCATAAGGTGCCATAAGGAACTTATTACCGACAGCAGGCTCATGGGTTATAATACTGAAACACAGAAAGCCAGGAATGAAAGGAAGTGCTGGGAATGCCATGGGCAAGGGTGCCGCTGCCCGGATCGCTTATCCCTGACTGGATGCAAGCCCGGCACCCGGCACCCGGCACGCGGCACCCGGCACCCAGTAACCAGTAACCTGAAACCTGAAACCTGAAATCCACCTTCGCTGAAGCTACGGTGGACAAAGCCTGAAACCTGAAACAATCTACATATGAGACCAATACAAGACATTTTAAAGGGCCGTGCATGGCTGGGATGGTTAATATTCCTGGCTACGGTGGCAATTGTATTTCTTCTCGGAATGCTTGCCTCGTCGATTGTACAGCGAAGGGCAGAAGCTGTTTTTGCCTATACACCGGAGGTGAAATTTTCGGAGAACGAACCGCGTATATCGGTATGGGGAGAGCTCTTCCCCAGGGAATACGACACATACCTGCAAACTGCGGACACCTCATTCAGAAGCAAATACAACGGCAGCGCCATGATTGACATGCTTGAGGAATCGCCCCGGATGGTGGTGCTGTGGGCAGGCTACGCTTTTTCGAAGGATTACAGCCAGGGGAGAGGTCATCTGCATGCTATCGAAGATATAAGAAACACGCTGAGAACTGCCGGGGTTCCCAGTCCACAACCAAATACATGCTGGACCTGCAAGAGCCCTGATGTACCAAGGGTAATGAAGGAAACAGGTGCCGCAGGCTTCTATTCGGGAACATGGGACACGAAGGGACATGAGGTGATAAATCCGATAGGCTGTGCCGACTGCCATGATGCAAAAACCATGAACCTGCGGATTTCACGTCCTGCACTGACAGAAGCCTTTGAAGCAAGGGGCCTCGACATCACAAAAGCAACTCACCAGGAAATGAGAAGCCTTGTATGCGCCCAGTGCCACGTAGAGTATTATTTCAACAAGAAAAAACACGAAGGAGTGGCATACCTGACTTTCCCCTGGAAGAACGGACTGGCAATAGAGGACATGGAAAAATATTATGATGAGATCGGGTTCTCCGACTGGACGCATGCTCTCAGCAGGGCTCCCATGCTCAAGGCGCAGCATCCCGATTACGAAGTGTTCACTACAGGTGTTCATGCGTCAAGGGGGATAGCCTGTGCCGACTGTCATATGCCCTTCATCAGCGAGGGAGGACAGAAATTCACGGATCATCATATACAGAGCCCTCTCAACAAAGTATCGGGCTCATGCCAGGTGTGCCACAGGGAAGAAACAGAAAGGCTTATTGCAGACGTGTACTCCAGGCAGGATAAAATTCTGGAAAACAGGAATATACTTGAAACACTCCTCGTGAGGTGTCATGCAGAGGCAAAGAGGGCATGGGACCTCGGGGCAACTGAAAGCCAGATGAAGGAGATACTAAACGACATCAGGAGATCCCAGTGGAGGTGGGATTTTTCAGCTGCCGGTCATGGCAACTCATTCCATTCTCCCGTTGAAATAAGCAGGATAATTGCAGGCGGCATAAACTTTGCCCAGGATGCACGGGTGAAGCTGGCAAGGGTGCTGGCCGATCTCGGCGAAAACAAGGAGGTCCCATATCCTGATATAAGCACGAAGGAGAAGGCACAGGCTTTTGTGGGATTGGATATGAAAATGCTTAAGGCTGAAAAGACCGCCTTTTTAAGGGATGTTGTGCCCGGATGGATCAGGGCAGGGCATGAGAGGGAAAAGGGATTACATTAACCGGATTTTACCTTTACATCATTGAACATGGAAGGATTATCGCTGGCAACCTCATTTTCCAAATTACTGGACTATCAGCTTCAGGCTTTCTTTTTCGAAAAACCCGTGCCGATGAAGCACCACGATCTGCCATATCTCGGTTTCGG
>JALONU010000288.1 GCA_025454775.1 Bacteroidales bacterium | reverse complement strand
AGCCTCGTTGGATCCTTCAATTCCAAATGGTTTGAAGGAGACCTCATATTTTTCTCCCTGTTTTAAAACCCTGAGTTCAGCTCTCGATTCCGGAGGATTGGGACTCCTTATATCGAGCTCCAGCTCATAGACAGCTGTTTCGCCTCCGCCCGATGCAGTTACCTTTATTTTTCCCACGCCTCTCTTTTCTCCGGCAGTAAAGGTGAATTCACTTTCATTTTCACCCATGCCTGAAGCTGTAATGCTTTTAGAAGATTCTTCAAACCTGATGAGATCATTACCTTCTGCTTTCAGGGTCACTTCCCTGATCCCTTCTTTCTGAATGAAAAGGGTGACAGGAAGCGCAGCCTTTTCCCCCGGACTGATCGTTCTGGGTGCAGTAACCAGCACCATCAGAGGATCTTTAACAACGACAGGTTTTTCCGCTATTCCGAATGCCCTGTCATTGCCGGCAATGACCATCGTCCTGACAGAACCGGTGTACTGAGGGAGTGTTATCGTGTGGGTGTTTGTTTTTCCGGCACCCAGGGTGAAAGGGCCAAGGAATCTCACAGCAGGAATGAATCTCTGAGCCTTGTTCGCTGTTTTGTCAATTACAGCTTCATCGCCGCCAACGGCCATTATCCTGTCGAGTGTTCCGCCGAAGGCACCAAGGACATAATCATAAAGGTCCCATGTCATAACGCCCAGTGCTTCGCGGGCATAGAAATAATTCCAGGGATTGGGAGTCTTAAAACCGGTTATATCAAGAAGTCCTTCATCAACAACCGCCACGGTATATGTCATCGACTGGCGGTTAGACTCACTCACGCTTATTTCAAAAGGCTTCTGTGATCTGATCTCAGCAGCAACAGTCAGCTGAGGTGACAGGCGTGTGCCGGGATCTTCAACCATAATCGGGACAACACCGTAAAGCCTCACCGGCATGTCGTTTATGGTCTGACTGTGAGGTTGTATAACAGAGACATAAGCATATACATTGGGCGCCATATCCGGTTTCGCTTTCAGCCGCACTTCGGTATTTCCCTTAGTGGCAGGAACGCGGATCTCTTCAAGAATCCCTGTTGAGTTTTCTATGGTGATTATTGCTCTTGGTGATTATTGCTCTTGCATTTTCCATTGAAGGGAAGGAAAGGCTTATCTCTTCGCCGGGAGCATATTTTTCCTTATCGGTATTTATAGCCAGAAGTGTTGCCCCTTCGGCATTCCCTTTCATCCCATAATCCCATGGCCAGTCGACGAGGAGCATTTTGCCTGTTGAGTGGCCTTCGCTCGAAGTTGCCCTGACCAGGTAACGTCCCCAGTCTCGTTTACCTATATTGAAGGTGAAGCTTCCTTCGCCTCCGGGTCCTGTCATAATTTTCTTTTCCAGAACAGGTTTATGGCTCCTGTTGGAGATGTAATACGCAAGATTCTCATCGTCGGATTCCCACCACCATCTGTATGAAAGCTTATAAACCGATACTTCTACTTCTGCCCTTACAGGTTTTCCTTTTTCATCCACCGTGACGATCTTCACTTCGTTATCGGCATCGGTGAAGAGCATCCTGCTTTTACCCGTGAGGCCCGGCAGGTTGATGCCTACAAAAACAGGATATGGAGCGTATTTGCAGGTAGTCTGGATAATGCTTTCATCTCCTCCTGTCTCCATAACACGTGTTGTAAAAATGGCATTCAGCATTCCCGGGGCTTTCAGTTCATCGCCCGGGTCAAATTTGACGGTGGCATTACCGTTCTCATCAATGGTATTGTCAAATGTATTAACAGTCTCTGAGTAGAATTCGCTTACCGGATCATCAAAAATAAATTGACTGTATTTCTCAAATTCGGTTTTGGTATGCTTCAGGATATAGTCGACAGATGTCTTGAGATTTTTTGCCTGAGATCCGTTGAGCCATTTTACGTTAAGGGTGCCTGTTGACACTCGCGATGTTCCTCCAAGTATCTCTGACGGGAATGTCAGATTTATTTTAAGACGGTTGGGTTTTACCGTTTCGATCCTTATACGTTTTGTGAAGGTTGCTCCTCCGATCCGAAATATAGCCTGGTAATTTCCTGTAACGGCATCAGGCGATGTCTTTGTTGCAAAAACGAGGAGATTTTTTCCTTCAGGGGATGATCTGCAGGAAGGTCGCTCTTCATATCCTTAATAAATACCGAAAGGAAGATTGAATCGCCCGGTCTCCAGACATCTCTTTCTCCATACACAAAAGCCTTGATTCCATTTTCAGGTCTGATCCCGGAAACGTCAAAAGAACTCAGCGACAATGAGTTGCCGTCATTCACCTTCAGGTAATTACGGTCTTTATCCTTTTTTGCTATTATCAGGAATGGTTTTCTTCCGCAGTGGATTGTCAGGACACCATCCTGATTTGTATTGCCTGAAGTAATAAGCTGCATCTGGTAGTCGTAGATGTCAAGCGACACTTCATTGACGGGAAGCGCTGTCAGGAGATCATTAACCATAACGCGGAGATTATTGTCGCCTCCCATTTTGGCAATAAGTCCAAGGTTCGATGCAAGCACATTCCTCGAAACACTCTTGTCGGGACTGTAATATGCTCCTTTGCAGGGATCGCGCCGGTCTTCCCATCTGAAGCCGGATGAATAATAGGCTTCATTTTCGCTGTCTTCATAATAGATATCGGGATTTTCCCACAACTTGTTGGTATTCTCTTCTGCCTGCTGAAGGCGCTCTTCATATCTGAGTTCATCATCCGACATAGGGCAGTCGAGCATTGCATAAGCTTTTCTCATACTCAGCTGCACCTTGTAGAGGATGCCGGGTTCAACGTCGATATACTCAGAAAGGTCTATCGTGAAAAGATTCCAGGTTCCCGTGCCTCCACCTGCAGGTGCTACAAGATCAACCTTCCCGGAAAAGACCGGACGGCCGAACCTCTTAAGACTATATCCTGCATTTATTTCAGACTCCTGAAGGAAATAGGGAAGGTTATTCTCATATATCTTAATGATCTTAAGGTCGACAGCTCTGAGGCTGGCAGCTTTAAAAGGAAAGATAAGATTCTGTGATGAAGGCAGGATGACTCCATTTCCCGCCAGCTGCAAGCCGGGATTAACTGCCGTGAAATCGATTTGCGTTGTAAATGCTGAAGAAAGGGTTTTTCCGGTGCTGTTTTTTACCGTGTTCTCTACGTTCAGAGTTACCGTTTTCTGCCATGCTGTTGAAGGATAAACGGTGATGATATTGTTAGTGACCGTTGTCGAAACTGACGAGGCAGGTTCTGTGTATACCAGCCCGTCAAGATCCTGGGTAACGTCGACAAGGTCAGAAAAGATGATGTCAATTTTCTGGTTTGTTCCCGGACGTGGTTTTACATCGAGGACTGCAAAAAGGCCTGCCGGCGGTATGCTGACTACTGATGAACCTTTTTGTTTTATATTGCCGGCGGCCCCGTCCCACATAAGGGTAAGGGTTTGAGATTTGTCTGAACGGGTGACACCAACTATACTGAATTTGTGAATCAGATCTCCTGAATGATCCCATTTTATATCCAGTTTTTTCCTTTCAAGTTTAGCCGTAAGATAGTTTTCTACCTCAGCAGGTTCAATAAAATCGGAAACAGAGAGTTCACCGTTAAGCACATAGGTATTCTCTTCACCGGCCGGACATTCGAGAGCTCCTGTAGTTATGCTGAAATCTTTTTTGAGAGTCTGAAACCTCAGTGGAAAAACCTTCAGCCTCTCCTGAACCTCACCGATCCTGAAAAGATTAACCTCTCCGGTATATGTTTTTCCGGGGTCGAGGATCTTTGACGGTGTAAAAATGAGAGTATTATCGTCTTTCCACTCTGTTTTGCCTTTTATTGAAGGGTCAAAGGTGAAGAGTCCGGCAGTGGAATTCCTGTCAGCTTTAGCAGTAAACCCGGGAGTAAACCTGATCTCCAAAACCGCATTTGCGGGGACAATCCCGGAAGTATATGCCGAAATATATTCACTAAATCCCTTATCAACAGGAACTATTGCCAGTTGTTTAACAGGTTCTCTGAGGGTCAGAGTATTTTGAGATGTTTTATCTTTTTGACCGCAGGCGGCAGTGAAAAGAAATAGTGCAATTAGCAGAAGGGATTTGATGGATCTCATATTATTGCAGATGAATTTGATAAGCAGTATAAAATTACAAAAAAAAGACACATGTACTCACCCCCCCCTTCCATCCTTCTCT
>JALONU010000163.1 GCA_025454775.1 Bacteroidales bacterium | reverse complement strand
TCAGGTCCGGTGGGATCCCTGAGAATTCCTTCAGGGTACTGGGCATAGGTCTCAGCCTGGTACCAGTCGGAACAGAATTCTGCTACATTTCCCAGCATGTTCCTGAGCCCGAAGGGATTTGGTTTCACTCTCAATGGTTCTTGTGTTTTCGAAGGACTGTTCTCCCTGTAAATAACATATGTGTTGATAATGGCTGTGTCGTTCCGCGATAGTTTTGCCTTCAGTCCTGTTTTCTCAAATTTCAGTGGATCGCCGGGGAAAAAGTAAGGGCCTGCTGAGCCGCTCCTGCAGGCATATTCCCATTCGGCTTCGGTGGGAAGCCTGTATGTTTTTCCCGTGACCTGGGACAGCCATTTGCAGTATGTTTCCGCAGCATGGTACGAGAAGGATATGGCGGGCCTCTGTCCCATGCCCCAGCCCTGGTCAGGCTGCCCGTAAGGCGGGGTGGCTCCCGAGATAGCATCCGTACCTTCGGATTTGAGGGTTCTCAGACCTTCCGTATCAGTCGATCGTCCCTCTGCAGCTGTCTGTGCATAGAATGCGAGATACTCATCCCACGAAACTTCTATCTCCGCCATGAAGAAGGGGCTTAGCTCCACTTCACGGACAGGTCCTTCATCAGCTTTTCTGTAAGGTTCGCTTTCAGGGCTGCCCATTGTGAATCTGCCGCCGGGTATTGCTATCATCCTGAATGAAACTGAAGAATTCGGTATCGTTTCAGTGAAGGAAGAAAATTCCGAAACCTTCACAGGCTCTTTGAATATCTCTTTTGGTGCCGACGAGACTGCTCCGAATGTTTTATTGCTGCCGTGAGTATAGCCTTCGATATAATGTCCTGAGTTGAGATGACAGTTTATGCAATGCAGGTCGGGTGTTTTTTTCGTCTGCTTATAGTAAAGATGAGCGTCTTCACCTTCTTTTGTCAGCTTAAGCGGGAAAAGATTCTCATGGCATTTGATGCAGCTGCTTTCGTAAACATGAATGCGGGCGTGTTCAAGTCTTCCCCTTTCGTTCCAGTCGAACGATGCGGAGTCCTTTGTGTAAAAGCTCCACAGGTCCCTCAGGCCGGTCGTTGCCTTTGCCCACAGGTAACCTTCTCCCTTTGGCGGCAGATGGCATTCCACGCAGGCCACCCTGTATCCCGACTGAGTCTCATAATGTACCGAACGCTTCCACGACATGTCGGCGGCCGGGTGAATGTGGCACGACATACAGTACTCATTTGTCGAGGTTTTGTCGAGAGCTTTGTTCCCTCCGATTATCAGCAATGCCCCTGCTATCAGACCGGGGAGAGTCCAGACAAGGAATTTCTTCATAACAAAAAATGACCGCCTCAAGATAGAAAAATATCTTTTAAGTTCAATTCCCTTTTTGCTCCGGGAATCCTTTTTGCTTAAACGAACTCACCCCCTTAATCCCCCTCTCTGCTAACGCAACGAGGGGGAGAAATAATTATTACTCTATTGATAATCAAATTAATGCGAAGATCCACCCCCCTTCTTTTTTCAGAAGAGAAGGGGGGCAGGGGGGATGAGTACGTGTAATCCTACCGGTTATACTCATCGAAGAAATCATTCCCCTTGTCGTCGGTGAGAATGAAGGCAGCCATGTTCTCAACCCTGATCTTCCTGACAGCTTCCATCCCCAGGTCCTCAAAATCAACTACTTCCACTGATTTAATGTTTTCAGCGGCAAGGATTGCAGCAGGTCCTCCGATGGATCCAAGATAGAAGCCTCCGTATTTTTTGCATGAATCGATGACGCATCTGCCCCTGTTTCCTTTTGCCAACATGATCATCGATCCTCCCAGGCTCTGGAAGAGTTCCACATAAGTATCCATTCGCCCGGCAGTTGTAGGACCGAAGCTCCCCGAAGGCATTCCTTCAGGTGTCTTTGCTGGTCCTGCATAGTAAACCGGATGGTTTTTAAAATATTCGGGCATCGGCTTGCCTTCATCTATCATTTTCTTTATACGGGCATGGGCTATGTCGCGCGCCACCACCAGTGTTCCGGAAAGACTGAGCCTGGTTTTGACAGGGTAAAGCGTCAGCTGCGCAAGGATCTCCTTCATGGGCCTGTCGAGATTAACCTCAACCGGTTTCTCAAGCTCCGGTGCTTTTTCGGGCAGGAAACGTGCAGGATTCTTTTCAAGCTCTTCCAGGAAGATCCCCTCTCCGGTTATCCTTGCCTTTATATTCCTGTCGGCGCTGCAACTCACCCCAAGACCTACCGGGCAGGATGCTGCGTGTCTCGGCAGCCTTATTACACGTACATCGTGAACAAAATATTTGCCTCCGAACTGTGCACCCACTCCATATTCATGGCAGATCTTTTCAATCCTGGCTTCCCATTCCAGGTCGCGGAAAGCACGGCCGCTCTCCCTGCCACTTGTCGGAAGATGATCGAGATATCCGGCTGAGGCTTCCTTGACTGTTTTAAGCGTTGCCTCAGCGGAGGTCCCTCCGATCACAAGAGCAAGGTGGTATGGAGGACATGCTGAAGTTCCGAGTTCCTTAATCTTTTCCTTTACGAACTTTGTCAGCCCTTCTTCGGTCAGCAGCGACTTCGTCTGCTGGTAAAGGAATGTCTTGTTGGCTGAGCCGCCACCCTTCGTGATGAAGAGAAATTCGTAAGTGTCCCCTTCCGTTGAATAAATGTCTATCTGGGCAGGAAGATTGCTTCCTGAGTTCTTTTCCTCGAACATTGTAAAGGGAACAACCTGTGAATACCTCAGGTTTTTGTCCCTGTATGTTTCAAAGATGCCTTTCGAAAGGTAAAGCGCGTCGTTGACGCCGGTCCATACCTGTTCCCCTTTCTTGCCAATCACTATCGCCGTACCTGTGTCCTGGCACCACGGCAGGTCCCCTTTAGCCGAGATGACTGAGTTTCGAAGCATCACATAGGCAATGAAACGATCGTTGTCGGTCGACTCCGGGTCTTCGAGGATCTTTGCAAGCTTCCGGAGATGTGAAGTCCGGAGGTAGAATGAAAGATCCGAAACTGCAGTTCTGGCAAGAAGCTCAAGTCCGCGGGGATCTATCTTCAGGATCTTTCTCCCTCCTGCCTCGACAGTGCTTACATAATCCTTTGTGAGGAGACTGTACTTTGTCGTGTCCTTCTCCGGCTGGAAAGGCTTTTCGTATATGAATTCTGCCATGACTTTGTTAATTATTTAACAATGAATGAATTAAGAACAGACTAGTTGTTTTATTCAAATTTAATAACAAAACGCAAGACAAACAATGATAAAAGGTTGTTTGTAGGGAATCTATATGGGTAGTGGTGTTGTTAAAAGATTGCTTCGAAGAGGGTGTTTCGAAAGAAAGTTTTAACCGCAAAGGACGCAAAGCCCGCCTATAATAACAACTATGTTAAAGCTTCATCGTTCAGGTAAAGCTCCGGCGGGAAAATCAACGCAAAGGACGCAAAGTTAATAATTTGACAAATGACACTTTGCGCTCTTTGCGTAATCCCGATAGCTATCGGGACTTTGCGACCTTTGCGGTTAATGGGTTTCTTCTTTTGATACATCCCTCCACGTAAATACACAAAACTTCATTAAGGGCACGGTCATTGCGAGGAGGCCCGCCCGAGGCGGGACTACGAAGCAATCTCCCTGAACTGAAACTTATCCTTCGCCCTGATCCCCTTCTCAGTCATGGTAAGCGTGCAGCACTCAAAGTGTACATCATGCTGAAAGACAAGAATATAGTCATTGTCGAGAGCTTCCTGGAGAATGCTCTTCTTTTCTTCAATGGTTTTCAGCGACTCAATGTCGTAGCTCATGTTCCAGATCAGCGGTATGTGTGCAATTGTCGGGATCAGGTCGCCTGTATAGACTAATTTCCTTCCTGAGTAACTGATAACCGGGATCATCAGTCCCTGAGTATGACCATAACAGATCCTTACGGAGAAGTCCCTGAAAAGTTCTCCTTCCTCATCGGCAAGCCTGAGCCTTCCGCTCTGCTCCAGGGGCAGGATGTTCTCCTCGAGGAAGGCGTCGGCTTCCCGGAGGTTGTTCTTAACTGCCCACTCCCACTGAGCCCTGCTAACATGATATTCAGCATTGGGAAAGACAAGCTCATAGCCTCCGTCATTGCTGTTCTTCACACATCCCCCGCAATGGTCGGCATGCAGGTGAGTAAGGACAACGTCGGTGATGTCTTCCGGTTTATATCCTCTTTTTCTCAGTCCTTCAGTCAGACCCTCCCCGTCATGCAGGTGAACATGCCTGAAGAATTTCTCATCCTGCTTGTCGCCCCAGCCTGTATCGACAAGAACCACATGTCCGTCGGTTTCAGCTATTATTGAATTGAGTGTAAGCACTATCAGGTTGTTCACGTCGGCCGGGTAAACACGCGACCAGAGAGCTTTAGGCACCACCCCGAACATTGCTCCTCCGTCGACCTTAAAATTTGAAATATTGAAAAGATCTGTCTTCATAATGGTTGTTTCCTGTTCTTTTTTGGTGTAAGCTGGTACATCAGCCTCATTCCAAGCCTTATCATCTGGTAGGAGATCCATCCGGCCAGCCTGCTGTACCATCTGCGCCTCCTTGCGAATTCCTCGAAGGTAACTTCCCTGCAGTCATTCCTGATTATTGAGCGGATTGTTTCCTCGAAGCTGACCGCGAAAGGTTCGTCGAGGATCCCTATATTAACTTCCACGCTCGCATAGTCGCTTATGTGGTTGATATTATAGCTTCCTATTGTACTCCACTTACCGTCGACTGTCGTTACCTTGGCATGAAGGTTTGAAGGCAGGTACTCATAGATCCTTATCCTGTTGCGGAGAATGAAGTCATAAAAAAACTGGGTAGCCCTGTCGAACATCGGGGCATCCGATTCGGCTGCCAGCACTATGGTTATCTCGACACCGCGCTGGCTTGCGTTTTTCAGGAGTTTCCTCTCGTTCCTGCCGGGAAGGAAATAGCTTGCCATGATGAGTATCCTCTCCCGGGCATGTCTTATTGCCGAGCGGTAGCTCTTCAGTATCTCCGTCTTGTTCCTGTACCAGTTGCTCTGAAGAACCCTGATCTTAACGTCGTCGGGATAATGTAACGGCTCCCGGATTATCTCCCGCGAGCTTTCTCCCCTGCTGATAAAAGTTTTATTCCAAAGGCGCTTCAGGATGGCAAGGATCTGCACACATTCAGGGCCTCTGACCGAGACAGCAAAATCGAGCCACTCCTTCTTCGAAGCCGTGCCATGATACCTGTCGGCAAAGTTCATCCCGCCGATGATGGCAGCTTCTCCGTCAGCCATCACTACTTTTGAATGAAGCCTGAGGCTCAGCTGAAATCCCTTCGTGACGAGTGTCGGTGAAAAGAACCTGAACAGGATACCGGCATTCTCAATACTATCGACGAATTCCTTTGAAAGGTATTTTGTTCCATAGGCATCGAGGAGAAGGTATACTCTCACTCCACGGCCGGCTGCCCTTATGAGGGCTTCGGCTATCCTTTTGCCTGTTTCGTCCTCATCAAGAAGGTAAGCCTGGAAATGAATAAAATGCCTTGCTTCGTCTATAAGCTTTTCCACAGCGGCAAAAAATGGTTCGCCGCTGCTGAGAAGCGCCACCTGGTGACCTCCCCTGTAATTGTGCCTGTAGAATGGAGTCTTCATGAGACTGCAGGAAAAGCCTGGTAATTGCAAATATAAGACTTTAGAATCTGGATTCGGTTTTTTGATTTACTTTACAACACAAAATAACACGAAGATGAAAAGAATTCTGGCCTCGTTCAGTTTCAGCATAATTCTGATAAGTATACTCACTGCCTGCAAAGGGTCAGACAATGCGGTCTCCGGAGAACCTCCCGACCACCCCAGGATCCTGCTTCTGAAGGGAGAAGAAGCCCTTATTGACAAGAACATGGATGCCGACCGAAGGTGGCTGACAGTCAGCAGTTACATCCTCGACAAAAGTGAAGCCATGCTTACACTTCCTCCTGTTGAGAGGGTTCTTATCGGAAGGAGACTGCTTGACAAATCGAGAGAGGCCTTGAGGAGAATATATTACCTCTCTTATAGTTACAGGATGACCAGGGATGAAAGGTTCCTGGCAAGGGCAGAGCAGGAGATGCTCGCCGTTTCGGCATTCAGCGACTGGAATCCCAGTCATTTCCTCGATGTTGCAGAGATGACAATGGCAGTGGCAATAGGCTACGACTGGCTTTTTGAAAAGCTTTCCGAAGAGTCACGGGCTAAGATTAAAGATGCGATAATAAACAAAGGACTCAACCCTTCCCTTCTCCCCCAGAATTCAGGGTGGGCTAATGGATCCAACAACTGGAACCAGGTATGCAATGCCGGAATGGTTTTCGGGGCTCTTGCCATCTTCGAGGACGACAGGGAACTTGCCAGGAAGATCATCGACCGTGCGGTTCTCTCAACTGCACTGCCGATGAATGAATATAATCCCGACGGTGCATATCCTGAAGGTTACGGTTACTGGGGATACGGAACAAGTTTTCATGTGATGTTCCTTAGTGCCATGGAGAAAGCATTCGGCGATTTTTATGACCCGCCCCAGTCGGAAGGCTTTCTTAAAACAGCAGCTTATCTTGAACATATGACCGGACCCACGGGGGTGCCTTTCAATTATTCCGATTGCGGATCCGGTGCAAATACCAACGTGGCAATGTTCTGGTTTGCCAAACGGCTTAATGATCCCACAGTGCTCTGGTCGGAGAAATATTTCCTTGAAAATAAAACACTTCCTTCCGACAGGTTCATGCCGTCGCTGATGATCTGGAGCGCAGGCCTTTCCACTAATACCATTTCGGAACCTGCAGCGAAAATATGGGTCGGACAGGGTCATAATCCCGTGGCGCTTATGAGGACTTCCTGGTCGGACAAGAATGCGATCCATATTGGATACAAGGCCGGATCTCCCTATGTGAACCACGGTCATATGGATGTCGGATCGTTTGTCATGGATGCCCTGGGTATAAGGTGGGTGATGGATTTCGGCAGCCAGGATTATAACTCGCTCGAATCTGCCGGAGTAGATCTCTGGAACAGAGCCCAGAACTCAGAACGCTGGCAGGTTTTCAGGTACAATAACAAGGCTCACAGCACGCTCACCATTAACGATCAGCTCCAGGAACGGCAGAAATAGACAGCTGGTCGGACAATCCTGCAATGATGAACGCCATATCCGACATCAGCGGCGTCTACAGCGGCCAGCTGAAAAAAGCTGTCAGGGGTATTGCCATTGTGAATAACAAATTCGTTATGGTCAGGGACGAAATAGAAACTACAGGTTCACCGGCGGTTATAAGGTGGAATCTCCTTACCTCGGCTACAGTTGAAGGTTATGGTTCGAACAGCGCCATGCTTTCAAAGAACGGGAAGAAAATGTATATCAGGGTCAGGGAACCGCAGGGAGTGACGATGAAAACCTGGAGCACAACGTCTCCCAACTCCTATGATGCCTCAAACCCGGGCACAACCTTTGTGGGTTTTGAAACCACAGTGCCTGCAAACACTGCTGCGGCTCTGACCGTTTATCTTCTTCCGGAAGGATCGGAGTCTCTCGATACCACAGCAGTGAAGAAGCTGTGCGGTGATGCATAATCTTGCCATCGCTCTTCATAAGAAAGGATATACAGTAAGCGGATCTGACGATGAGATATTCGAGCCCTCCAGGTCGCGGCTTGCCCGGTACGGACTATTACCTTCCACCGAAGGATGGGATCCTGCTAGGATAACAAAGGATACAGACACAGTCATCCTGGGAATGCATGCCAGGAAAGAAAACCCTGAACTTGTCAGGGCGGAGGAACTGGGTGTTAAAATCATGTCTTTTCCCGAATACCTTTACGAGCAGACGAAAACAAAGAAACGCATAGTGGTGGCCGGCAGTCATGGCAAGACCACCACTACCGCCTTGATAATGAGTGTCTTCAGGCATGCAGGATTAAAATTCGACTACATGGTCGGGTCGCAGATAGACGGCTACGAAACGATGGTCGGATTATCGGACGATTCAAAGTACGCCATCTTTGAAGGTGATGAATATCTTACTTCTCCCCTCGACAGGAGGCCGAAATTCCATTTGTACATGCCTGATATAGCCGTGCTGAACGGCATAGGATGGGATCATATGAACGTCTTCCCTACGTTTGAAAATTACCTCGACCAGTTCCGGATTTTCATTCAGAAGATTACACCGGGCGGCACCCTGATCTATTTTGAGGACGATCCTGAAGTGAAGAAACTAGCTATGGAAGCTGGTAATGAGATAAGAAAAATACCCTACAGGGTACACGGGTACTTTCAGAACAAGACCGGTTTTT
>JALONU010000023.1 GCA_025454775.1 Bacteroidales bacterium | reverse complement strand
ATGAATATGATGATTCATCTGACGCGAGGAGAGTGAATGTAGATCCCAGAAGATCCCCAGGTCCGCTGGACCTCGAAAAGGTTATTTCCTATTCAAAGTCTAAGGGTATCGGAGTCCTTCTCTATGTAAACAGAAGAGCTCTTGAGAGACAGCTTGATGAGCTTCTGCCACTTTACCGCAGCTGGGGCGTTTCCGGTATCAAGTTCGGATTTGTCCAGGTCGGAACGCAGAAGGCAACCTCATGGATGCATGAAGCCATAAGGAGATGTGCTGATCTTCAATTGGTTGTTGATGTACATGATGAATACAGGCCCACTGGTTACTCCCGTACTTATCCCAATTTTCTCACCCAGGAAGGTATCCGTGGCGATGAGGAAAGTCCTCCAAACAGCCACACACTTATCACGATGTTCACTCGTATGCTTGCCGGCGCAGGCGACAATACGATATGCTATTTCGACAGGAGAGTGAATGAAAAAATGGGGTCTCATGCATCCCAGCTGGCCAAGGCAGTATGTATTTTCAGCCCTCTTCAGTTCCTGTACTGGTACGACAGGCTTGTTCCGGCCGGCAGGGAATATGAACTTTCGGGCAAACCGAACTACCTCAGCGATGAACCCGAAATGGAATTCTTCGATAAAGTGCCCACCGTGTGGAATGAAACTAAGGTTCTCCATTCCCGTATTGGCGAATACGGAGTGATCGCAAGGCGAAAAGGTGATGAATGGTTCATCGGCGGAATAAACGGATCACAGGCAAGGGAGATCGACATTGATTTTTCCTTTCTCACCCGTGGCAGAAAGTATATGGCAAAGATCTATACTGATGATCCTTCAGCCGGCACCCGTACCAATGTCAGGATCGACCTGATTGAGGTAACAAGTGATGATGTTTAATCTCTCTCCGTTATAGTGTCGTCCTGATCAGTTTAAGGTTTACTTCAAGGCCATCCAGGTAAGCATGCACCCAGGGTCTGACATCACTTTTAAACAGGGGGTCTGCGAAGATATACCCTTCGCCCCGTGAATGCACCATGTTAAAGATGGCCTTTAACCGCGGAGCAAGAATCTTAAGGCCAGGATCGTTTTCAGCCATCATGATCATATCCGACAGAGCGGCCTGCAGTTCTCCGTGAAGCTGGCCTTCCCTGCCTGAGAAAGACCTTGCTTTTTGTGCCTTGCGGTTACCGGGTTCCATCAGGATCTCCGGATTTCTGACCCACTGTTCCTCAGTGATCCCTTCATGAGCGAAAATGATCTCCCTGTATTCATCTACCAGTTTGATTGCCTGATCAGCTTTTATTATTAGCTGCGAACCGCTTTCGGCAGGCGGCAGCTCAGCATAGACTTTTTCAATCCGGTTATAAGCCGAGCTGATCGTCAGGCTGTCGAGGGTTCTTTCCTTTGAGACGCCGAGCGAAAGCAGGGCGGAAAATGCCGAGATAAGAGCCAGCAGGAACAGAACCGCAACCGTATTGTAGATGTTGGGTGATTTATCCCTGCCTGTGACGATAAGGAATACCGGGAGAAAAACGAGATAAGGGAAGGGAAGTGCAATCATGAGCAGGTATCCGGCTCCGGGCCAGTGCTGTACCTTGAAGAGCATTGCTGTAAAGACGATAAAACAGCTGATCCAGGTAACGATATACAGTATCCTGTAATCACCTGTACCCCGGGATTTGTAATTACTGATCAGTGCAGCGGGAAGGAAAACAAACACGAGCAACAGTATGCCAAGTATCAGTAAATATCCGGCTCCCGGCCAGTGCTGTACCTTGAACAGGATACCCGTGAACACCACCATGGTGGTGACCAGTCCCGTTATATAGGTTATATTGACTTTATTCTTCATGACAACCATATTTAGTTACTTATTGAATCAATAATGCTTTTCAGGGCAGAATTTTCTGCCGTGAGCACAGCGTTCTTCAGAAGGGCCAGGGAATGGAGCCCTGAGATCATCGAGATTTTTCTGCTCCCTTCGGCAGAAAGCGGAAGGAATGCGGCAGGATCAAGCAAGCCTTCAGTCACTGGCAGTTTCTCAGAAGGTATTATGCCTGTAAGAAATGTCTTATAGGCTTGAAGGGCGCTTTCAATTTCTGTACGGAGTTTGGTCCCGGGACTTAGCATGCTCTGCACGGCGTACATATTGAAAGGATTGGAAAGATTTTCGTAGCTGACAGGCTGAACATCCGCTGCCTGATCAATACCGGGCGTATTTGCGGCTAACCCTCTCCTCTTTGTCTCAGTGACGGAAACAAGTCTTGACCCGGCCTGATTCACTATTCTGATAAGGCTGTCTGTCTTTGAATGAAGCTGCTGCATTTTCTCATTCCCGAATGAACGGGAGTACATCTCCATCAGGCTGGCATTGGTTTCACTTAAATAATCATATACGGCTTTTTGCTGGGCAAGGTTGGTAAAATACCCATTGTCGAAGGTCCTCTGGATATTCGTTGCCACCATCGAAGCAGGAATAATGACAGCCATGGAACCGACCACCAGGAAAATGAATTCCGCCCTGATGAAATTCTCGTTTTTCCAGGTCATGTGGGTATACCAGGGAAGGACTACCACAAAGAGTATAAATAAACCGAGAAATAACAGGAGTGCTGCCATGGGCCAGTGCTGCATCTTGAATATGTAGCCTGAGATAAAGAGCATGATCCCAATGGCCCCCAGGACGTATAAAAGTCTTCGGGGCTTGCTTTCCGGATCCTTCAGGCTGGAGTAGAGTAGCGAAGGTATGAAGAATAGGACCGCAAAAACTCCTGCCAGCGTCAGGATCAGCCCTGCTCCCGGCCAGTGCTGGACCTTGAACAGGATGCCACTAATGAAGAACAGCGCTGCAAAGAACACTGAGATGAAGAGAAACAGTCTCTTCCTGCTGTGCGTCTCCTTCCAGAGTACGCTGAGTGCCGACGGCATAAAGACAAGTGCCAGAATGAGGGCGCCCATAGTCATTAACACACCGGCTATGGGCCAGTGCATTATCTTGAACAACGCGGCACAGCCGAAAAGTATCGTTCCGGCCACGCCTGAGATCTTCATTGTGTTTTTCATTTTTCTGTATTTAGAGTCAACTGCGTATAGCGTTTCTTCCTGAATTTCCTTAAGCCTGCGTCCGGAGCCGATTTTCTGCTTGATCTTCCTATATGCTTCTGAGAATGAAATACCTTTCAGCATTTCAGCTTCCACGTCGCAGCATATATGATCGATCAGCTCGTCGGAAAGATGGGAGAAAGTGATCTCCAGGCTCCTTACATCGCTGCTTATCTGGTCAATATCGCTCAGGGAAAGCTCAGGCATGGCTTAATCCGGGCTTTGGTTCAATAATCCACTGAAGCGAGTCGATGAACTCCTTCATCTCCCTGATCTTTTCTGCAACAAGCGATTCTCCCTTTGGTGTAAGCGAATAATATATCCTGATGCGGTTGTTGTAATTCTCGGAGGTCGTGACGAGCACCTTTTCGCTTTCGAGCTTGTGAAGAACCGGGTACAGCGCTCCGTAAGTCAGCTTAATCTTCCCCCCTGTGAGCTCTTCCACTCTCCCTGTGATCGCATAACCATGCATGGGCCCTTCTTCCTTCAATACCTTTAGAACTATTGTCTTCAGGGATCCTTTCAGTAAATCGGCAGATATCATACTTTTTATATATTTAATTATCTTATATATTGCAAATATAAAATATTAATTTCTAATAATGCAAATGTTTTTTGATTTTTTTACAAAAAATATAGTGACGGATCACATTTCGAAAGCTATCGGGACCAAGCCAGTGTTAACCGCAAAGGTCGCAAAGTCCCGATAGCTATCGGGATTACGCAAAGAACGCAAAGTGCTTTTTATCTGATTATTAGCTTTGTGTTTTCTCCCTAATGAAGGTAGCTGGCGGCGGTTTTTATGGTCAAAACGAACTTTTAAGACACCCGCGACTTATTAACATATACCTTAAAGTCGGTAGCCGGTAGCCGGATTATATATCCGCGTTGAAAGTGTCGCCCTGGTCTATATCGCCGGTGAGGTAGCCTTTTTGGAACCATGATCTTCTCTGCTCAGCGGTGCCATGAGTAAAGGAATCCGGATAAACACGTCCCTGGTATTTTTTCTGGAGAACGTCGTCGCCTACAGATGCAGCAGCGTTCAGGGCTTCCTCTATATCTCCGGTTTCAAGGTATCCCATCCCCTCTTCGTGATGTGCCCAGAGCCCGGCAAGAAAATCTGCCTGCAGCTCGAGCCTCACGAGCAGCTGGTTGGCCCTTGTCTCACTCATCTTCGATCGCTGGGAGTTGACCTGTTCCAGGATGCCGAGCAGATTCTGAACATGGTGACCCACCTCATGTGCGATGACATAGGCAATGGCAAAATCGCCGTAGGCTCCGAATCTGGACTTCAGCTCATTGCAGAAAGAGAGGTCTATATATACTTTTTCGTCGCCGGGACAGTAAAAAGGGCCGCTGGAGGCTGTTGCATATCCGCACGCCGACTGTACCTGCCCGCTGAAAAGGACAAGTTTAGGCATCCTGTATGTTGACCCGGACTGTTCAAATATCTTGCCCCAAACTGTCTCAGTATCCTTCAATACCACCGATACGAACTGTGCCAGTTGCTGCTCCTCCTCACTAAACTCCGTTGTTCCGGCTTCAGTGCCGCTGACCGGCATGTTGTTCATAACAGTAGAAGGATCACCTCCGAGAAGCATGACCAGCAGCACGATAACGATCGTTCCAATGCCTCCTCCAAGAGCCATTTTACCCGTAGACATTCCTCTGCGGTCCTCAACGTTTCCGCTTCCCTGTCTGCCCTGCCATTTCATATGTATATGATTTTTAGATCTATATTTGGGAATAGATCTTACAAATCTATAGTTTTTTGTTCAGAACTCAACTTTTTCCGGTCCCGGATGTTCGGTTTATAGAACTATGGCAGGAAAGGTAAAAATATCAAAAAGATACCCTGTAACAGGACTGCATTGTGCATCGTGTGCTGTTAAGACCGAGACCTTTGTCAGGAAGCTTCCCGGAATAAAATCTGCAGCCGTGAATTATGCTGATGCTTCACTGAAAGTCGAATACTACCCGGAAGAAATTTCGCCCCCCGAGCTGAGACAGGCTGTACAGACTATCGGTTACGATATAATCACAGATGAGGAGAACAGCTTCGAACTCCAGGAAGCTGCACATAAGGAATCCCTCCGGGCGGCCCTTTTGAATACAGCCGGAGCAGCAGTTTTCAGCGTGCCCCTCCTGATAATATCAATGACCTTCATGAACATGCCCTATGCGAATTACATAATGATGGCCCTGACTACACCGGTTATGTTCTGGTTCGGAAGGCAGTTCCCGGCCGGGGCTTTCAGGCAGCTCAGGCACGGATCGGCAGGTATGGACACGCTTGTTGCCCTGAGCACAGGGATAGCCTATCTTTTCAGTATCGTAATCACCTTCTTTCCTCATATGTTCAGCAGCCAGGGGCTTCACGGACATGTATATTTTGAAGCGTCGGCCGTCATTATTACATTCATACTTCTTGGAAGATATCTCGAGGAAAGGGCTAAATTGAGCACTTCGGCTGCACTCAGAAAGCTTATAGGATTGCAGTCGAAGACAGTAACAGTGGTGAAGGGGAGCGGTGAATATATCGAAGTACCTGCTGCTGAAGTTAAGAAGGATGATATCATACTGGTTAAATCCGGTCTCAGGATCCCTGTCGACGGGACAGTAGTCTCCGGGTTTACCTTCGTCGACGAAAGCATGCTTACCGGTGAAGCTGTACCTGCTGAAAAGACAGTTGGTTCAAAGGTATTTGCGGGAACGATAAACCATGGTGGAAGCATTCACTTCAGGGCTGAAAGGGTTGGCAGTGAAACCATGCTTGCCCAGATCATCAGGATGGTCAGGGAGGCACAGGGCAGCAAGGCCCCTGTTCAGCACCTGGTGGACAAGATCGCCGGGATATTCGTACCGGTTGTTATCGGAATAGCAATAATCAGCGGTATCGCCTGGCTGCTTCTGGCGAAGGAGAACGCTCTTGTGCACAGCCTGTTATCGGTTGTCACCGTGCTCATAATTGCCTGCCCTTGTGCTCTTGGTCTTGCCACTCCTACTGCCATAATGGTTGGGATTGGAAAGGGAGCTGACAACGGGATACTTGTAAAAGATGCCGAAAGCCTTGAAACTGCCTTAAAGGTTGACACGGTTGTACTCGACAAGACAGGAACAATAACCCTCGGCGAACCATCAGTAAGAGGGTTCACCTGGTCAAAGAATGTCTTTGCCGGGAAATACGGAAGGATCCTTCACGCGATAGAGAAAGCAAGCGGGCATCCACTTGCAGAACCCGTTGTAAGATATCTTGAGGATTCGGGCATAGAAAGCATCGGTTATCATGTAAACACTGAAATACTCTCAGGAAAGGGCATTAAGGCCCTTCTCGACGGAGAAGAATGGTACGTGGGTAACAGAAGCCTCATGCAGGAGAAAGGCGTTTTTATGCCTGACGAGCTTCTTGAATCTTCAGCCGGATGGGAGTCGGAGGCCATGAGCATCTCTTTCTTTTCCGACGCATCCAGGGCTCTTGCCGCTATCGGTGTGTCCGACAGGATCAGGCAGTCGTCGGCCGACGCTATCAGGCAGTTGCAGGACATGGGCATCGAGGTTTACATGCTGACCGGAGACAATGAGCAAAGTGCAGCTGCCATGGCGAGGGAAGCAGGGATAAAAAATTTCAGGGCAGGCATGCTTCCGGGCGATAAGGACGACTTTATAAAGGAACTTCGCGCCAGGGGTAAGGTAGTTGCGATGGCGGGTGACGGAATAAATGATTCCCAGGCTCTTGCCCGGGCCGATGTAAGCATAGCCATGGGCAAGGGTTCGGATATTGCAATTGATGTAGCAAAGATGACCATTGTTTCTTCGGACCTGATGAAGATACCACAAGCCTTTAAGCTGTCAAGGCTGACGGTCAGGACCATCAGGCAGAACCTCTTCTGGGCCTTCATATATAATATAATAGGTATACCGCTTGCGGCAGGGGTCCTCTATCCTTTTACTGGCTTCCTTCTGAATCCCATGATTGCGGGTGCTGCAATGGCTCTCAGTTCGGTAAGCGTAGTGACAAACAGCCTGCGGCTGAGGATGAAAAAACTCTGACAGATACTTATTTTCCCCCCGATGGTTTCTTAAGGCGGATATAAACAGGCTCATTCCTGTTACAGGTAATCATACCTTCTTTGTATTCAAGTTCCGCGACCTGTATCGCAGTCCTCCTGGAACGTGAGAAATCCGTTATTCCCTGGTATCCCTTAGCCTGGGCAAAATGGGTAAAGTAGAAGATGAAGGCCCTGTCGCCGTTTTTGGCAACGTAGGCATGTTGTCCCTTCACACCGTCGTCAGGACCGGTTCCCGGATCCTGAAGTATGTTCTTCTCCTGCCGTTTCCAGTTGATGAAATCTTCGGAGGAATAAACCCCGAGTCCGTTCCAGTTGTCGACGATCATCCACGCCTTACCGTGCCATGAAAAAACGTTTGGCCCCTCGCCTCCCTGGTCTCCGACCACCTTCCTGCCGCTGTCGGTCCAGTTGTACAGGTCAGGGCTGTCGGCATAATACATTGATTTGCCGTCGGCTTCGTTGTTATAGTACATGCGCCAGGTTCCATCGGGAAGGCGGAACACGCAGGCGTCGATGCATTTTTCCGATGCAAGCTTCAGCCTGGACTGAAAATCCCAATTCACAAGATCCCTGCTTGTAAGGTGGACGATCCATCGGGGATAGTTCCAGTTTGTGAAGGTGCCTGGCACATAGGTCAGGTACATGTGATAAGTGCCTTTATATTCGACGACTTCGGGAGCCCAGTGGGTATAGCCCGGGTCGGGACGGTAGCGGATATCGCAGGTGTCGCGGTACTTCCATGTGGCTCCTCCGTCGGCCGATTCCGCGATGCCTATCCGTGTTCCGTGCACCCAGGTAACGCCTGTCTGACCGGGAGCCGTTGCACGGCGGTTCGTGTAAAACATGAACCAAAGTTTCTCCTTCTTATTCCAGATGACTGTGGGATCGGCGGCACCGTCGAATACAGGATCGTGAAAAAGAGGTTTGGCGGCTTGTTTTAATTTGCCTTGCGGTTGTGACAACCCCAGCAGGGGGACCAAACATAAGCCAGCTATCAGAAGAAGAAATCTGTATTTAATCATGTTCGCGTTTGAGGTTATTATACATTTTGTATAATACATTTTGTATAATTTTTCATTAGTGTCCGGTTAAATTCAGGAGATTCTGTTTCTATCACATCAGGGTATTTTCAAGAGTGATACTCCTGTTCCTGCAGAGTTCAATAAAATAAAGGTATACTTCCTTCTTCTGCGCGGTTTCAAAGAAATCGAGAGGAAGTTTGACCTGCTTCTTGTCCTTCCTGTCAATCAGGATATTCATTCTTGTCAATGTAACCTTTTCAATTTCCGAATCCACTATCACCTTATTTCTCATCCAGTTAAGCCATCTGACCTTAATAAATCCGTTGCCAGGTTCAACATAGGACCGGTTTGATTCGGATGAAGAAATGAAGTAAAGTGACCCCATCACCGTCCACATCACAGCCAGGACGATATTGATCACTTTAGGCTCAGTGATGGCCATGACAATATAAAGTACGCCCAGTAGCAGAGCAGCTACGCCCATGATTTTCCTGAAAAGCACCTGGGTGTTGTGCGTTATTGAAAGGTTTTCCATGACAGTAGTCAGAAGTATTGCAGGATTAAAGCCATAAACATATAAAGTTAATGAAAAAATCACGGATAAACTTGCTGTTTTCAAAAAAGCGACATATCTTTGACTGTTTGGTTAAATTATTTGGTTAATCCCATTGGTTAAATCAAAGAGTTAATAATCATGTCGGACCAGGAAAAACAGACGGAAGAGAAGATATTCGAATCGGCAACGGAAGTTTTCGTGGAAAAGGGAATGGATGGTGCCAGGATGCAGGATATAGCAGATCATGCAGGGATAAACAAGGCTCTTCTGCATTATTATTACCGGACGAAAGACAAGCTTTTTGATGCTGTTTTTGAAAAGATAGCTGAAAAAATGTTCAGGAAGTTCGCTCCTGTCCTTGACGCGAATTATACACTCGAGGAAAAGATCAGATTCTTTTTCAGGGAGCACATTTCCTTCCTGCAGAGAAATTCAAGGCTGCCCTCCTTCTTCCTGAATGAAATAAACCGCAATCCTGAAAGGATCAGGAAGCTGATCAGGAAAGCAGATATTGATCAGCTGTGGCACACTCTCGAAGCACAGCACAGGGATGAATTCAGGAAATACAACATCACACCCGAGATGATCCCCCAGATCATGACCTCAATAGCTGCCATGAGTGTTTTCCCTTTTGCTGCAAGGGGTATTATTGAAACTGTCTTCGAGAAAATGGGGGTAAAATTCGACGATTACCTGGAACAGAGGAAGGAGTTTGCAGCAGAGTTTGTAATAAGGGCGTTGAAAAAATAAAATGAGAAAACCAGATATGAAAAGGATATTCCAGTTTTTCCTGCTAATAAGTTTCCCATGGATCGCCAATGCCCAGGGAAATAAATTGCTGACCCTGAGGGAATGCTATGACAGGGCTGAGAAATCGAGTGCTATTGCAGGCGAAAAAGACTCATACTCTGCAATATGGCAGCTTAAGGACCAGAACCTGTCAAAAGGATGGCTCCCCACGCTTGATGCCAGCGGAACCTTTATTTATAATTCCGAGGTTGTCGATCTGGGTTCCTCCCTCGGATCTGTACCCATACCCGGAATCGCCGATGCCATTAAGCCAATGCCGCATGAACAATACAAGGTTGCTCTCGAGATAAACCAGGTGATCTGGGACGGAGGGGTGATAAAAGGAGCAAGAGCCCTTGAGAAAGCCGATCTGATGATAAATGAAAAACAGACCGAGACAGATCTTTACAAGCTCCGCGGCCAGATCAACACATATTTCTTCAATATACTTCTTCTCGACAGGCAGAAACAACTCCTGCAGAATTATCTTGAACTGATAGGCAAACGAATTTCATCGATGACTTCAGCTGCTGAGAACGGCATAATCCTGAGGTCGGATATTGATGTGATGACATCGGAAAAGATCAGGCTGCAGCAGCAGCTTGGTGAGAATGAGATCAGGAAGAAATCATTGGTAAAAATCCTGTCCTCTCTTACAGGATCGGAAATCGATCCTTCATCGGAACTGGTCCTTCCCTCTGCAGAAAACCTGAACAGTGCTGAACTGAACAGACCGGAGCTTGAGGTTTTCGACCTACGGAAAGAACAGCTTTCCGCGAGCCTGGAAATGATAAGCAGCAAAAGAATGCCAAAAGCATACGGATTTGCAACCCTCGGTTATGGTAATCCTCCGGGCAACAATTTCTTCAGGGATGAGTTTGCACCATATTATATACTGGGGGCAGGTGTCAAATGGAACATTTTTGACTGGAACAAAGCAAAAAATGAAAGGCAGATGATAAGCCTTCAGCAGGGGGTTATCGACAGCCGCAAGAACGACCTGGAGGATAACCTCAGAAGGCTCCTGGAGGCGAAAAGTGCTGAGATAGAGAGCTTTAAAACACTCATTGCAACAGATAAGGAGATAGTAATTCTAAGGAAAAGAATCACTGCATCTGCAGAATCGCAGTATGAAAACGGAATAATTACGGCAACCGATCTCCTCAATGAAATGAACACGGAAAAACTGGCAGAGATCAACGCCGAGATACATAAGATTAACCTGGCAATGGCACAGGTTGAGTATTTGAATATATGCGGAGAGGAGTTATGACCCCCCTGCCCCCCTGAAGGGGTTGGATGAAACACCGTGAGGTTACCCCCCCAGTCCCCCCTGAAGGGGGGGTGAAACCCACTGAAATTAAAGATGGGTTTATAGCCCCCCTTTAGGGGGGTTGGGGGGCAAGTTGTGAAGGGGGGATGGGGGTGATTAAAAGATTGCTTCGTCGCCCCGCCAGAGGCGGGGCTCCTCGCAATGACTGAATAACAATTATAATGAATGGTATATGAAAAATTGGTCCCTATTAATGATTGCAGCCGTAATTCTGACAGGCTGTAAAAACAAGGCAGGTGAAGCGGATGCTTACGGCAATTTCGAAGCTGTAGAGGTAATTGTATCTGCAGAAACCAGCGGAAGGATCCTGCAATATGATGTGACAGAAGGAAATGAGGTCGGAAAGGGAACCGTCATAGCCCTTGTCGACACGATGCTGTTCCATCTCCAGAAGGCAGAAATAGATGTCGGGATGAGGAGTGTCAGGACGAGGATCAGCTCAATAAATGCCCAGAACGACATTCTTGTCCAGCAGATCGAAAACCTTAAGGTTAATATCGGCAGGATCGAAAACATGCTGAAGGATGATGCTGCGACGAAGAAGCAATATGATGACCTTACAGGGCAGGTTGCTGTCCTTGAAAAGCAGATCGCTGCAAACAACACCCAGAAGGCATCAATAGCAGCAGAGCTGTCGGTATATGATTCAAGGAAGGCGACCCTGAAAGAGCAGATGGCCAGAAGTATAGTAAGGAGTCCGCTGACCGGCACTTTGATTGAAAAATATGCCGAACAGGGAGAGATAACAGCGGCGGGGAAACCACTGGCAAAGATTGCTGATCTCTCAACCCTGCGTCTTAAGGTTTATGTAAGCGGAGGGCAGCTCGGGAGTATCAAGACCGGCCAGGGCTGCACCGTGAGGGTTGATGAAGGGGAAAAAGGATTCAAGACCTTCCCCGGTACTGTAAGCTACATCTCCGGTAAAGCTGAATTCACACCTAAAATAATTCAGACAAAAGAAGAGCGCGTGACACTGGTTTATGCTGTGACGATCGATGTCAGGAACGACGGCACGATGAAGTCGGGGATGCCGGGGGAGGCTATATTTTAAGAAGAACTTACACGGAGTAGATCCGAAGAACCACAGAGGACCACAGAGAAAAGAAGAAGAACATTTTATCCACTTAAGGCGGGAGAGAGACACAGAGGAAAAAATGAAAGAAGTTATTCGGGCATCGGGGATTGGGAAGAAATTCGGAGAAACGCAGGCTCTGAAAGATATCTTTTTCGAGGTCAACGAGGGAGAGATTTTCGGCTTCATAGGTCCTGACGGCGCAGGAAAGACAACTCTTTTCAGGATAATCACCACCCTGCTGAACCCCGATGAAGGGGAAATGACTGTTCTTGGACTCAATACGGCAGGTGATTTCAGAGAGCTGAGAAAATGTATTGGTTATATGCCCGGCCGTTTCAGCCTGTACCAGGACCTTTCCGTTGAGGAGAACCTTAATTTCTATGCAACTGTGTTTGGTACGACAGTGAGAGAAAATTATGCCCTGATCTCCGATATTTATTCCCATATCGAACCTTTCAGGAAGAGACTTGCCGGCAAGCTGTCGGGAGGCATGAAGCAGAAGCTGGCTCTTTCGTGTGCCCTGATCCATAAACCGAAACTGCTTGTTCTGGACGAACCGACAACAGGTGTCGACGCAGTTTCCAGGGCAGAATTCTGGGAAATGCTTAAGAAACTCAGGCAGCATGATATAACCATAGTTGTATCAACACCATACATGGATGAAGCAATGCGATGTGACCGTGTGGCCCTCATCCAGAAAGGACAATTAATGCTGGCCGACAGGCCTCAGAAGATCAGGGAAGGTTTCGGCAGGAAGCTTTTCGCAGTGCGGGCACCCCAAAAATACCGGCTTCTTGAAGCCCTGCGGAAATATCCTCTCACCGAAACTGCCTATCCATTTGGTGATTCGGTGCATGTGACCATCCGTAATAACATATTTGATGCTTCGCTTAATGAACATCTGGTAAGGTCGGGTATTGAAAATGCCAGCATTACAGAATCGGAAGCCGGGATTGAGGACAGGTTCCTGGAGCTTATGAAAAACAGAATATAATATATAAATAATCCCCTCCTTCAAGGGGTTGGGGTGGGTTAAAATGATAAGGCAAACAGTAATATCAGTCACTAACCTGGTCAAGAAATTCGGAAGCTTTGTTGCCAACGACAATCTCAGCTTCGAGGTTTACGAGGGAGAGATATTCGGGTTCCTTGGCGCGAACGGGGCAGGAAAGACGACTGCACTAAGGATACTTTCAGGACTGTCGGAGCCGACATCCGGGAAGGTCACGGTGGCCGGATTCGATGCAAAAAAAGAACCTGAAAGAATAAAAAGGAACATTGGATATATGTGCCAGAAATTTTCACTTTACGAGGATCTGACGGTAAGGGAGAATATAACTCTTTACGGCGGCATCTACGGGATGACTAAAAAACTAATACTGGAAAGAATGGCAAACCTGCTGTCGCGGCTGAGCTTTGAAGAATTTGGTGATCGCCAGATCTCATCCCTGCCACTCGGCCTGAAACAGAAGCTGGCTTTTTCGATCGCGATATTCCATGAGCCAAGGATAGTATTTCTCGATGAGCCTACAGGAGGGGTGGATCCGATAACCAGGCGGCAGTTCTGGGAGATGATATACGAAACAGCCGACCGGGGGATAACTGTTTTTGTAACAACACATTATATGGACGAGGCAGAGTACTGTGACAGGATATCCATTATGAACGAAGGAAGGATTGTTGCCCTCGACACTCCGGAAGCACTCAAGAAGAAATATAATGCCGGGTCGGTGGAAGAAGTGTTCATTCGGATTGCGCGACCCAAGATGACTGAGAAAAGTATGCTATGAAAAGGTTTCTTGGTTTTGTAAAAAAAGAGTTCCTGCACATTTTCAGGGATTTCAGGACACTTATCATCCTTTTCGGTATTCCGACTGCCCAGATCCTCATTTTTGGTTTCGTTGTAAGCACCGACATTAAGGATGCAGGAGTGGCATTCCTCGATCTTTCGAATGATGATGTGACGCAGAAAATATCCGATAAGATATGTTCCTCGGGATTCTTCAGGAGGGAAGAAGACCTGCATAGCTATAATGATATAGACCTGGTGATGAAAAAAGGCAAAGCAAGGGCTGTGATCGTCTTTGGAGAGAACTTTGGCCGCAGCCTGACAGGTCAGGGGAAAGCATCTATGATCATTATCACCGACGGATCAGAACCGAACACGGCAACACTCATAACCAATTATGCCACGGCAATAGTTACTGATTTCAACAGGGAATATACAGGTTCAGGACTTAGCGGGGCAGTCCTGCTCCAGCCTGAGGTAAGGATGTTTTACAATCCCGGACTCAAGGGTCATTACATGTTTGTTCCGGGCGTCATTACCCTGATAATGATACTGATATGTGCCCTGATGACCTCGATCACCATAACCCGGGAAAAGGAATTCGGGACAATGGAGGTGTTGCTGGTCTCACCCCTGAAGCCGATGCAGATCATCCTTGGGAAAGTAACACCCTATTTTCTCTTATCATTCATCAATGTTATAATGATACTGCTGCTTTCCTACTTTGTGTTTGATCTTCCTGTGAAAGGAAGCCTTGCACTGCTGCTTGCCGAAAGCATGCTTTATATACTTATGAGCCTTTCACTGGGAATACTTATTTCAACTGTTTCCAGAACCATGCAGCAGGCCATCTTCATTTCTTTCCTGGGGCTGATGCTTCCCACGATACTTTTATCAGGCTTCATTTTCCCGATAGAGAACATGCCTAAAGTATATGATGTGGTTGCATCGATAATGCCTCCCAGGTATTTCATTGTGATAATCAAAAACATCATGATCAAGGGGACCGGCTTTGGATTTGTATGGAAAGAAACTTTGATACTGACATTAATGACTGTATTGTTCATAGGACTGAGTGTAAGGAATTTTAAAGTGAGGCTGGAATAAAAGGCGTTGAGGCGTTGAGGCATTGAGGCGCCAGGGTGTAAAAATGAAATTATGAGGACGATATTATATCTTATAAGGAAAGAGTTTATCCAGATCTTCCGGGACAAATTTATCGGAAGGGCTATCTTCGGTGTTCCCATTGTACAGTTGCTTATACTGGTGCCTGCCGTGACCTTTGAGATCAGGAATGTCAACATGTGTGTCATAGACAGGGACATGTCGTCTGAATCGAGGATGCTGATAAACCAGCTTGAAGGATCGACCTTCTTCAGAATGAAATATTCCGTATTCCGGGAAGAAGAAGCCAACAGTCTTCTGCACAGGAACAAATGTGATATGGTTCTTCACATTCCGGCAGGACTGGGCAGGGACCTTGGCACAGGCAGGCAGGCCAGAATTCTTGTCACGGTAAACGCCATAAATGCTACGACCGCCCAGCTTTCGTGGGCTTACCTGAATGGCGTCATACGCGACTATAATATGAACATACTCGTCGAGAATGCCGGTAACATACTTGTTTCTTCAATGCCGCAGATTGATATAACGAACAGGTACTGGTATAATGAAATGCTCAACTATAAGCATTACATGCTTCCCGGGATACTGGGTATACTGGTGACAGCCATAGGCTTCCTTCTCGCAGGGCTCAACCTTGTAAAGGAGAAAGAGATGGGAACGATTGAGCAGATAAACGTGACCCCGATCAAAAAGTACCAGTTCATAACTGCAAAGATGGTTCCCTTCCTGGTAATCGGACTTGTAGACCTGGCAATAGGACTGATACTTGGGAAGATTTTCTTCAATATTCCCTTTGAAGGAAGCACAGGACTGCTTTTCCTTGGTTCAACGATTTTCCTGATTTCCGTGCTCGGACTTGCTCTTTTCATTTCGACATTTTCCTCGACGCAGCAGCAATACATGTTCGTAGCCTTCTTTTTCATGATAGTATTTATCCTGATGAGCGGCATCTTTACTCCATTCGAAAGCATGCCGGTGTGGGCCCAGAAATTTGACATGCTCAACCCGATGGCTTACCTGATGCGCATAAACAGGATGGTGATGCTCAAAGGATCGACTTTCCAGGATATCAGCAGGGATATCTACTCGCTTACGATAATTGCAACTGCATTCACTGCCCTGGCTGTGAGGAAGTACAGGAAGACAGCATAATCATTTCATCGAAATCACAGCTTCCACAGGCCAGTGGTCGGAGATGAAAACATTCCCTGTTTTCTTTACGATAACCCTGTGGTCAAGCACCTTCATTCCGGTTTTAACAAATATGTAATCTATCCTTCCGCTGCCCTGTTTGTCGGAGAAGCCGTTGAATGTGTATCCCGGTCCGGAAGGTTTCTTTTCTGAGATGCCGTAGGCGTCTTTAAGCAGCGGAACACTTTCAGCCGGTCCGGTGAGGATAGAGTAGCCTTTGCTCGACGGAAGCTGATTGAAATCGCCTGTAATGATGAAGGGAAATTCGCCGGCTATGCTGTCGACCTTTGAAAGGAGGAGGAAGGAGCTCATTATTCTGGCAGAGTCTGAATCGTGGGCAAAATGAGTGTTGAAGAAGAAAATATGTTTTTGTGTATTCTTATCTACAAGTTCCATCCATGTTACTATCCTGGGGAGGTTTGCGCCCCAGTCCTGTGAGCCGGGTATTTCAGGAGTCCCTGACAGCCAGAATGTTTTCGTACGCGCCATGTCGAATCTGTCTTTCCTGTAGAACACCGGGTTCATTTCCCCGCCCCTGGCCCCGTCGCTGCGGCCAACACCCACCGAAGCATAGTCCGTGAGGGCGGAATCGAGCACTTCATACTGCCTGTAAAGCACCTCCTGCATACCGAGCAGATCGGGTTTTTCTTCATTGATGAAGCTGCACACCATCGCTGCCCTGTTAGGCCATGCATTTATACTGTCGCGCGGATTATCATACCTTAGATTAAGGGTCATGACGCTGACCGCTTCATTCTTTGACCTGCGCGAACAGCTGCATGCAACCACAACAAGAAACAGTACAACAAGAAAAATGCTTCGTCTCATGATTTCCCCGTTTTAGTCAAAGATAGTGAATCTTATTAATCTCCGATCGGCTCCGCCAATGGGTGGAGGGAAAACCCATCCACTAAATATTTTTATCTTTGAGGATCACTTTTGTGGAAAGCAAATGCCTGATGTAATAAAGCTTCTGCCCGACTCGGTAGCGAATCAGATCGCTGCAGGTGAAGTTATCCAGAGACCGGCATCGGTTGTTAAGGAGCTCATGGAAAATGCCGTTGATGCCGGAGCCGGAAGTGTGACAGTGATCATCAGGGATTCAGGAAGGACATTGATCCAGGTGAATGACGATGGTTCCGGGATGTCGGAAACCGACGCAAGGCTGTCCTTTGAAAGACATGCCACTTCAAAGATCTCATCGGCCAGAGACCTCTTCGCCATTGTAACCAAGGGATTTCGCGGCGAAGCGCTGGCTTCGATAGCTGCAGTGGCCATGGTCGAGCTCAGGACCAGGCGTGAGGAGGATGAAACCGGCACACTCGTGATCATAAACGGCTCCAGGGTGGAAACTCAGGAACCATGCAGCTGTCCCAAGGGATCAGCATTCTCGGTCAAGAACCTTTTCTACAACGTGCCTGCCAGGAGAAAGTTCCTGAAGTCGGACAACACCGAGCAAAGGCATATAATCAATGAATTCCAGAAGGTGGCGCTGGCACATCCCTCCATCAGGTTCTGCCTCTATAACAATGATTCTGAAGTATACAATCTCATGCCTTCAAATCTCAGGCAGAGAGTCATTGGGGTGTTCGGCAAACAGATAAACCAGGATCTGATAAACATAGAGACCGGGACCAGCATTGTCACTATCAAAGGGTTTGTCGGCAAGCCGGAGAGTGCAAGGAGAACATACGGAGAACAGTTTTTCTTCGTCAACGACCGTTTCATGAAACACCCTTATTTTCACCGCGCGGTTGCCGAGGCATACCAGAACATACTTCCCCCTGATGCAATCCCGACATATTTTATTTTCATGGAAGCAGATCCTTCGACGATCGATATAAACATCCACCCTACAAAAACGGAGATCAAATTTGAGGATGAAAGGGCGATCTGGCAGATCCTGATGGCTTCAGTCAGGGAAGCCCTGGGACGCTTCAACATAGTGCCGTCGATCGATTTCGAGAATGAGGGGATTATCGAGATCCCTGTAAAAAGCCAGGCAGATGCTTTTCCAAAGCAGCCTGATATTCAGATCAATCCGAATTACAATCCTTTCGAGGGCGAGGGAGCATACCCTGGAGGACGGAATACCCCAGGCATGCCGGAACGGGAAAACACCACCGGCTGGCAGAGGATATTTTCGTCATTGGAAAGGGAAAGTCCCGAACAGGTTCCTGACGGAAGACCTGAGACAGGAAGGAGATTCTTCCAGATAAGGAATAAATACATTGTCTGCCCGGTAAAATCTGGTCTTATGCTAATAGACCAGAGAAAGGCCCATGAAAGGATTTTGTTTGAAAAATATTCTGACAGCCTCAGCCTCGGCAACCCGGTAAGCCAGACCGAGCTTTTCGAGGTGTCGATGAACGCTGAGCCTGCAGGCTGGCAGGTGCTAAGGGAGCTTGAAGACGATCTCCGGGTGCTTGGGTTCTCACTTGAGTTCAGGGAACCCGGAACCATTATCATAAGGGGGCGGCCATCAAATGTTTTTGCGCCTGATCCTGCATTGCTGCTGGAGGCTTTTATCGGGGAATTCCTTTCTACGGGTGAAAGCCCCCTCAGGGGAGAGAAGGAGAGACTCGCTGCAGCCATGGCTTCAGCTTCTGCCATTCCCTACGGAAGATCCCTTTCCCAGCCTGAAATGGAAGATCTTTTCGATTCACTGTTTGCCTGCAAGGCTCCCAACTACTCGCCCGGGGGAAAGCCAGTAATAGTCATCATACCCATCGAAGATCTTGACAGAAGGTTCAGACAGGGTTAATGACAAATTGTCGGATTTGGGAATAAACATTAGCTTTGGCCCGTCAATTGAAGAAAGCAAATATTCTATTACTTAAGAGATGAACGGATACGGAAGAGGTTTTCTGAACATGACCCCTGTTGTCAAGAACATTATACTTATAAACGTTGTAATGTTCGCAGCCTACTGGGCAGGAGGACGTTTCTTCAATACAGACCTCAACGGTATACTCGGGCTTTACTTCCCGAAGTCGGAAAGCTTCAAGCCGATACAGGTTCTTTCCCACATGTTCATGCATGGCAATTTCATGCATATCCTTTTCAACATGTATGCCCTTTTCATCTTCGGACAGGTGCTTGAAAACGTGTGGGGTCCGAAGCGATTCCTAATTTACTACCTGGTGACAGGTTTCGGGGCAGCTTTACTGCACGAATCGGTCATAGCCATTGAGTACAGTAACCTGTTGAAGATGCTCACCCCGGAAGAGGTCAGGACAGTTATTGCCGAGGGAGGGACTTTATGGCAGGATGGTAAGCTGTTTTCAGATGCTTCCATGCAGGCGCTTCAGATGCTGCTTAACGTGCCTACCGTTGGAGCATCGGGAGCTGTTTTCGGTATCCTGCTTGCTTTCGGAGTGCTTTTCCCGAACACCCAGCTGATGATCATTTTCCCACCTATTCCTATAAAGGCCAAGTATTTCGTGCTTATCTACGGAGGAATTGAACTGATCCTCGCCTTCACCCAGCCGGGAAGCAACATAGCGCATTTTGCGCACCTGGGAGGGATGCTGTTCGGATACCTTCTGATAAGATACTGGAGGAAAACAACTAAAACACTCTACTGATGGGTCCGTGGGATGAGATAAAAAACAGCTTTTCCAAAGGAGGTTACCTGATAAGGTTACTATATATAAATATTGGAGTGTTCCTTGTGCTGCTGATTGTTTCCGCCATAGGCTTCCTGATGAAGAACGAAGTGATAATGGAGAAGAGCATAGGCATTCTGGCCATTCCGGCTTCACTGAAATCCCTTCTTATAAAGCCATGGACAATAATTACTTACATGTTCACTCACAAGGATCCACTGCATATCCTTTTCAACATGCTCTGGCTCTACTGGTTCGGGAAGATATTCCTTGAATACCTCGACCAGAGGAAGCTGGTTGCCGTCTACCTGCTGGGTGGAATAAGCGGAGCCGTGATATACGTCCTGTCATTCAATGTATTCCCTGCATTCACCGATCAGACAGCTTCGTCGGTTGCAATCGGGGCCTCAGCTTCAGTGATGGCGATTGTAATTGCCATTGCAAGCTACGTTCCGGGCTATACCGTAAACCTTCTTCTTTTCGGAAGGATAAGGATCATTTACATTGCCCTCACTATTTTTGTTCTGACATCGGTGATGGATTTCTCCGTCAACTCGGGAGGAAAGCTCGCCCATATAGGCGGTGCCATCTTCGGATACCTTTATATAGTGAACATGAGAAAGGGCCGTGATATAGGAAGAGGCTTCAACAGGATAATCGATTCGATTGCAACACTCTTCCGGCCGAGAAAGAAAATGAAGGTAAGCTACAGGAAACCGGCTGACGACCGTGAATACAATAAGGTAAAAGCCGAGCACCAGGCCAGGATAAACAAAATACTCGACAAGATCTCCAAGGGCGGCTATGAAAGTCTCACGAAGGATGAGAAAGATATGCTCTTCAGGGAAAGCCAGAAGAAAAACTGACCCTGCAAATAACTGCACTTGCATATAGAATCCCGCGGATAGTCAAAAAACAGGTTCTGAGCCAGGCAAACATGCTGATTATGGCTAATTTCGCAATACTAAAGGGTGATACTTGAAAAAGTTTTTTTATAAGGTAATGCTGGCGTCAAACATTTTGTTTGCCGCTTCGCTCCTCTTTTCCTACCTGGCAGTTCATGTGAGCCCTGAAAAAATTGCCCTGCCTGCTCTTTTCGGCCTGGCTTATCCCTACCTTCTGCTTATAAATATGCTTTTTGCCATCGCCTGGGCAATATTGCTGAAATATGAATTTATTATCTCAGTGGCAGTTATAGCCCTGGGATTCACACACCTATCGAATTATATAAAAATCGGAAGGCCTCACGATGATAAAGAATTCGATTTCAAGGTCTTAAGTTACAATGTGAGGCTTTTCAACCTGTACGAAGACCGAAGCGCCGGATCGGAACGTAAAGTGATCTCGCTGCTCAGGGAACAGAAGCCCGACATAATATGTCTCCAGGAATTCTTTATAAACGGGGATCCGGAAACAAAGGAGAAAGCATTCAGGGATGCCATGGGAGGAAATTACAGGTCACACATGAAAGTCATCTCCACAGGAAGGAACAGGTATTACGGCATAATAACCCTGAGCAGATATCCTGTTGCCGGCAGGGGGGAGATCGTACATCCCTCATCGTCGAGCCTTACCATCTACACTGATATTGTTATCGACAGCGACACATTCAGGATTTACAATAATCATCTCCAGTCGTTCAGGCTCAGGAAAATGGAGCGCTCATTCGTTGAAGAGATGACTGATCCTGATGACAATGAGGCAATTAACACGGTTAGAAATCTTTCCTTAAGCCTGAGAAAGGGATTTGTAAGGAGAGCCCAGCAGGCTGATATACTGAAGGAAAAGATCAATAATTCACCTTATCCTGTCATTGTTGCAGGCGACTTCAATGATACGCCGGTTTCGTATTCCTACCGGAGGATCAGAAAAGGCCTTAATGATGCTTTTGTAAACTCCGGATATGGTGCAGGATTCACTTACAGGGGTAACTACCCGGCCAACAGGATTGACTATATCCTTTACAACAATAAACTGAAAAGCAGCCAGTTTGAAATCCTCAAGGTGAGGTATTCCGATCATTATCCGGTTGCTGCCCGCTTCATCGTTGCTGACTGAAAGGGAGTTTCCTGAAATCTACATTACCACCGCTGATTATAAGTCCGGTTTTCCTTCCCGAGAAGAATTCATTGTTCTCCTTCACCGCTGCAAGTACTGTTGCTGATGACGGTTCAATTACGATCTTCATTCTTTCCCATACCAGGAGCATGCATTCGATAATTGAATCTTCACTCACCATGAAGATATCGTCCACATTTTTCTTCACAACCGCGAAAGTGAGCTCGCTGAGGGATGTAAGAAGTCCGTCAGCTACTGTTAACGGATTAACAGAAGGTGTCAGGATACCGGTTTTAAATGATTTCCAGGCATCATTTGCATTCACCGGTTCGGCGCCTATCACCAGGGTTTCAGGGGACAGTCCTTTTACACAGGTTGATGTTCCGCTCATAAGCCCTCCTCCTCCGATGGGGGCGACAATTATATCGAGATCCGGATGTTCTTCCAACAGTTCTGCCGCAGCAGTTCCCTGCCCGCAGATCACATTGAAGTTATCGTAGGGATGGACGAGCACCGCACCTGTCTCTTCAATAATCCTGTGTGTTGTTTCCTCACGTGACTGAAGGGTCGGCTTGCAGAATGTAATTTCTGCGCCATATCCTGCCACAGCATTTTTCTTAACCACAGGAGCTGTTTCAGGCATGACAATCCTGGCTTTCACCCCGTTCATTGAGGCGGCAAGTGCAAGGGCGGCTGCATGGTTGCCCGATGAATGTGTAACAACGCCTCTCTCCTTTTCCTCAGCACTCAGCGAAAGGACGGCATTCGTCGCTCCCCTGAACTTGAAAGCTCCCACTTTCTGGAAGTTTTCGCATTTGAAGAACAGGCTGCAGCCGAATATCCTGTCTATCTGGCCTGATGTAAGTACTGGTGTCTTATGGATGAATGGCCTGATACGAACATGGGCAGAATGAATATCGGAAAGTGATGGCAGTGTCATAATTCAGGATTTCCTCAAAAATAAATAAAATCCCCTTCTCCGATGAACCGGAGAAGGGGAATATAAGGTTTTGATTACCTGTGGTCTGTTAACCCAGCAGGCTGAAAGCTACAGTCAATCCGGCGAGTACGACCGATACCATCGACATCAGCTTGATAAGGATATTAAGAGCCGGGCCCGAGGTATCCTTGAAAGGATCACCAACAGTGTCTCCGACAACCGATGCCTTATGAGGTTCACTTTTCTTTCCGCCATAGTTGCCTCTTTCGATGAATTTCTTGGCATTATCCCAGGCACCTCCCGCGTTGTTAAGCATGCTGGCGAGTACGAAACCTGCGCTCATGCCTCCTGCGAGAAGTCCAATAACCCCCGGGACTCCGAATAATACTCCGACTAACAGCGGGACTGCTATTGCCATGAGTGAGGGAACAAGCATTTCTTTCTGAGCACCTGCAGTTGAAATAGCCACGCATTTTGCATATTCAGGCTTGGCCTTTCCTTCCATAATACCAGGTATTTCGCGGAACTGGCGTCTCACTTCCTCAACCATGCTGCCTGCAGCGCGGCCGACAGCTTTCATGCTCATGGAGCTGAAGAGGAATGCCATCATTGCTCCCACGAACACTCCTCCGAGAAGAATCGGGTTGAAAAGGGAAAGGTCGTAAGCCGATGCAAAATCCCTGATAGTTGCGGTTGTAATGTTAACGGCAGTCTGTCCATCCTGCACGGAAGGTACTGATGAGTTATAGAAAAGGGTATCCCCTATCTGTTTGAATCCATCAGGAGACTTATCAATAAGTCTTCCGAGCCAGAGCCTTACTTCCTCCATATATGCAGCCATAAGGGCCAGGGCTGTCAGTGCTGCCGAGCCTATTGCAAAACCCTTACCCGTTGCAGCTGTTGTATTACCCAGTCCGTCGAGGGCGTCGGTTCTTTCCCTGACTTCCTTGGGAAGCTCCGACATCTCAGCATTTCCGCCGGCGTTATCTGCAATCGGGCCGAAAGCATCGGTAGCAAGCGTAACTCCGAGGGTCGAAAGCATTCCGACGGCCGCAAAACCGATGCCATATACACCCATTGCGAATTCCTTAAAGCCTCCTGCAAATCCGAATGCTGCAATGATGCCTGCCACGATAGTCACTACGGGTATCCAGGTTGAAGCCATTCCTACTGCCATTCCTTCAATTATCACTGTTGCCGGGCCCTGCTGTGCCTGTTTTGCAATGCCCTTGGTGGGGCTGTTGGCATCAGAAGTATAGTATTCTGTTGATTGTCCGATTATTACGCCTGCAAGAAGACCTGCAACCGCGGATCCGAAGACTCCCCATGTTATCATTCCGGTTGCAGCCATTATGGCCAGCACAACGAGTATAAGGGCTGAACTTCCGCCTGTACCAAGGAGAAGTGCCCGAAGAAGAGCAGAAGGAGTTGCAGATTCTTTTGTTCTGACAAGATATACTCCGGCTATAGAAAGGAAAATACCTATTGCAGACACTATCATCGGTGCAATAACAGCTTCCATCGGGGCCATCCCAACGGCTGCAGGGAGTGCAGCTCCGAGTGCAGCGGTTGCAAGAATTGAACCTGCATAGGATTCGTAAAGGTCGGCACCCATACCTGCCACGTCGCCTACGTTGTCACCAACGTTGTCGGCTATTGTTGCAGGATTGCGGGGATCGTCCTCAGGAATTCCGGCTTCAACCTTACCAACAAGGTCAGCGCCCACGTCGGCAGCCTTTGTGAAGATACCTCCGCCCACGCGTGCAAACAGTGCCTGTGT
>JALONU010000162.1 GCA_025454775.1 Bacteroidales bacterium | reverse complement strand
GCATTGATAAAGTTTTTATAATCCAGGAAGCCCTCACCGACCGGAACCGCTCTCATCTGCGACTGCAGCCTTGTGTAGTTTGTCTGGTTTATATCGTACCTGTAGCGGGGAAGCTCCTTATAGTCGGCTGTTATGGTATGCACCAGATATGGTTTCATAATATGCACTGCCTGGCGTATTTCCTCCGGGCTAAGTCCTTCGAGGGTAGGGGACCAGCAGTCGAAGCCGGTTTTCACGTTGGGAAGGTTGACCTCGTCGAGCAGCCATTTCATGGCTTCGTGATGGAGGGCGATATCGTGGTGGTTCTGTATTACAAGAGTCACACCGTACTTTGCAGCAATGGTGCCTGCCATCCTGAGACCTTCAACCACCAGGGCGTACTGTTTGTCGTAGGGGATATCGGGACGTTCATAGCCGGTATAGATCCTAACCATGTTTGTTCCGAGGTCTCTTGCAAGCCTTGCAAGCTCTCCCACATAAACAGCCTGTATTTCCGTATGGGGAATACCTGCCCTGTCGACCCCTGCGGTGAAATCGGTGTAACCTGCCAGGCACACCAGCTCGAGTCCCAGCTCCTTTATCCTGTCGCGCAGCTTCTTTCGTGCGGCATCGTCGTAATCGGCAACTGAGAGGTGTGGTTTTTTTGCAGCGAGCATCACGCCATCGTAACCCAGTTCCTTAGCCTTTACCAGGAATTCATCTACTGTAAGAGTGGCCTGTCCTCGCCAGATACCCATATAGCTCACCGAGTGGAGGCATGTTTTTACCCTGAAGTCTTTCGGATTTCCTGTGGGCAGCTCCTGGCCGTTAACGAAAACGGCAAGAGCTGCTGCTGCTGTGAGAACTGTGATCGCTCGTTTCATATGAGAACCTGATTTTAATGTCTTGGGAAATTCATAGTAAATATAATAAGAGTATCATTAGTATGCGATTAAAATCAGGAGATTCTGAGCGAAGCGAAGAATCTCATTATCCTGTTATATATTATGCGGTCAATAGTGCAGAGAATATAATATAAGGTATGTACTGCTACCAGACTTAAGACCGCAGGTCGGAACGAAATGGAGATCCCGCCTCAGCGGGAACTGCAAGACTGCAGGACTCGCGACTGCCTTATTTCAAACGGTTGCGTGATGTTGAATAATTTTCGGAATTTAGAATGCTTCTAATTAAACAAATGCCGGTTGTTAAAATCATATTAATGTTTTGTTATTTAATTTAATTTTTTTTAACATTGTAAGACAATAAATGCGACCCTAACCTAATAATACTCCTAACCTGGTATTTAAGAAGCATTTATAAGGTTTTGTGATTTCTCCTGTCAGCCCGGAAATATGAGAGGCTGAACAGGCTTTAGTTATTTGTTTTTGGTTTTTTAACTACCGGATGAACAGAAAAAACCCTTCAAGATTACTTACCAGTGCTGTCCTGCACAGCATACAACTCCTGCACTTATCGTTACAGGATACAAATAATCAATAATTTATAATCCACTAACCCTTAACCTATGAAAAGAGAAAGAAAGCACAGAAAACCGGGATAACACGATTTCCGTTAACCTACACGATCAACCACTTACCTGGCCTAATTTATTAATGTTTAATTTTTTTAAATGCATGAAAAAAGATAATCAAAAGCGATTGAATTTTGTCAGGAGTCGATGGCTTAAGCCATTGATAATGACAAAATTGTGCATTTTATTTCTATTATGCTCAATGACAGCCTATCCGTCAGTTGCAGCAGCCCCCGATGACCCTGCAGTACCACAGCAGATAACACTCACCGGAAAGGTTACAGATGCTGCAACGGGCGAAGCCCTTATCGGGGTTACCGTGCTGGTGAAGGGAACAACAGTAGGCGCCCTCACCGATATAAACGGTAACTTCTCAATCCCTGTATCAAGCAGGCAGCCTGTTACACTCGCAATCTCCTTCATCGGATACACCGCACAGGAAGTCCAGGCAACACCCGGAACCCCGGTGTCGGTAGCCCTGGCCCTTGAGGTCACCCAGATCCAGGAGGTTGTGGTAGTAGGCTACGGTACCCAGAAGAAGGAATCGGTTGTGGGTGCCATCACCCAGGTGAACTCCCAGCAGCTGCAGCAGGCTGGGTCCACAAACATAACCAACGCCATCACCGGTAAGCTATCGGGTGTGCTCACGATCCAGACCGATGCAGAACCAGGATCTGACAACGCAAGCTTGTACGTCCGCGGTCTTTCATCCTGGAACGGCTCTGCACCCCTTGTGCTGGTCGACGGTGTTGAACGCGACTTCTCTTCACTCGACCCCAATGAGATCAATACCATATCAGTTCTCAAGGATGCTTCCGCAACAGCAGTGTTCGGTGCCAAGGGTGCAAACGGCGTCATTGTTGTAACAACGAAGCGCGGTACTCTCGGCAAACCGCACATGGATTTCCAGGGAGTCTACGGATTCCAGATGGCCACAAGAATGCCTGATCATATAGACGCGTACACCACCATGAACATGTACAACCTTGCCCTGATGAATAAGCAGGACTTCTCTATCCTGAAGTCACAGTATCAGCTGTCGCAGTGGAAAAACCCGTCAACACCTCTCAAGGCTCTCGAATATCCCGATGTGAACTGGTTCGATATCTGCACAAATGACTATGCTCCTGTCGGCAATGCAAACCTTAATATCACCGGTGGTACCGAGTTTGCAAAGTACTTCCTTTCCTTCGGCTACCAGTATACGGGAAGCTTCTTCGTAGGGATGAAGGACGGCTACTACGACAAACAATATAAGAACAACAGGTTCAACTACAGGATCAACCTCGACTTCAGCCTGACGAAAACCACGACCCTGAGTATGAGCGTGGGCGGTGTGCTGAACATGAGGACCGCAGGTGGCGGCTCCTGGAGGGACCTTTATTCCACGGGTGGTATCATGGCTCCGGCATATTATCCTGCATGGGTGATGGAAATGGTGCCTGACCTCGATTATCCTGATGCTGAACCCGTCGACAGGTTTGCTTACCCGGTAGGAGAATATACCGGTAATCCTTACAGGTCGCTTATCTCAGGAAGCATGAACAAATACCTGGGATCAACACTCTTCACCGACCTCATATTAAAACAGGAACTCGACTTCATTACCAAGGGACTTTCAGTCAGCGGCAAGGTAGGGCTCAGCAGCTACTATGAGAACACCCAGATGACAGGAGGACTTACTCAACCTGATTATATCCTCTATTTCAACCGCGTGGGTGATGACCCGTCAGACGCGGTTGGTGCAAATCCATGGTTCAGGCAGACGCCCGCTGAAGGTACTACCACATGGATTCAGACTCCACTGGACATTAATACAGGAGGACTTAACGGCTACAGCAGTGATCTCTACTATGAATTATCTTTGAACTATGCCAGGTCATTCGGTAAGCACAATGTTTCCGCGCTGGGACTTTTCAACCGCCAGCAGAAAAACTCAGGCGCTTCATTCCCTTATTATAATGAAGGCCTGGTTGGAAGGGTGACGTATGACTATAACCGAAAGTATCTCTTTGAGTTCAATATAGGCTATACAGGATCGGAAAGGTTTGCTCCCGAAAACAGGTTCGGTACCTTCCCTTCAGTAGCTGTAGGTTACCTGATATCCGAAGAGCCATTCTTCAAGAATGCAGTTCCCTGGATGAACAGGCTGAAGATAAGGTATTCAGATGGTTATGTTGGCAGCGACTATGCCCGCAGCCGCTGGCTCTATCAGAGCTCATACTTCAAGGATAACGGAGGCTATATCCGCGAGGATATGATGCCTAACACAATGGCTCAGTGGGAGAGGGCACACAAGAGGGACCTCGGTATAGAGATGAGCCTCTTCAACAACCTTATCACCCTCGTCATTGACGGATTTGATGAATACCGCGACCAGATGCTTCTTACACCGAAGAGTACTACAATGCTCATCGGCCAGAGCTTCAAGGAGATAAACCTCGGGAAAGTTAAAAAGCACGGTCTTGAGTTTGAACTCGAATTCCGCAAGTCTCCCACCCAGAACTTCGAATACTGGGCAAGAGGTGTTTTCGGCTGGAACGAGAACAGGGTCATATTCAAGGACGACCCGGCAGCTTTCCCCGATCACATGAAGCTTGCAGGCAAGCCTCTTACGGAAATGCTTAACACGGAGTACAGCCTCGAAGGACTTGAAATAAACGGTGTTGAGCTTACCAACTCCGGATATGTAACCACCATCGACGATATCCACAATAACGTTTCGCCGGTCGACTTCACAAAGCTTTATGTTGGTGATTACCTGTATCTTGACTATAATGCCGACGGAACGATCAACACCCTCGACAAGCATGCCATCCCGGGTCTTACCTACCCGCCGATCACTTATGCATTCTCTGCAGGTATGCGCTGGAAGAATTTCGATTTCAACTTCCTCTTCTCAGGCAACCATGGCAAGTATGTTCAATACAACCAGGCCTTCGAGGTCGAGTTCATAAAGGGAGACCTCAGGGTTCACAAATCAGCTCTCGATTACTGGACACCTACAAATCCTGATGCAACACATGCAACGCTGCACTACAGCGGATCATCAAGCCAGGATAACATTGTGTGGGGTGGTGGTGAAGCCGACAGGGGCTACCAGACCATTATCGAAGACCGTTACTTCAGGAATGCATCCTACCTCAGGCTGAAAGACCTTTACGTTGGCTATACGCTTAAGTCGAATGCACTTAACAGGGCAATGGGCGTCAGCAGCCTGCTGGTCTATCTCTCGGGTAACAACCTCTGGACGATCACCCCTCTTATTGAGGGTGACCCGGAAGCCACAAACTTCTACCAGGGATATTATCCTCAGATGACGACATTCAGGGCCGGAGTAAAAGTTGCGTTTTAACTTTCAAGAGACCGATTATGAAAAGACATTTTATACTGTTTATAATATTGGGAATGAGCCTGGGGTTTACAAGCTCCTGCTCCTTCCTTGAGGATTATCTCGACAAGGCTCCTGAATCGGGCCTTACCGAAGATGTCGTTTTTACGAAATACCAGAATTTCAGGCTCTTCTTTGACGCCTGTTACGATGGAAGGAAATATTACAATAACGGCTGGCGCGACACCTGGAACTACAAATGCGCCTGCCCCATGTATGTTGACCTCTGGGACCAGAAGTACTGCATTAACTCAACAACAGACATGTGCGACCAGGGCCGTTACATGGAAGGACAGGCCTGGAAGAGCGGCAACATGTCGGAAACCATCGTCAGCAAGCTGTGCTACGACGGGTCCAGAAGACCGGTGCTTGGCGCATGCTTCGACGATATAAGGGTATGTAATATCGCAATCCGCAACATCGACAGGGTTCTCGATATGACTGATGATGTCAGGAATGACTTCCTCGGACAGGCATACTTTCTGAGAGGACTTTTCCACTGGACATTGTTCAGGTACTGGGGTCCGATGCCTTACCTTGATTATGTGATGGGTCCCTATGACGAAACCTGGGACCTTGCCCGTATGGAGAAAAACGCATATATCGACGAGATTGTCCAGGATTACGACTCTGCTTTCTACTACTTCAACCTCTGCGGAAAAGTGCGCAGGGATCCCGTCGGTTCTCTGGACTATTCTGCCTATGAGATGTACAGGCCGAACGGTATGGCAGCCAAGGCTTTCAAATCCAGAGCCCTTCTCTATGCCGCCAGCCCGCTTAACAACAAGAACGGGGTGACCGACTGGCAGGAAGCTGCAGTTGCTGCATGGGATGCCCTGCAGGTTGCACTCGCCAATGGAGTTGTGTTGCTGCCACTTACAGACCCCAGCGGAAACGACAGACGCCTGAATTATTACAACAGATCAGTATGTGAAGAAAGTATCTGGACACGCAATATAGGTAACCAGAGCTGGAACTGGGGCGGCGGAAGCGGCCAGGTTGCTACACTCTGGGGAGGACACTTCATGGCACATACTTCTGCATCGGGGATCAACCCCACCCAGAATTTTGTCGACAAGTATGAAACAAAGTGGGGCGATCCGCTCAGGACACAGGCTGAAAGGGATGCTGCAACAGCGCTTGGACATTATAATGAACAGTCACCCTTCAAGGACAGGGATCCACGGTTCTATACTGATATTATATTTAACGGCAGCCCGGCACCCGGATGGGGAGGAGGAACAGCCAATTCAAGCAAATTCGTTCCGGCAGGTACCGCACCTATATATTTGTACGGAACAACCCCGTCAGACCTGCTCACCACAGCATACCTTGGCAGAACCTATACAGGTTATGCCATGAGGAAATGGTGGCCTGGCAACAGCACCAAGAATCAGGGTGTAACAACTCTGTATTCTGATGTTCTGGCACGCCTCTCGGAGCTTTACCTGAACTACGCCGAAGCCGCCAACGAGGCTTACGGAGGCCCGAACGGATCTGCTCCCGGCGCTACTCTCACTGCGCTTCAGGCTGCCAATGTCATCCGTGCCAAGAGCGGGATGCCTAACCTTGAGACTCATCCAAACTGGGATGGTTCCCAGTCTTACTTCAGGGACAGGATCCGCAATGAAAGAATGATAGAACTGTCGTTCGAGAACCAGGCTTACTATGATGATGTCCGCAGATGGGCAATTCTTCCGCAGGTAATGGGAAGCACCCTTTACGCAGTCATCCCTCAGGTGACTACTGTATCACCGGAATACCCTGACGGCTTCATTTATACGCGTACCCCGCTACCTGCAGACCGTCAGCCTGCATGGGAAGAAGGAATGTATTATCTTCCGTTCCTGAACGCCGACGCCTTGAAGATGAAGAATTTTGTAGCAAACCCGGTCTGGTAAAACAAACCATATAAAAAGACAGTATATGATCAATAATATATATAAAACAATAAGGTTTGCCGGGCTCTTCATGCTGCTCACACTCCTTGCCTTTCCGGCAGCCGGACAGGGCCAGAGGGAGAAAAAAGTAAGGCAGCTGTTCGACGTCGTCCTAAAGGTTGTCGACGAGAACGGGGCACCGGTGGAAGGTGCATCTGTGGTTGTCGGAGAAGGCATAACACATGCCGTGACCGATGCCTCAGGTTCAGTCTCATTCAAGGGTTATCCTGAAGATCTGGTAACCATTACCGCTTTCAAATTTGACAAAAAGGTAATTCCCATAATAGATGTTGTCAACTCAAATACAGTTACACTTCTGCAGGGAAAGGTACAGATGACATCCGGAGATGTTGTGCAGCTGCCGTTTACACAGCTTAAGAAACGCAGCCTCACCGGTCCGGAAAC
>JALONU010000161.1 GCA_025454775.1 Bacteroidales bacterium | reverse complement strand
TTTGGAAACCAGATCTGAATTGAAAAGGTATTCCTTCCCCTTTTCGGTCCCTTTTATTTCAACCACCCTGCCATGGTAGCTGAGTTTCAAAGGATATCCAAGCCTGGACAAAATCTTCACCTGTTTCAGCTTCCCGTTTTCCCAGTCGATATCGACCTGGAATCCTCCCCGGGCCATTAGTCCGTGAACATGCCCGTTTTTCCAGGCCGACGGAAGCGCCGGAAGCAAATCAACTTCACCTGCGTGGCTCTGAAGAAGCATCTCCGTTATCCCTGCCGTTCCGCCGAAATTACCATCTATCTGAAAAGGAGGATGGTTGTCAAAAAGATTGATGAGAGTCGATTTGTTAAGCAGGGCCAGAACATTTTCATAAGCTTTCTCTCCATCCCTGAGCCTTGCATAGAAGTTGATTATCCAGGCGCGGCTCCAGCCAGTGTGCCCGCCACCGTGCGCAAGACGGTATTCAATTGTTTTCCTAGCGGCCTCCAGCAATTCCGGATTCTTCTGCTGCGTGATCTGATCGCCGGGATGAAGCCCGTACAGGTGCGAGATATGACGATGCCCGGGTTCTGTTTCTTCAAATTCTTCCGACCACTCCAATATACGACCGTCTTTACCGATCTTCACCGGTGTCAGATTCTCCAGGGTTTTCTCCATCTTCTTCCGGAATGCCTTATCGGTATCAAGGATTTCACTTGCCGTTATAGTATTCTGAAGAAGATCCCGTATAATCATATGATCCATTGTCGGTCCCATAACCATGCTTGCATTGCCTCCTCCTCCGGGGATAATGAAGCTGTTTTCAGGCGATATTGTAGGGCCTGAAACCAGCAATCCTGTCTTAGGGTCTTTCACAAGCCAGCCCATGCAGAATTCCGAGGCTTCCTTCATTATCGGGTAAGACTTTGTCCTCAGGTACTCTGTGTCGCCTCCGAACTGCCAATGATCCCAAATATTCTGGCAGCTCCAGGCGATTCCCATAGGCCACATGCCATATCTTATTGCACCCAGGGGTTCCGTATAATGCCAAACGTCTGTTGTATAATGAGCAGCAATGCCTTTCAGTCCGTAAACTTCCGTTGCTGTCCGCCTGGCATTCGGACGCAGAGCATCAATGAAATCGATAAAAGGCTTATGCAGTTCTCCCAGGTTGGTAATTTCAGCCGGCCAGTAGTTCATCTGGATGTTTATGTTGATGTGATAGTCGGCGCTCCATGGCGGACGAAGACCGTCGGCCCATATTCCCTGGAGATTCGCCGGCAGGTCCCCGGGCCTTGAACTGCTTATAAGGAGGTATCTGCCAAACTGGTAGTATAATTCAATAAGATCGGTATCGGTATATCCGTTCTGCATGGCCGTGATCCTTGCATCGGTGGTGAAATAGCTGCCGTCACTTGACCCAAGGTCAATTGATACCCGTTTAAAATATGAATGGTAGTCGGCAATATGGTCCTTCTTCAGATCGTCATAGGATCTCTTTATAACTGCAGCCATTTGTTTTGATGAGGTCTCAGCCGGGTCTGTCCCGAAATAATCTGTGGCTGCAGTCAGGTAAGCAGTAACCGAATTTGCTTTTTCAACTCTTATGCTGTCTCCTCCGGAAATTATTTTCCCTCCTTCCGCAAGAAGCACCAGTCTTGCTTCCAGCCTCACTCCGTTGCCGTTACCGGTATGCTCGCGCATAATTATCTGGTTGCCATCCGATACTATATTAGCCTGGTTGCCGGGACGCGATAGTTTTGCAGTGAAAGTAAGTGCTCCGTTTTTGTCGGCTTTTAACCTGACAACCAGCGCCTGGTCGGGGAAGCTGGAGAAAACCTCACGTGTAAAGGTGGTCTGGTTTGCAGTATATTCTACACTGGCAACGGCATTTTCTATATCGAGTTCACGCCTGTAATTGGATATTCCGCGTAATGGTCCGAAATCAAAGATGAGATCACCGAGAGTCTGGTAGCTCGATTCATTGTCTCTGTCAGTTTTGCCCAGGATGCCACTCTGGGCCAGTTTTTCGGCTTCCCTGTATTTGCCTTCAAACAGTAGCTGCCTGACTTTCGGAAGGTTTTTCAGGGCGTCGGGATTTGCATCCCATCGGGGCTGGCCTGTCCAAACCGACTCCTCATTCAGCTGAAGCCTCTCATTTTCGATGCCTCCGAATATCATTGCGCCAAGCCTCCCGTTTCCAACCGGGAGTGCTTCATTCCAGTTCCCGGCCGGCCTGGTGAACCAGATTTTCAGCCCTGGATCAGGCTGAAGGGATGATGCATTTCCCATAGTGGCAAGGAAGATTGCCAGAACTAACCAGAGTTTAGTTTTCATTCACCGATATTTTAAGCGAAATATAGAAAATGTTTAAAGCAGAAAGAGACTGTCTCAAAAGTCATTTTTAACCGCAGAGGACGCTAAGCCCGCCTAAGCTACCAGCTTCGATAAAGCTTCATAATTCAGGAAAGCTCCGGCGGGTAAATCAACGCAAAGGACGCAAAGTTAAGAGTTTGATAAATAACACTTTGCGACCTTTGCGCTATCCCGATACCTATCGGGACTTTGCGATCTTTGCGGTTAATGGATTTCTTTTTTTAAGACAGCCTCTTCTAAAATATTGTCCTTCTCCGTTTTACTTTTTCAGCAGGTCGCGGATCTCGGTAAGAAGGGTCTCTTCCTTCGTTGGAGCAGGAGGAGCAGGAGGAGCTGCTGGTGCTGCTTCTTCTTTTTTCTTTGCCGCATTGATTGCCTTGATTACCAGGAATACTGCAAGAGCAACGATCAGGAAGTCGAAGCAAACCTGGATGAAGTTGCCATAATTCCACCATACCTGTTTGTCGGCCAAAGGATTTATGTCTAATTTGAGATCAGTGAAATTGACACCGCCGATCAGCATTCCCAGAGGGGGCATAATGATATCGCTGACAAGTGAAGATACTATCTTGCCGAAAGCTGCACCGATAATGATACCGACTGCCATGTCGACAACGTTGCCTTTCATTGCGAAGGCTTTGAATTCATCAAGAATTTTCATGGTTGAAAGGTATTAGTATTTGGTAAATTTAGTTCAGAATTTATATGAGAAACCTACACCGAAGATCTCCTTGAACTGGATTCTCTTCCCTGGCAAGTCTCCTATATCATCCATATCCCCATCGTCATTTCTGTCGAGCGGAACAAGGATGTTATCATCGTACAGAAGCACAGTATTGAAACTTACCGAAATATATTTGTTCACCTTCATCCCGATAAGAGTCTCCCAGTTAACGTCTATATTCTGAGGGTTCTCAGAGTAGTTTGAGAAAAGATCGAGCTTTGTGGTGAAGGAAATGTTCTTCATGAACTCACCCTTGAAATCGTTTTTCGAATAGATTGTCCTGATATAACCTCCAATCTCACTTCTGGACGATTTGTTGAGACTGACTCCAAAGGCGCCTACGGAGTTAAGGTCATCATCCGTTACGAAAGTTAATTTTGAAGTGAACGGGGCAATGAATGCACTGAAATATGGATTGGGCTTGTAATCCAGACCCAGGGCTGCAAGAAGATATCCCGGGGCAAGGATGTTTGATATCTTGGTTTTCGGGTCCGAATCGTAATTCCAGCCTTTTGTCATCTGTGTTTTAAAATTCAGCAGTGCCGCATAATAGAGGTTCTTATATGCCTGCCTTCCGTATTTTGAAACAAAGTCGATCTTGTCGTCGGTTTTGCGTGTTTCCTTATTGTCGCCTTTTCCCTGTGAAAGGATTCCATAGCCCAGGTCGAGTGAATTATCCCAGACCGATTTTCCTTTTTTTAGATTTGCAAAAACCGAAAATATGCCGTTCAACGCAACGGAGTTTTGTCCTCCCGCCACCCAGTTTGTTAGCGAAGTCTGTGCAAGGTTTACTGAAAAAAGGCCGCCTTTCTTCCATCCCTGGGTTGTATCGGCAGTCTGTGTCCGAAGGTTTTTTTCTCCTTCCGTGACCTGTGCTGAAACAGCTGTTGCCACAAATAATGAAACTATCGTAAGAGCAATTGTTTTCCTGTTCATCTTTTTAAAGTTTTAATCAGAGATAACTACATAAAACAATGCAGCCACGCATCGCATGGCTGTACGGCTTTCATAATTGTACCATGGAGGATTTACTTCACCACATCCTTGATCTCTGCCTTGGTAGCATTTCTTTTTACTGAATCAATTCCGTTGTCGCGACCGGTTTCGCTCTTGTAATTCTGGCTTACACCGATAACCTCGTTATTGACAGCGGTGACTGCAAAACGGAACATTTTCCCCGGAGTCTGTGTTTTGGTGACTCTCTTGGGATCCTTTGCGTTCTTCTTCACTGAAGCAATGCCGTTCAGGCAGGCAGCTTTTGACGAATAGCCTTCACTGCTGAGGATCACCTGTCCGTTGTCGGCTTTGAGCCTGAAACGGAATTCATTTTTCTTGCCGCTTTGATAAACTTCAAATTTTGCCATTTCTAACGATTTAAAGGTTTATTGATGATATGTTACTGAATCTGCCCTCAGGAGAGAATATCCCAAATATAAACAGAAAATTCCAAATTGTCTGTTCAGAATTATATTTATTACATAATACTCATTTTTTCATTTTCACTTTTGAGATTCAATCATCTAAAGAATATTTCAACATGGAGTCTCGGCTGCATGATATATTAAGATCAGGGTTTTCATAAGATTAAATAATCAGCTAAATTGCATCTCTTATTTCTGGAGTATCAACCAAACATTTTCATGACATGGACAGGAAAGAAGCATTCGCGGTTCATATTAATGAAGGTTATGCATGCAAAGGAGGGGCAATCGTCCTCGGAGGAGCCATGCTGGGAGGAGAGACCATAACCGGGACCAGCGTTCAGATTCCGCTGAAAACAATGAACAGGCACGGACTGATTGCCGGCGCCACCGGGACCGGGAAAACAAAAACTCTGCAGGTGATCTCGGAACAGCTTTCGGAAAAGGGAGTGCCTGTCCTCCTGATGGACGTCAAGGGTGACCTGAGCGGCATAGCAAAGCCCGGAGAGGAAAAACCTTTCATAACGGAAAGACACGCTAAAATCGGGATCCCTTATTCGACAAAGGGATTTCCGGTTGAACTTCTGACTCTCTCGCAGCAGGACGGTGTCAGGCTGAGAGCTACAGTGTCGGAATTCGGACCCGTGCTGCTCTCAAGAATACTGGGCCTCAATGACGTTCAGGGAGGTGTACTGTCGGTTATCTTTAAATATTGCGACGACAGGCAGATGGCCCTCCTCGACCTTAAAGATCTCAAGAAGGTCATACAGTATTCCACCGAGGAAGGAAAAGAAGAATTTGAAAAGGAATACGGAAAGATCTCTGCATCATCAACAGGTATAATCCTCAGGAAACTGATGGAGCTTGAACAACAGGATGCTGATGTCTTCTTCGGCGAACTATCTTTCGATATAAGGGACCTGATGAGGCGCGACGTGAACGGGTACGGCTATGTTAACATCATAAGACTGACTGATATACAGGACAGGCCAAAGCTTTTTTCAACCTTCATGCTCTCGCTGCTCGCGGAGATATACAGCCAGATGCCTGAAAAAGGAGATGCCGATAAACCGGAACTTGTCATTTTCGTCGATGAGGCCCACCTTGTTTTCAACGAAGCAAGCAAAGCCCTCCTCGACCAGATAGAAACCATCGTCAAGCTGATAAGGTCGAAAGGCATAGGAGTATTCTTCGTAACACAAAATCCAATGGATGTACCAAACGCCGTTCTCGCTCAGCTCGGGTTGAAAGTACAGCATGCACTGAGGGCTTTTACCTCAATTGACAGAAAGGCCATAAAACTGACGGCAGAAAACTTCCCGATCTCTGATTTCTACAAGACTGATGAGGTTCTTACATCGCTCGGAACGGGGGAAGCCCTGGTGACTGCACTGAATGAAAAAGGCATACCCACACCCCTGGCAGCAACAATGATGAGAGCCCCGATGAGCAGGATGGATATTCTGACTCCCGATGAGATCAATTCAATAAACAGGGCATCCGGCCTGGTTAGCAAGTATAGCCAGGTTATCGACCGTGAAAGTGCTTACGAGATACTGGGGAAAAAAGTCGAAGCCATTCAGAAAGATAAAGCTGATGAAACTGCCCGGGAAGAATGGGAGAAAAAACAAAAAGAGATGGCAAGGCAGGAACGGGAGTGGGAGAGGGCAAGGGGAGGAACGAGAGCAGGAAGAACCTCTTCATCAAGAAGCAGAAGATCCACGGTCAGCCCTGTGGTAAAAGTCCTTACAAGCGCCACATTCATCAGGGGAGTGATGGGAGTATTGAAGAAGGTTATTTAATGAGGGACAAGAAGGCTTTAGTCTTTTATCCTGATGCTGTCGACCAGATATTTTGAATCACCTCTCCAGAAAACTGTGCCGTTTTTTTGTCTGTAATGGACAATGACATAATCTCCCTGCAGGGTGTCGAATTTCGGTACCAGTTCACGGTTTATAACCGTAAACATAAATTTCTCTGAAGCGATGGCAACATCAGCCGACGACTTAATTGAGCTCAGGATCATCTCTCCCTCGTAGGTCTTGAAGAAGGTACCCTTGTGAGAGAACTTCTGCAGGTATCCTGTCCTGTAGCCTTCACTGTAAGTGTAAAAATATTTCCAGTAAGTAAAGCCTGCAAGAAAGATGATAAAGAGTATTAAGACCCACTGAAAAAACTTCCTGATCTTCCTGACGGCTTTTCTGCCGGCAGTCTTCAGCTTTGAAGAACCTGCATCGCCGGGAATGCCTGTCGTCGTTTCAGAATTTGCCATAGCTGTAGAATTAGACTGTAAAAATAACTAAAATCAATAAGCCCCTGAATTATTTTCTTTTGATCACCAGCCCCGTAGAGTTCCTCTGGAAAACAGGATCTTTAGCAGACCCCGGTTCGGAAACCTTCAGGGCGCTGATGGTCATCCTGTCCACATCGTCAAGAACAATGGCGGTACGGTAATCTTTTTTTGAACATGACAGTGAGATATTCTCAAACTTAATGTTGCGTGCATGCCTGATGAAAAATCCCCATGCAGGAAGCTCTTTGAACATTGAGAATTCAGGATAGCTGGCCGCCATTTCAGGGACTTTGTCAAGTTCATCAAGACTCACTTTTGCAAAATTTGGATTTCCTCCTCCCGGATATCGTATCTCGATATTTCTCAGGGTAACGTTCTCAATAAGAGCGTCCGGCATCCCCACAATCGATGATGGAGAAATATTCCTTGGCAGATCCTCCACGGGACCTTCGTAATTATAACCGGCATCGGGCTTTGCGGCAGGAACC
>JALONU010000160.1 GCA_025454775.1 Bacteroidales bacterium | reverse complement strand
CAGTATCTTGCACCTTCTAGATACCTTGGGACTCCGCTCAGCTTCCAGGAGAAATCGGATCCGGAGGAGATGCTCACGGCGATTTTCTCCGACTGAAGCTGACTGGCAGATTGTCTGTTCCTGATTATTTCGGGAGAAGGCAACCGGGCCACATTGCCCATGCCTCCCCCGAAGCGGATCGCATCGAGAGAGAGATATCCGGAAGAGCCGGGAGATCTCTTTATCGTAACGGAACCTGATCGCGGGTTTTTTCCGGCTCCGAAACCGAAAGTACCTAGGTATGTCCACGTCGGTCCGCCTATTGTCTGGTCTACAATGAATTGCGTATTCCCTCCCGTATGCAGTATATTGTATACAACTGCCTGGCAGTTGCCGGCATCGGGTTTCCATGAAGCATAAACAGCATAGTTACCGGCTTCAGGGATTTCAGGGATATATACGGCAGAATCGCCTCCTATCCTTATCGAAGTGCCCATTCTGAATGGATTGTCACCGGGGAAAAGAGTATCGGTTTTTAAAAATCCTGCCTGACTTTTATGTACGTCGCCGGAAACATGTAATACAACTTCAGATTTGCCTGTCGAAAGGTCATTATCGACTATCACCTCCCGGTTCTGAACATCTCTTTCCCGGGGCAGCCAGACAGCGGCACCTGCCCTTTCGAGCATCGGAGCAAGGTACTGAATCACATAGGCCATTACCGAGATATCCTCCACTGTTCCGAACAGTCTGGCACGCTGCCACTCCCACCTGTCGAGGCTCATTTCAAAATAGTAACCGTGGCTGTGCCAGAGGGCTATGGACTTTCCGGAGAGGCCTGAGCGGGGGTTATAACCATTTATCTTCCTCACAGGTATTGGCCTCTCACCACTGGGCGCAGGTACCCTGGAGGCATCAGCAGGCAGCACCTTCCTGTAATAATTCGGCACAAGCTCATCAAGCCTGAAACCGCCCGCCATCACCTCTATATCGTATTTTCTGAATTTTCTGCCAAGCGAAGCTGCAATCGAGCGTTCGAATTCATCGGCACTTTCCTCCCTGAACGGAAAGTATGAAAGCTGCGGCCTGAAAAAGAAGGTTACACTGTTTGCCGCCGGATCCACTTCCAATGAATCCATAACAGGTTTAGCTATATGGGACCACTGAGAGAGAGGGTTCTTCCAATCTTTCATCTTATCGGAAGCAAGGCGTTCCAGCTTGCCGGGAGCCTGCGGAAATACGGTCAGACAATTTGCAAAGAGCAGGACAATTAACAGGGGCTTCCCTACCGTGAGGCTCTTTTTCATTAAAAAATATTTTAGAGAAATATAAGAATATTAGCTCAAAAATAGAAAGTTTTTTAAATTTGTCATACATCTTACAAGAAACATGATCCTGATCGCCGACGGAGGTTCTACAAAAACCGAGTGGAGAATTGCAGGTGAAGGTAAAACAGGGGTTCCGGTATTTTCAGCCGGTATCAATCCCTATTTCCTTGCATCTGAGGAAATGCGCGAGCTTATCCGGAAGGACCTGGATTCGCTCTCAGGCATGAAACTGTCGAAGATCTGGTTTTATGGAACCGGCTGCAACAGTGAAGCAAAGAACAGCAAGGTAAGACTGGTGCTCGAGGAACTTTTCCCGGGAGCAGAGGTTTTCGTGGGAAGCGATCTTCTTGGAGCTGCAAGGGCTCTGTGCGGAAACAGACCCGGTATAGCATGCATCATCGGCACAGGCTCCAACTCATGTTACTACGACGGATCAGCTATAGCTGCGAACGTTGCGCCGCTGGGATATATACTTGGGGATGAAGGCGGTGGTGCGGTGCTCGGGAAAAAGCTGATATCAGCAGTCCTCAAGAAACAGGTTGAACAACCGATCTCGGATCTTTTCTTCGAAACCTACAGGATGACTACCGCCGACATCCTCGACAGCGTCTACATGAAGCCTTTTCCGAACAGGTTCCTGGGGCAATTCTCAAGGTTCATTGCGGAGAACATTCATTTTCAAAGCCTTCAGCATATTGTAACTACAAGCTTCGATGAGTTCATAACCAGGAATATTATGCAATACCCGGAATCGAAACTATATGAAGCGAACTTCACCGGAAGCATAGCCTTTCATTTCCGTTCATTCCTGGAGAAATCTCTCTCCGAAAGAGGGCTTAAACCGGGAAAGATCACTCTTTCGCCTTCCGACGACCTGGTAAAATATCACTTAAGCGGATCCAATGAATAAGAACATTATTAAGTCCACCAACACAGCGGAAAAGATAAGCATCACGGAATCATCTTCGAACTTCGAGAACCTCGACAGGATGAGTGTGTCGGAACTCCTGGTAAATATTAACCATGAGGATTCAAAGGTTCATACCGCTGTAAGGAAAGCCATTCCGCAGATCGAGAAGCTGGTTTCGAAAATTGTCTCAAGAATGAAGAAAGGCGGACGCATCTTTTACCTGGGTGCAGGTACAAGCGGCAGGCTGGGAGTCCTTGATGCATCGGAGATCCCGCCCACTTTCGGAGTGCCTGATACAATGGTGATAGGCCTTATTGCTGGTGGAGAAGTCGCTTTGCGCAAGGCGGTCGAATCGGCAGAGGATGATCCGAACAAAGCCTGGAAAGAACTGGAGATCTTCAATATAAACACCAAGGATACCGTCATCGGGATTGCCGCATCGGGAACCACACCCTATGTCATAGGCGGGATCAGGAAAGCAAGGGAGAATGGCATACTTACAGGCTGTATCACCTGCAATCCGGAAAGCCTGCTGGTAGATGCAACCGAAATTCCGATAGTGGTTGTTGTCGGCCCTGAGTTTGTTACCGGAAGCACCAGGTTAAAGGCCGGAACTGCACAGAAAATGGTACTTAACATGATTACCACCACCGTTATGATAAAACTGGGAAGGGTAAAAGGAAACAAAATGGTGAACATGCAGCTTACCAACAGGAAACTTGTCGAAAGGGGCACAAGGATGATAGTCGAAGAACTGAATATCCAGCGTGAAGCGGCAAGAATACTGCTGATGCAGCACGGATCGGTGAAAAAGGCCCTGGAATCATACAGGGAAAATTACCAGTAACAGCAGACAGGAAATGTCCAGAGAGTTTTTTCAAGTAATAAATTACGACAAATGGAAGACATCTTCACAAAAATAGGTACAGGTCTTACCCTGAGTCAGAAGATTGAGCGCAAGATTGAAGAAGCGATAAGGGAAAAGAAGCTGATACCAGGCACAAAGCTGCCCTCCGAAAAGGAGTTGTGCGCCCAGTTCGCTGTCAGCCGGACAGCCCTGAGGGAAGCACTCAGAAGGCTGAGTGCCAGGGGGTTAATAGATATACGCAAGGGAAGCGGGATCTATGTTACAGAACTTCGGATTGAAGACGCAATTAATTCACTGCACCTGTTCTATGACCTGAGATTCAATTCAGACCTGATCCTCCAGATCATTGAGGTCAGAAGGCTTTTCGAACCTGAAGTGGCACGCCTGGCTGCAAATAACCGTACAGAAAATGACATCAGAACACTGCAGAAAAACCTGGCCGACCTGGAAAAAAGCAATCCCGACAACACCCAGCTTGAAGTCGATCTGATCAACAGGTTCCACATGAACCTGGCAAAAGCAACTCATAATCCTATCGTTCTCATAAGCCTGGAACCTGTATATTCACTCCTCCCACGCATGAGAAACCTGATATACGGTAATATAGAAGGGGAAAAGGAATATACCCTGAAGTACCAGAGGGAGCTTCTTGACGCACTCAAATCAAAAAACAGCGATAAGGCGCACGAGGTCTCAGTAGTACTGCTCGAACGAAACATGCAGATATACAAGAAGTATTTCAAGGCTTACCTATGACCCTCCCGCGGATCACCCTCATCCTGCCCATAATTATTGCAAACGGGATACTTTGTGCCCAGGACATTGTACCTGCAGCAGGAATCCATCAGGAAGAGAGTGAATACTGGTCGAAGGAATGGACGAAGGACCATTATTATGATGAAAAGGGAGCTGAGACACCTTCATCATATATTGCTGATCCCGTCAAGGAACTTCAGGCAAAGGTTCTTGGCTGGCATCCCTATTGGGCCGCATCATCAGCATACCAGAAATACGACTATAGCGTCCTCTCACATATTGCGTACTTCAGTTATGAGGTTGACACCGCAACAGGAGGGTATTCTACGATCAGGGGCTGGGAAAGCACTCCAATAATTGATTATGCACACCAGAGGGGTACAAAAGTACTGCTGACTGTTACTAATTTCGGTACATCAAGAAACACAGCCCTTCTTTCTGACACTGTAAAGCAGAAGCATCTTCTTGAAACACTCATTCCTCTTCTGAAATCAAGAAATGCGGATGGTGTCAATTTCGACCTTGAAAATGTTGCACTGTCACAGAAAAGTAATCTCGTCAGCTTCATGCAGAGGGCGGTGAGTGAGATCAATGCGGAAATGCCCTCCGCTGAGATCTCCATGGCAACCCCGGCTGTAGACTGGTCAGGATCGTGGGATCTTAAAAATCTTTCGGAAGTATGCGATTACCTTATTATAATGGGTTACAACTATTACTGGAGCGGTTCCTCCACAGCAGGACCGGTGGCTCCGCTGCTGAATGAGACATATAACGTTTCCAGGAGTGTAAATACATATCTCGATGCCGGGGTTGCACCAGGGAAACTCATGCTCGGTGTGCCCTGGTACGGCTACGACTGGCCCGTGGAAGACGATTCACGGAAATCAAAGACCACAGGGACAGGAACAGCCAGGACTCTGGCTGTTGCGGAATCCATCGCGCTGATCCACTCGCGAACATTTGACGGATTAACAAAAGTACCATGGGTGAGCTATATGCTATCTTCAGCCTGGAGACAACTCTGGTTCGACGACAGCCAGAGCCTTCTTATGAAATACGATTATTCCCTCTCGAAAGCTCTTGCCGGGATAGGTATCTGGGCACTGAGCTATGAAGGAACAGTTGCTGGTGCCTGGAGTTCCCTGAAAGAGGCATTCCTAAGTACAATACCTGTAAAGAGTGCTATAACAAGGATCTTTCCGAATCCCCTGTCGTATTATGCTCAAATAGAATATGATGTTGCTTCTTTGTCTGATATCACCCTGAAGATCTGCGATATGAACGGCAGGGTGATGGAGGTGCTGGAAGAAGGCAGCCGTGAGCCCGGCCGTTATACTGTTGATCTTGATGCCTCTCACTACGGCCAGGGGGTGTATATATGTGTGCTTAATTCGGGAAAAACATCCAGTTCACGCAAGATCGTCATCATAAAGCAGTAAATTGGCAATTCAGTTTAACATCAGGCTAAGCCTATGAATTGTATTCGACGTGGAATAATAATTCCGGCACTGGCTGCCGCCCTGATCTCTCCGGGAAAAGCATTTTCGCAGCAGGCTGATCCTCCGTTCCTGAAATACCTTGATCATCCCTGGGTCGATTCTGTGATGAAAACACTCAGCACTGAGAAAAAAGTTGCCCAGCTGGTATGGATAGCAGGATTTGCATCAGGAGACCCTCAGCATGAAGCGTGGCTTATTGAACAGGTTAAAGAAAATGGTATTGGAGGAATAATTTTCTTCAGTGGTAATGCTGAACGGCAGACGGAACTGATCAAATTTTACCGCCGGGTGTCGGCTGTTCCATTGATGTTTGCAACTGATGCGGAGACAGGACTTGGAATGAGACTGGCTGATGTAGTTAAGTTCCCTGATCAGCTTACACTGGGTTCAGTCCGGAACGACTCCCTTATCTATCAGATGGGCAGTAAGGTGGCATTACAGTGTATAAGAGCAGGAATAAACATCAATCTTGCTCCTGTAGCCGACATCAACAACAATCCTGAAAACCCGGTCATAAATTTCAGGTCCTTCGGTGAGGATCCAGGCAATGTAGCCGGCAAAACACTTATGTATATGAACGGGATGCAGGATCGCGGAATATTTGCGGTGGCAAAGCATTTTCCCGGCCACGGTGACACGGAGACAGACTCGCATCTCGACCTTCCGGTGCTTAAACATACGATGGAAAGACTTGATTCAGTTGAGCTTGTACCATTCAGGTCGCTTATCGATGCGGGGGTCCAGGGTGTGATGCCGGGCCATCTGAATGTACTGTCTGCCGATTCAGCACAAAGGCTGCCGGCAACCCTGTCGTATAAGGTCCTGACAGGTTTGCTCAGGGAGAAGATGAACTTCAGGGGGCTTGTCCTCTCGGATGCGATGAACATGGGAGGTGTAACAAAATATTCTTCTCCCGGCAGGGCAGCTGTAAGTGCCCTCAAGGCCGGGATCGATGTGCTGGAATATGTTACCGATCCTGCATCTGTGATAAAAATAATTACCGAAAGCATTGAGAAGGGAGAAATAAGCGCCGCAGCGATAGAAGAGAAATGCAGAAAGGTACTGGCAGCAAAATACTGGGCAGGCCTCAGCCAGGCTGACACACTTTCCCCGAAAGGAACAGAAAGAGACCTTTCATCGCCGGAGATAAGGGCACTGATAAGGGATTTGTATGCCTCATCGCTGACGCTGCTTGAGAATAAGGATAATATCCTTCCGCTTAGGAACCTTGACAGGATCAGGATCGCAACCGTGGCTGTAAACAGGAAAAAACAAACTCTCTTCCAGGAAAGAATTGCCTGCTACGCACCTACCGACAATTTTTTCATCGATCCTTCAAACGGTGCTTCTGTAAAGAAGCTTGGGGAGAAACTTGATGGTTACGATGTTGTGATTGCTGGTATTTATGGCACCTCACAACGCCCGGCTGCCAATTACGGAGTGACCCCGGAACTGAAGAGCCTCATCAGGTCGCTTGCAGGTAACAGGAAATGCTTAATCGTATGGTTTGGAAGTCCTTATGCCCTGGCACGCACCTTACCTTTGGAAGATCCGGCAGCAGTCCTCCTCTCCCACCAGGATAATGATTATACGGAAGATCTTTCGGCCCAGCTTATTTTTGGAGGTATCGGCGCACGCGGGATGTTGCCTGTTACGGTTAATGAAAAGTGGAAAGCCGGCCATGGAATACTTACTCCCGGGGGTGTAAGGATGCAATACGGGCTTCCAGAGAATACAGGACTTTCATCAGCCCTGCTCAGGGAGAAGGTGGATTCCATAGTCACCGCGGGAATTGAGGCAGGGGCCTTTCCCGGCTGCGAGGTAATGATAGCAAGGAAGGGTATGGTGGTACTGCATAATACTTATGGATATCAAACTTATGAACAGAGGAACCGGGTTCAGAAAGACGATCTGTATGACCTCGCTTCCGTCACCAAGGTATCTTCCACG
>JALONU010000022.1 GCA_025454775.1 Bacteroidales bacterium | reverse complement strand
AAATCGATGGTTGTCGTGGGCTCCGGAGCCATCGGAAGTGAATTTGCCAATTTCTACCAGTCGATAGGAACCCAGGTAACACTGGTGGAATTCCTTCCGAGAATAGTGCCTAACGAGGACGAGGAAGTGTCAAAACAGCTCGAAAGATCATTTAAGAAGCTGAAAATGAAGGTGATGACGGATTCATCTGTTGAATCGGCAGTTACTTCGGGAGAAAAATGCAGGGTTTCCATCAGGACACCAAAAGGAGTTGAGGTAGTGGAAGCGGACATAGTCCTTTCGGCTGTGGGAGTTACTACAAATCTTGAAGGAACAGGACTCGAAAAGACCGGAGTTAAAACCGAAAAGGGTAAGGTGATCGTCGATGATTTCTACCGTACATCGGTACAGGGAATTTATGCAATAGGCGACATTGTTCATGGTCCGGCGCTGGCACATGTTGCTTCTGCCGAGGGAATAATCTGTGTTGAGAAGCTAGCCGGTCTGGAGCCTGAACCTCTTGACTACATGAACATTCCGGCATGCACCTATACAAATCCCGAAATTGCTTCTGCAGGTTATACTGAAGCTTCGGCCAGGGAAGCCGGTTACGATATTAAGGTCGGAAAGTTTCCGTTCACTGCTTCAGGCAAGGCCAGCGCCTCAGGAGCGAAGGAAGGCTTCGTCAAGCTGATCTTTGATGCTGCATACGGTGAACTTCTAGGCGCCCACATGATTGGTGCAGGGGTGACAGAGATGATAGCTGAGATAGTGCTTGCCAGGAAGCTGGAAACTACAGCCCATGAGATAATCAAAGCTGTCCACCCGCATCCCACAATGTCGGAAGCGATAATGGAGGCAGCGGCTGCCGCCTACGGGGAAGTAATCCACCTGTAAGCGGTCAGCGGTCGTCAGTTGCCTTTAGCCCGTTTCCGGTAGCTGTTTCCTGGTCGCCGGGAGCCGGCAGCCGGTCGCCGGTTGCCGTAAAACGCAACCTTTTGCCACGCATTTTCATCATTCTTGTAAGCAAAAGTACCACTTTGGATAATTTTTATTAACTTTATACTCTTTAGAGGTCTTCAGCCTTGACAGAGATAAAGGAAATAATCAACGGTTGTCTGAAGGGTAACAGAAGGGACCAGGAGCTTCTGTACAGGCGGCATGCGGCAAAGCTGTATGCTGTCTGCCTGCAGTACTCCGGCAACGACGAGGAAGCACGGGATATCCTGCAGGAAGGGTTCATCAAGGTATTCGAAAACCTTGTGAACTATAAGCATGAAGGTTCTTTTGAAGGATGGATGAGGAGGATAATGGTCAATACAGCCCTTGAGAAGTACAGGAGCAAGCACCTGCTTCACAGGGTTGACGACATCGACCAGATACCTGAGCCCGATGCAGAACCTGACAATGAGGACTATGCCGGACTCCAGGCCGTAGACCTGATGATGATAATCAGGGATCTTCCTCCGAAATACAGGATGGTGTTCAACCTGTTCGCAATAGAAGGCTATTCCCATAAGGAGATAGGCAGTATGATGAACATCACCGAGGGAACGTCAAAATCAAACCTTTCACGCGCAAGGGTGATACTGCAGAGAAGGGTAAATGCTTTTACGGGATTGGGAAGGAAAGTGCTGAATGGATAACAAGGATGCAAATATCGACCTGCTGTTCAGGAACGGACTGAAAGATTACGAAGTTCTGCCCCCTGCAGATGTATGGGATAACATCAGCCCTGCTGTAACCAGGAATAACAGGCCTTATATGATCCTCCGTGCTGCGGCGATGATAGCGCTCCTTGTCACGATCGGACTGCTTACCTCGACATGGAACAGCGAACTGGCGGAAAACAGTTTCCAGGATACCGGCACAGGAGGTTCAATAATGCAATCAGCTCCTGCTCAGCCTGCTGATGTGCAGCTGCTGGCAGATGCCTCGGGAAGAGACGCCCGGAAGCGTTTACAACCTCTGCAGCCTGCCTCTGGAAGTGAAGCAGCAGGTATGACAGCCGTTATTGCTCAATCAGCCTCCATCCCTGAGATACTTACTGCAGGAGAAGCTGCTGAAGTTGAGGAAAATACTGATCGTTACAGACAAATCGTTCCTGCTTCAACTGCAAACCAGGAACTGAATCTTACATATTTCCCTTATACCGTGGAGAAGGAATCATTTACCAGGGAAGATACCAGAAAATGGTCAGTTGCAGCTCTTGTTTCACCCACCTACATGTCGTCATTCAGCTCTCCGGCCAATGAGGCCGCTAAAGCCCTCGGCAGTGCTGAACAACCTGTTGTCTCCTACGCCGGAGGTGTTGCCTTTGCATACAGGGTGAGCAAAAGGCTGAGCGTGCAGTCAGGGTTGTATTATTCGTCCTACGGAAACCAGATATCCGGAATATCTACTTTCGGGGGATTCAGGAATTATGACCAGGTGAAAGGGAACAGCAATTTCGAAATTCAAACCACCAACGGAAGGGTGGCAACAAATAATGCCGACGTTTACCTTATCGACAACATTTCCGACACAAGGCTGGCTACATTCTTCGACAAGAATTCCTTCGACCCTGTCAAGGCTAGCCTGCAATACCTCGACAACTCCCTGATGCAGAGCCTGGGATACCTCGAACTGCCGCTGATAGTCAGATATAAGGTCATCGACAGGGCGTTCGACTTCAATATCATAGGTGGATTATCGTCGAACCTGCTGATCAACAACTCGGTCTACACCTCTGCCGGCGGCGACAGGTACGAAATCGGCAAGACGGAAGGGCTGAACGAGCTTCTTTTCAGCAGCTCATTCGGAATGGGCATGGAATACAACCTCGGAAGGAATCTCTCGGTTAACCTCGAACCTACTTTCAGGTACTTCCTCAATCCTCTCAACAGCCTGGGCATAAGCAACACACATCCCTATACTTTCGGCATCTTCTCAGGTCTCTCCTACAAATTCTGACCGGTTAACAGTTTTTAACCCGTCAGATCCCTGTTTTGACATACGGAGGATTATTTTTAAGGCCTAAAAATATTACCTTTGCATTTTGTTTTTAAGCGCATCGGGTAATGACGACTAACAAGAGAAAAACCATATATTCGGCCCTGTTGGTGACAGGCATCCTGCTTTCAGTTTACGCCGTGGCTGGTGCTTTCAGGGTCTTCAGCGATAAGCTTCCCGACAACTACTTACGGGATACAACTTTCTTAAACCGGACCTACAGGATCCCCGATACTGTATTCTTTGCCGGGGAAATAATGCCTCTGGATAACTTTGATACAAGGGAAAGCCTTGAACGTGAGGTGCTTACAAGCGCTTACAGGCACTCTTCTACCATGCTCATCATAAAAAGGGCTTACCGTTACCTGCCCGTGATAGAGAAAATTCTCAAGGAAAACGGGATACCGGATGACTTCAAATACCTGGTGGCAGCGGAAAGTGAATATACAAACGTCATCTCCCCGGCAGGGGCAACAGGCTTCTGGCAGATAATGAAGGAGACAGGAAGAGAGGAAGGCATGGAGATAAATGATGTGGTGGATGAAAGGTACAGCCTCGAGAAATCAACACAGTTCGCGTGCAGGTATTTCAGGAAGTCGTACGAGAAATACGGGAACTGGACTCTTGCCGCGGCATCATATAACGGAGGCAGGTCAGCAGTTGACGAGCAGATACAGATACAGAAAAAAACAAATTACTATGATCTGCTCCTTGCCGATGAAACGGCAAGATATATTTTCAGGGCGGCTGCTTACAAGCTCATCATCGAGGATCCGTCACGCTTTGGATTCGACATCAATGAAGATGAACTGTATAAACCCCTGAGATATTATGAGGTGGATGTAGACACTGCTGTAAGTGATTTTTCTGTGTTCGCTGAACGGTTCGGGACAAACTACAAGCTGCTGAAGTTCCTGAATCCGTGGCTCAGGAAACCTTATCTTACACCCAAAACGGGCAAAGTCTATAAAATAAAAATACCTGAGGAAGGAATGCGTAACGCAGATTCCAGGGAACTCTGATACTGTTTTCATCCCCGGTTCAAGATGAGTGAGGAGATCAAGGTGCTTGGCACCCGGGTGCACAACCTGCAGAACATCGATGTAACTATACCGCGTAACAGCCTGGTGGTGATCACCGGGCTCAGCGGCAGCGGGAAGTCGTCGCTGGCTTTCGATACAATATATGCCGAAGGTCAGAGACGCTATATGGAAACTCTTTCAGCCTATGCGCGGCAGTTCCTTGGCGGTATGGAAAGGCCCGATGTAGACAAGATCACCGGCCTCAGCCCAGTTATATCCATCGAGCAGAAAACCACCAACAAGAACCCGCGCTCGACAGTGGGTACCATAACGGAAATTTATGATTTTCTCAGGCTCCTGTATGCAAGGGCTGCCGATGCCTATTCCTGGGCTTCGGGAGAGAAGATGGTAAGATATACCGACGACCAGATCATCGGCCTGGTAAAGACAAGGTTCGCCGGTAAAAAGGTTTTCATTCTTGCACCGCTGGTTAAGGGAAGGAAGGGCCATTACAAGGAACTCTTCGAGCAGCTTAGAAGAAAGGGGTTCCTTTCCGTCAGGATAAACAATGAGATCAGGGAGATCGTCCCCGGGCTGAAGCTCGACAGGTACAAAACGCATTTCATTGAACTCGTTATCGACAAGTTCAGGGCAGGGGAAATAGCTGACAAGAGACTCAGGGAGACCATTGAGATGGCACTCGACCAGGGTGATGGTGTTATGATGGTACTGGAAGCTGACAGCAGCGAACCGAGATATTTCAGCCGCCAGCTGATGTGTCCCGTGACAGGTCTTTCATACAACGAACCGGCACCACATACATTTTCATTTAATTCTCCGCAAGGTGCCTGTCCACATTGCAACGGCCTGGGAGAGATATCAAGCATCGACGAGAAGAAGCTGATCCCGGATCCATCGCTCAGCATAAGGAAAGGAGGCATCGAACCCCTTGGCAAATACCGCAATATATGGATATTCTGGCAGATAGAAGCTATTGCCGAAAAGAACGGATTCACTCTCGACACTCCCATAAGTGAGATACCTGCTGAAGCTCTTAACAAGGTTCTCTACGGGTCGGATGAAGTTCTCAAGCTGTCCAATACACCCCTTGGGATGACGTCAAACTACTTTCTGACCTTCGAGGGTGTGGTGAACTTTGTCGGGAACCTGGAAGCAATGAACGGAAAGAAGAACGGATCAAGGCTCAGGGACCAGTATGTACAGTATGATATCTGCCCGGAGTGCAATGGCACCAGGCTTAAGAAGGAATCACTCTGGTTCAGGCTGGCTGACAGGAACATCGGGGAACTTTCTTCGTTGGACATAAAGGAGCTGTCAAAATTCCTGCATGATATCGAAGGGAAGTTGAGCACCAGGCAGAGACAGATAGGTGCGGAAATACTCAAGGAGATCAGATCGAGGATAGGATTTCTCCTCGACGTAGGGCTCGATTATTTGTCGCTGAACCGCGGTGCACGAACACTCTCAGGAGGTGAAAGCCAGAGAATAAGGCTTGCCACCCAGATAGGTTCACGGCTGGTAAATGTACTGTATATACTTGATGAACCCAGCATCGGGCTTCACCAGCGGGATAACCGCAGGCTTATTGATTCCCTTAAGCAGTTAAGGGATTCGGGCAACTCGGTAATTGTAGTTGAGCATGATAAGGAGATGATCCGTTCAGCCGACTATATTATCGATATGGGACCTGGTGCAGGACTTCACGGCGGGTTGGTGGTGGCCCAGGGAAGTCCTGAAGAAATAATGAAATCAGACACGATTACTTCAAACTACCTGAACGGAAAAAGGAGGTTCGGCATTCCCGGGAAACGAAGAGAAGGAAATGGTAAATTCCTTGTCCTGACAGGAGCCTCAGGCCACAACCTCAGGAACGTGGATCTTGTTCTGCCGCTGGGGGTCTTTATATGTGTGACCGGGGTTTCGGGAAGCGGAAAATCCTCCCTCATCAATCAGACACTTCATCCCGCGCTTGCGAAAAGATTCCATCATTCCGGGAAGACACCTCTTCCATACCGCGACCTTAATGGTCTTGAACACCTCGACAAGGTAATTGAAGTGAGCCAGTCGCCTATCGGCAAAACACCCCGATCGAATCCTGCGACCTACACCGGGGTTTTCACCGACATCAGGAAACTGTTTGAGCAGACAACGGAGGCAAAGATCCGTGGATTTACTGCAGGAAGGTTTTCATTCAATGTGAAGGGAGGACGCTGTGAAGGTTGTGAAGGAGCAGGGGTGAAAACAATTGAAATGAACTTTCTGCCCGACGTGTATGTACACTGCACGGAATGCAATGGTCAGCGTTACAACAGGGAGACCCTCGAAGTAAAATACAAGGGAAAGAATATCAGCGACGTGCTCGAGATGACCATTAACGATGCAGTTGAATTCTTTGCGAACATTCCTTCTATATATCACAAGATCAAAACATTACAGGATGTCGGGCTCGGTTATATAAAGCTCGGTCAGCAATCGACAACACTTTCAGGAGGTGAGGCGCAGCGGGTAAAGCTGGCTACGGAACTGGCAAGGCGCGATACAGGCAAAACACTTTACATCCTCGATGAGCCGACCACAGGCCTCCATTTCGAGGATGTGAGAGTGCTTCTCGACGTGCTCGGCAAGCTGGTAGACAGGGGTAACACGGTGATTGTCATTGAACATAACATGGACGTGATAAAGATGTCAGATTATATTGTTGACATGGGCATGGAGGGAGGGAAGGAGGGAGGATCAATAGTTTTTTCCGGCACTCCCGAAAGCATTATCGGTTGTACCGGCAGCTACACCGGAATATTCCTTAAACCCGAACTGATACAATAAGATTTGTTTATATTTGAAATCCTAAAAACCGGAATTTTATGGGAAAACTCGATAAACCTTCACAGACTGAGCTTACCAAGGACGCTTTCCAGGAAAAGACATGGCATGAGATTCATACAACGGATTCGTGGAGGGTTTTCAAGATAATTTCCGAGCTGGTTGAAGGTTTCGAAAAGCTGTCCAGGATCGGTCCCTGTGTCTCAGTATTCGGATCGGCAAGGACTCATCACAACGACAAGTATTACCGACTTGCCGAAGAAATTGCCTTCGAGCTTACAAGGAACGGTTACGGCGTCATCACAGGCGGCGGACCGGGGATTATGGAAGCTGCCAACAAGGGAGCTGCAAGGGGAAAGGGCAAGTCGGTTGGCATAAACATTGACCTTCCCTTTGAACAGAAGCCGAATCCCTTTATCGATGCCGACAAGCTTATAACTTTCGATCATTTCTTTGTGAGGAAGGTTATGTTCATGAAGTACGCCCAGGGCTTTATTGTCCTGCCGGGCGGCTTCGGGACCTTTGATGAGCTTTTTGAGGCCATAACCCTGATACAGACAAGGAAAATCGGCAAGTTCCCGATCATTCTCGTCGGAAAGAAATACTGGTCAGGGCTTATTGAATGGATTAAGTCGGAGATGCTTGAGGAGGAACATAACATCTCTCCCGAAGATCTCAACCTGTTTTCAGTTGTTGACAATGCTAAGGAGGCTGTTGACACCATTGTCAGGTTCTACTCGCGTTACCTTCTGAGCCCGAACTTCTAGGGTCATTTCTTTCTGAAGCGGTCCATCTCCCGGTCGAGGTCTTTACGCTTTATAGTCTCGCGCTTGTCGTATTCCTTTTTACCTTTTGCGATCGCTATTTCCGCCTTGGCAAGCCCGCGCTCGTTGATAAAGACCTTAAGGACTATAATAGTGTTGCCGGACTCTTTTACCTTTCTCTCTATCTTCCTGAGTTCACGCCTTGTAAGAAGGAGCTTTCTCTCCCTGAGAGGATCATGATTGTTGAGATTCCCCCAATAGTACTCCGCGATGTGCATACCCTTGATGAACATTTCACCTTCGCTCAGGAAACAGTAAGAATCAGCCAGGGCTGCCTTGCCGAGCCTTATCGATTTTATCTCGGTACCGGTGAGCTTAATGCCTGCAATATATTTTTCGAGGAATACATAGTCGTGGGATGCCTTCCTGTTCTTTATAACTATATCACTGCTTTCCCTTTTCATCGCTATGCTCCTGATTCCAGGAGATGAGACGCAAAAATAACTATTTTTATGGTATATTGCCCTTATGACAGATTGCCTCTATGAAGCTGAAATCATCCTATGATCTGCTTGTGATAACTGGCCCTACTGCCACCGGGAAGACAAAGCTTGCCGTGGCTGTTGCCGATGCATTGGGCGGAGAGATCATAAGCGCCGATTCAAGACAGGTTTACAGGGGCATGGATATAGGGACAGGCAAGGATTATTCCGATTACTCTGTCGACGGCAGACAGATAGCCTGTCACCTTATTGATATTGCAGAGCCGGGATACAAGTACAATGTGTTTGAATATCAGCGCGATTTCAGAATTGTTTACACGGATATGAGGCAGAGGGGGGTATTCCCCGTAGTGTGCGGCGGCTCGGGAATGTACATCGACAGCATCGTTTCCGGCTACAGGCTGCATGAGGTTGCGCCCGACCCCGGACTCAGGGCAAGGCTCGAGAAGAAATCGATGGAGGAACTGACAGAAATTCTAAAGTCGTACAGGAAACTTCACAATGTTACCGATATTGACACGAAGAAGCGCGTAATACGGGCGATAGAAATAGAACACCATAACAGGTCAGCTGGAAGAAAACAGTCTGAATTTCCCAGACTTAGTCCTCTGATAGTTGGAGTTAATGTCGACAGGGAAACAAGGAGGAGAAGGATCAGTGAACGTCTCAGAAAACGCCTTGATACAGGGCTTGTGGAAGAAGTCCGGGGACTACTGGAAAAAGGTGTGGGTGAGGAGGTACTTCTATACTACGGACTCGAATACAAGTTCATTACACTTTACCTGGGAGGGAAGATGACATACGAAGATATGATCTACGGACTTGAGTCAGCTATACACCAGTTTGCAAAAAGGCAGATGACCTGGTTCAGGGGCATGGAACGAAAAGGAATAAGAATTCAATGGATCGACAGTGAGTTGCCTGAAGAAACCAGAGTTGAGATGATTCTGGAATTATTGATCAAGTGAATCTTTACTTCGTTCCGATCACCTTTCTCCTTTTTCCTTTCTCCTTTTTCCTTTCTCCTTTCTACTTCAGATAAGTCTCCAGCCAGCTGAAAAACTCGTTCTGCCATATCACCGAGTTCTGGGGTTTCAGCACCCAGTGGCATTCATCCTCGAAGAAGAGCAGCCTGCTCGGGACATTGTTCAGCTGAGCAGCAGTGAAAGCTTCAAGGCTTTGGGTATAGGGTATCCTGAAGTCGTTTGCCCCGACTATAATGAGGATAGGCGTATCCCAGTTACCTACAAGCAGGTGTGGTGAGAATTTATAGCTTTCGTGAAGTTCCCAGTAGGGGCCTCCGTAGTCGAAGTCATTGAACCAAAGCTCTTCGGTTGATCCGTACTCGCTGATGAAGTTGAATACGCCGCAGTGTGAAATGAAGGCCTTGAACCTTCCTCCATGGATACCTGCCAGGTAGAATACTGAATAACCGCCATAGCTTGCTCCCACTGCTGCCATTCTTTCAGCATCGATATAAGGTTCCTTTGCCATGAAGTCGGTGGCATCGAGGTAGTCCTGCATATTCTTGCCTCCGTAGTCCTGCGAGATCTGTTCCTTCCACTCCTGTCCGAAACCGGCCACTCCGCGCCTGTTAGGAGCATAAACGATATATCCTTTTGCAGCCATCATCTGCAGATTCCAGCGGTACGACCAGAAGGGGCCAAGTGTGCTTTGCGGCCCGCCGTTGCAGAAAAGCAGAGCCGGGTACTTTTTCGAGGCATCGAAATCGGGAGGGAAGACAACCCACATCTGGAGGTCCTTGCCATCTTTAGTAACTGTATACTTCTCCTCGAACCTACCCATTTTGATCTTGTCATAGATGGCTTTGTTTATGGAGGTCAGCTGTCTTACTTCTCCCGATGTGAGGTCAACAGATGCAACTTCCGGAGCCAGTGAGAACGACATGATGGTAGCGGTGAGCTTTCCTCCCTCCAGTTGAAGTGATCCGAGCTCATGCGGGCCTCTGGTCACCTGGTCGACGCCTTTTCCGGAGAGGGTGGTTTTGAAAACCTGTGAAGTTCCCATATAGGCACTGACGAAATAGAGGGTCTGCTCATCGGCCCAGTTCACGCTTTCAATGTCGAAGCTCCAGCCCCTGGTTACCCATGTTCGTTTGCCGGTAGCTGTTTCATAGACGAAAAGCCTGTTTAGGTCGGATTCATAGCCGTCACGCTCCATACTCTGGTAGGCGATTTTTGACCCGTCGGGAGAAAAGACCGGGTATTTGTCGAATCCGCGGTTGCCTTCTGAAATGTTCACCTCCTTTCCTGTACTTACATCATACAGGAATATGTCGGAATTCGTACTTCTTGCATCTTCTTTTCCCCTGAGTCGCTTGGATGTGTAGGCAATGTATTTTCCATCGGGGCTCCATGAGATCTCTGCTTCGTCGAAGTATGGCGAGAGAGGTGATTCAAATTTCTGGTTTTCCATGATATCCTTTTCCCCGGATACGCTCTTCCCGTTGAAGTCGGCCACGAAAACGTGGCTGTATGAATAGTCGTGCCAGTAGTTCCAGTGCCTGTACATCAGGTCGTCGATGATCCTTACCTTTGCCTTTGGAAGATTGTATTTCTCATTGGCGGTCTGGTCGAGCTTTACGCGTCGTGTAAAATATACCCTGTTACCTGCCGGCGAAATGCTGTAGGCTTCGAAGTTTTCCAGTCCGCTGACGGTGTTTATCACTTTCCCCTCAGGGTCCATTATTGCGAGCTTCCCGTCGCCGTTGACAAAGGCGATTGATTTGCCGTTATCTGTCCATTGGGGAGCGCTGCCTCCGTTTTTCGTAAGCTGCACGGCTTCGCCCCCGGCTGAGGGAATGCTGAAAATATTGGTTAGTGAACCTTCCGTTGCAAGGTCTCTCATTGTGACCGTAAAAAGGACCGTTGATCCGTCAGGTGAAAGTGCTGTATTTCCCAACCTGCTGAATTTCCACATTATTTCCGGAGTCATCACTCCTCCTGCTGTTTCCTCCGCTGTGAGGGCGTTGCTGAATGAAGGAACGGCTTCGGTTGTTTCAGCCGGTTTCTGTTTGCACGACAGCGAAAGAAAAAGGACTAAAATAATTACCGTCAGCGGATAACTTTTCATAAGAGTCGGATTTATATATTTTACTATTTCTTAAGTGCTTCCTGGACTTTGGCCTTCAGTTCATCGAGAAGTTCCGGGTTATCTTTCAGGATCTGCTTGACGGCGTCGCGGCCCTGTCCGATCTTAGTGTCGCCATAGCTGAACCACGACCCGCTCTTCTTGATAATATTAAAATCGGTACCAAGGTCAACGATCTCACCCAGCTGTGAAATTCCTTCTCCGTAGAGGATGTCGAAATCGGCCTTCTTGAAAGGGGGTGCAAGCTTGTTCTTGACTATCTTTACACGTGTCCGGTTTCCGATAGCTTCCTCGCCCTCTTTAATCTGGTTTGTCCTCCTGATGTCGAGCCTTACCGAGGCATAGAACTTAAGAGCGTTCCCTCCGGTTGTTGTCTCAGGGTTGCCGAACATTACGCCGATCTTTTCCCTGAGCTGGTTTATGAAAACGCATGATGTGTTTGTCTTGCTTATGTTTGCTGTCAGCTTGCGGAGTGCCTGTGACATGAGCCTGGCCTGGAGACCCATCTTGGAGTCGCCCATTTCTCCCTCTATCTCAGCCTTGGGTGTAAGCGCTGCTACCGAGTCGATCACAACAATGTCGAGGGCTCCTGATCTGATCAGGTTGTCAGTTATTTCGAGTGCCTGTTCTCCGTTGTCGGGCTGTGAAATAAGGAGGTTCTCAACGTCTACGCCAAGCTTCTCGGCGTAATTCCTGTCGAAAGTATGCTCGGCATCTATTATTGCAGCTATTCCTCCGTTTTTCTGAGCTTCAGCGATGGCATGTATGGCCAGTGTTGTTTTTCCGGAAGCTTCGGGGCCGTAGATTTCGATGACCCTTCCCCGGGGAAATCCACCAATGCCAAGTGCGGCATCGAGGCCTATCGATCCTGTGGATATTACCTGTATATTCTCAATGGCGTGATCGCCCAGTTTCATGATCGTACCCTTGCCGAAATCCTTTTCAATCTTCCCGATGGTAACTTCGAGGGCCTTAAGCTTCTCCTTATTGATCTCTTTTCTTTCCTTGCTCATATAACGATTATTATTGGTATAACTTTAATATCTGCTCTGTGTGGGAACTGGTCTCCACTTTGGAGATCACTTTCTCTATCAGGCCCTTCTCGTCTATTATGAAAGTTGTCCTGGCGATCCCCAGAAAAGTTTTGCCATACATGCTCTTCTCCTTCCAGACGCCGTAATCCGTAAGTATTTTTTTGGAAATATCGGCAATAAGGGGGAAGGGCAGGGAATACTTATCAGCAAATCCCCTGTGCGACTTCTGACTGTCGGCGCTTACTCCCACAACAGCAAATCCTTTCCTGAGGAGTGCATTGTAGTTGTCCCTCAGGTTGCAGGCTTCTGCCGTGCAACCCGGGGTATTGTCTTTCGGGTAGAAGTAGAGGACCAGCTTCTTTCCTGCGAAATCACTGAGTCGTACCTGTTTCCCTTCCTGATCCAATCCTTCAAATGCCGGGGCTTTCATTCCTTCTTTCAACTGAGACATGGCTGTGCACGATTTTGATATTACGGGTAAATTTACGAAGTTTGGATCGTTTTTCTGAGCAAAAGAAATTTTTTGTTATCAACAATGAGCCAGATGCGAAATTAAACAGCGTTTGGTTTAAATGTCTGTTATTTAATAATATATAAGTGTGTCCGCACTTCCATACTAGTTCCGGGCAATACAGGGGAAAGGCATTTGCATTCTTTGTATTGCTTCTTCTTGTTACTGTCTCAGGGCAGGTTTCTGCCCAATCGGGATCTGTCAGGCAGTCGTCTATTGAAGCATTCGAAAAGGGCCGCTATGAGGACGCGTATGACGGATTTACTGAGCTGTTGCAGACTTACCCGAAAGATCCTCTCTACAAATACTACCGGGGTGTTTGCCTGATCAGGCTCAACAGGGAACCGGAAGAAGCTCTCGCACTCCTGCAGCAGGCCCGCCAGGGAAACACCGGGTTAAGGCTCCTTCCGCAGGATTCACAATTCTGGCTGGCAAGAGCCCTGCATATGAATGGCAGGTTCAGCGAAGCCGTCGATGCTTATAACTCCTTCACTTTACAGAGCGGAAAGAAAGCAGCGAGAGACCTGGACGTGCCAGGCTACATACAGCAATGCCAGGATAAAAAGGGAGCAATCACAGCTTCTGTCTCCGAACCTGCCCCAAAAAATGATGCAGATTTAAAAAACAGGAATGCTGAACTCCGGCAGACTGAAAGAAAACAAAACCTTCCGCCGGCAGAAGTAAAAGCGGATCCGATCCCGGAGGATCTTGACGGAAAGCTCTCGGAAGCGCTTGACTATCAGTTCAGGGCTGACTCCATCACAGGCATTGCAGATAAAATGAAAAAAGACTCCGAAGCGCTCGATTACAAAAGCAGGATGGAAGCCAGGACAGGGATCGCCGAAAAGGAAAACCTTGCAGCATTGTACCGGAAGAAGGCAGATGAAAAAATCGGAGAAGCACATGGTTCACTGAAAGCGGATTCACTTGCGAAGGCAAAGATCCCGGAGAAACCTGCAGGAAAGCCTTCAGAAAAGGCAATCCCGCAGGAACCGGAGCGCAAAATCGCTGCTGCTGAACCATCTGCCCCTGTTGTAAAGGAAGCTTCTGCACAAGTCACCCAGGATATATTTTCTGTTTTCGAAATAGAAGCTGCAGGAGCTGCAAAGGCCGCAAAAGTGGAAGTAAATCCTGTTATCCCGCCCGGTCTCATCTACCGTATCCAGGTTGCGGTTTTCAGCAAACCTGTTACTGCTTCCTATTTCAAAGGAATCGGTCCAATCTATGGTTTCAGGAATGCCGGCACGAATAACACTGCCTACTACGCAGGAATGTTCAGGCGCAATGCTGATGCGCGCAAGGCTCTTGCCAGGGTGAAACAGACCGGATTCAGGGATGCTTTCCTCGTTGCCTTCTCGGAAGGCAGGCAGGTGTCGCTTGAAAAAGCCGCTGCCCTTGAAAAGGAGTGGGGCAGGAAACCCTTCCTCCAGGCAGGTCAGAATCCAGCAGATACTATCCCTCCGGAGCTGTGCTTCCGTGTCGAGATAATGAGATCCGCCAGGCCTGTAAAGCCTGATGTGCTGAAATCAATGAACCAGGCCGCCGGGACAAGGGGCCTTGATACAGAAAAAACCGCTGCCGGGACCATGGTTTACCTTATCGGTAAGTTCATCACTTATGAAAGTGCAGCCAGGTATGCTGACCTGCTGGTCAGGAACGGTTACCGTGAGGCAAAGGTTGTAGCGAGACTTGGAAAGAAGGAGGTGCCGGTTGAGACCGCCCGGAAGCTTTTTGAAATGCAATAATACAGGGAGGGACAGAACAAAGTTCATGTGAAGATTGTTTCATCAAAAATAAAAATGCAATGGCAGACCTTAATACGAGAGTAAGTGATTTTTTGTGGAAGAACCAGGATGAAAGACATTTAACGGCAAAGAAGGATCCTTTCTGGGAAGCTCTGAGGAAAACAGGAACGGAACTCTGGCTCGACACCGGCGACATGGAAGAAGCTGAAGCCAACTGGACCGCGGAGATGAGTGCATTGACAACCAACAATACACTGCTGAACAATGAAATACAGAAAGGAATCTACGATGTTTTCATTGCTGAGGCAAAATCGATAGTCAGAGACCTCTCTCCTGATGAAAGGGTTAAGGAAATAGCTTTCATCCTGAATGCCCGACACGGACTAAGGCTGGCTTCAAAGTTCGGCGGATATGTGAGTGTCGAGCTCCATACGGATACTGCACACGATATTAAGGCAATTGAATACTACGGAAAGAGGTTTCATGAGATCTGCCCCGACCAGTTCATTGTTAAGGTCCCCTATACTGCAGAGGGTCTTCTTGGAGCAAGACGCCTTAAGGATGCCGGAGTGAGAATAAACTTTACCCTTGAATTCAGCGCCCGCCAGAATGTCCTTGTTACCAGGGTGGCCCGCCCCGATTACCTGAATGTATTCCTCGGGAGGATCGGTGCATTCATGATAGACAACAAGCTCGGGGACGGTTCGGGGGCAGGTGAAATGGCTGTAATTGCTTCCCAGAACTGGGTAACGGCTCTCTCTTCAAAAAATCCCTGGCAGACAAAGCTTATTGCCGCCAGCCTGAGAAATCACAATCAGCTGGAGCTCCTGGCCGGCGCCGATGTCTTCACAATGCCGCCAAAGGTTGCCGCATCGGGGCGCAAAACACTGAAGGGTAAATTCAGTTCGCGAATGCACGAAAACTATCCGGTCAGCATGGATGAAGCGGCAAAAGGAGCCGGCATTGAGAATTTCTGGAGCGTAAGCGACAAAGTGCTGACACTCGCTGAAAAACTTGCGACGAAAGTTCCGGCAACGGGAGCTGAGCTTGTTAAGATTGCCCATGGAGAAGGCTGCGAAGATATGTTCCCCATGCTCTCCCGGGAGGAAAAGGCCCAGATAGCAGCAGACGGAAAAATACCGGTTTATGCAAGGTGGGAGAAGAAGATAGGTGAGGGTAAAATTGCACCTGACACCCTGCTAAACCTGGCAGGACTGGCATCATTCACATCAGACCAGAAAGCACTCGACGACAGGATAAGGGGTATAATAGGGTAGTCAGGATCTTCTCTGCCTGGCAATCTCGTACAGGAGTATTCCTGACGCCACAGAAACATTAAGCGATTCTATCTTCCCGGACATCGGGATACGTATTTTTATATCGGCCAGGTTTAGAAGTTCGCGGCTGATACCTTTCTCTTCAGAACCCATCACCAGTACTACGGGCCCTTTAAGATCACACTCCTGGGCCGGAGTTCCTGAACCCTCATCTGCACATACGATCTTAAGACCTGATTCCCTGAGGTATTCAGCGGTTTTCAACATCGACTTCTCGCGGCAGACCGGCAGAATGTTAAGGGCTCCGGCAGATGTCTTTACTGCGTCGGCTGTAATTCTTGCAGATCCTTTTTCCGGGATTATCACGGCATGGGCCCCAAGGCATTCGGCACTCCTTACAATAGCTCCGAAATTCCGTACATCCGATACGCCATCGAGGGCAATAAGCAGAGGATCTTCTCCCTTTTCGAAGATCATGGGGAGAAGGTTGGCAATACTCTGATATTCTACTATTGAAAGCCAGGCAAGTACACCCTGATGATTCTTCCTTGTAACGATCTCTATCCTTTCGACCGGGACAATCTGGTACACGATTCCGTGTTTCCTGACCTCTGTCATCAGCTCATGGTAAAGTGCACCCTGAAGTCCCTGCCTGATCAGAAGCCTGTCGACCTGCTTTCCCGCCCTTATTGCCTCAATTACAGGACGAAGTCCGAATATACAGTCAGATTCCCTTTGCATTTATCAGAGATCTTCCGGGTTATCGAGCCTGAAAACTATTCCCTTCTTCCATGCGGCTACAGCCTGTTCCCAGAAGCTGACCAGCTGTTCACTCCGGCTGATGAAGTAATCATTGTCAGAATAGATGCTGTTTTTCTTCTTGAAGTTGAACCACAGGTATTCCTCACTGACCTTGTATCTTGTACCCCAGGAGGATCTTATAACGGGTTTCCTGTAGCCCCAGCTTTCTCCTTCAGGGTTCTTGTATACTTTATCCGGCGGTCCGTAGATAATGTAGATCATGCCCCGTTCGGTTCTCCAGCCTTCCTTGTAGGAAGTGAAATAGTAATTGGAATAAAGAACACGTGTATAGTAAATCCTTATAAGTTCCCTGGCTCTTTCAACATTGCCTCCGCATTTTATCCAGAACTCATCTAGTGCAAGTTTCGCCCTTTCAGCCGATCTCAGATTGTTCATTTCATTCTCTGAGGCCAGGTAAGCCAGGGGTTCTATCATCGTCTCGGGTGTATTCATCTCGGGGAATGAAGGTCCGAAATTGAAAAAAGCAAAACCGTCCTTTACCGTGCTGTCGACGCTGCACAGGTATATGCCCGGGCGCGGGAACATCATCGGCAGTGTGTCGGAATAGGGAAGGGCAACGATAGTGTCGGGTCCGTAGTCGATGGCCTTTTCCGGAAGAAGCATCGACGGCGGATCGGGAATCGGCAGGTAGGGTTTGTAATATGCGATAAAAATGGAATCGGGAATTCCCCTCAGGTATACAAGATTAGCATATTCGTCAACACGAACGACCGGGTTGAAAAGTTCGTTTTTCTGAAAATGGCCGCGTGCCGTATAATTGTACCTGTTTACAGAAGAAGTCGTGTTAAAGGGTATGAAGGCCTGCATCACCAGTGACCTTAGCCGGTCGAGGATCTTTATTTCCGCAACATAGTCCAGATCAGGCATTACACGCATGGGTACGTGATAAATATACTCCTGTTTGCCAGGCTCCTTCACGATCGAAAGATTAATCTCTGCAGTATCGGCGAGGGCCATGCCCGTGGTTGTGCTGAACAGTTTCACGGTTACAAGCATCGAGGCCGTCGGGACACCCTGGGGATTTGCTTCAGAAAAGAAAAGCTCTGCCGCAAAGAACTTTATTCCTACCGACACCTCATTCTCCGAAGGTGTAGTTATGTTGTAACGCGGTGTTACAGGATTCTTTATGGGATTGTACAGGTAGGAGAGATCCTTTGTGTCAACGGCATTCTGGGTTGAAACGCATGACCAAAACACGGTTGTTGCAAAAAGTGCAGCAATAAACAGAGCGCTTTTATTTAATAGTCGTTCCATATACATTTGCAGATCACTCATTACACTTTATCTCCGGTTTCTTCCCATTCGATCCTCACCCTGCAATACTCCCTGCGGTCATGCTGACTGATCACGGAATGGCTGAAAGATCTCCCATCAGTATCACCGGCTGAGGTTCTGACCATAACTTCATCGCTGAACACAGCTTCTGCAAGATAATTGATTTCGGCAGAACGCGGCCTGTGTTTAAGGATGAAATTGAGGTCATAGGTGTCTGTGACCCATCTCAGGTAGTTAACGTTATTTGTATGCAAATTGATATCCAGGTCGCCTACTTTTACCCTGAAAGCAGGGGAGAGGGTGCCGTTTTCGTCCGCTTCCCTGAGCTTTACAGGATATCTGACGGGTATCTGAATATTCTGGTTTTCACGGTCATATCTCCTGAGAAATTCATCAGGCCTCTGTATTTTTTTTGTATCCCTGTCGATTATCAGCCAGGCAGAAGATGCATAGGCAACATTGACGCCTTTTTTGTCAGCCAGGTCGTAATTCCTCATGGCGAAAAGCTTGTCCACGCCTGCGGGCCAGGTTTTAGCTACGATCGTATCACTCCATGCAGGAAGGGAAGAGATTACTGCATAAATCCTCGAGAGAACCCAGAAATGGTTCTCCCTCATAAGGTCGTCCCGTCCATATCCGAGCAGCACGGCATGTTCCGATGCAATGTCCTGCATGAAGTTGAAAAGTGATTGCAGGCTGACTCTGCCGTCAGGCCCTGTTTCGTAAACATGAACCCTGTACTCCTTTTCAAGAACCTGCATTGCCATTCAGCTTAACGGATTGTTTTGTAAAAATAACTCCATATCGTGAGAATACTGAGTCCACCTGTTCATTTCCTCATTATGCTTCTTCTTAAGTTCCTGGTACCTTGTGTAGAACTCATTGGTTTCCGCAGCAGAGCGGTCGGCCGAATTAAGTACACTGTCGAGGGAGGAGATCTCCGTCTCGATGCGTTCTATTTCGGATTCAGAATCCTCGAGCCTTTTCCTGAGCCTCCGCAGATTCCTGTCATATTCCTTCCTCTCAAGGTACTTCTGTTTGTTTGCAGAAACGTTATCCCCACCCGCTGCCCTGTAGGCATCCTTCCTTTCTATCTCACGAAGGTTTGCCAGCTTCTTCTTTCTCAGGAAGTCATATATCCCGCCTATATATTCCTTAATCCTTTTGTGCCTGAATTCAAAAACTTTGGCCGCAAGGCCGTCGAGGAAATCCCTGTCGTGTGAAACAACAATAAGCGTGCCGTCGTAATTTATCAGGGCCTGCTTGAGGATGTCCTTCGACCTCATGTCGAGATGGTTTGTCGGCTCATCGAGGACAAGGAGGTTGTGCGGTTCAAGAAGCAGCCTCACCAGGGCCAGCCTCGACCTCTCTCCCCCGGAAAGAACCTTAACCTTTTTATCTATTTCATCGCCGCGGAAAAGAAAGGCACCAAGCATGTCGCGAATTTTCGTTCTTATTTCACCCTTTGCCACATAATCGATTGTCTCAAAGACAGTTCTGTCCTCGTCAAGAAGCTCATCCTGGTTCTGGGCAAAATATCCTGTCTGAACATTATGACCTTTCTTCAGTGATCCCTGGTAATCCAGCTCCCCGATAATAATCCTTGAGAAAGTGGTTTTTCCTTCTCCGTTACGGCCGACAAAAGCAACTTTCTCGCCGCGGTGTATCTTGAAATCGATATCTTTCAGCACCTGCAGCAGGCCATAGCTTTTTGAAAGGCCTGAGGCTTCGATGACAGTTGTTCCTGACCGGGGAGAAGGAGGGAACCTGAGGTTCATCACGGTGTTATCCTCCTCGTCAACTTCCAGCCTCTCGATCTTGTTCAGCTGTTTTATCTTCGACTGCACCTGAACTGCCTTCGTGGCCTTATACCTGAACCGTTCGATGAACTTTTCGGTGTCCTCTATCATCTTCTGCTGGTTGCGGTAGGCTGCAATCTGCTGCTCCCGCCTTTCCTTCCTCAGCTCAACAAACTTTGACCAGGCTACCCTGTAATCATATATCCTTCCCAGCGAGATTTCGATCGTTCTCGTTGTCACATTGTCGAGGAATGCCCTGTCGTGAGACACCAGCACCACTGCACCATTGTATTCGGAAAGGAAAGATTCAAGCCATTGAATGGATTCTATATCGAGGTGATTGGTCGGTTCATCGAGGAGGAAAAGAGAAGGCTTTCTCAGAAGGATCTTCGCCAGCTCCACCCTCATCCTCCATCCCCCGCTGAGCTCGCGTGTGGGACGGTCGAAGTCCTTCCTTTCGAAACCCAGGCCGGTAAGCGTCTTTTCTGCCTCGGCAAGGTAATTGGAACCTCCCAGGATACGATATCTTTCTTCAACAACGGTAAGATGATCACAGAGTTTCAGGTATTCTGCCGATTCAAAGTCGTTTCTGCCGGAAATTTCGGAACTGCATCTTTCTATTTCTTCAGACAGACCTGTGACCTCCGAAAAAGCAGTTATCACCTCGTTCATGACAGTTGTGGAATCGTCGACCTTCATCTGCTGTGGAAGATATCCGATTGTCACTTCGGCTGACATGTCAACTTTCCCGGATGAAGGATTCTGAAGACCTGCGATCAGCCTGAGCAAAGTCGATTTCCCGGAACCGTTCCTTCCCGCAAGGCCGATCCTGTCCCTGTCGTTTATGAGGAACGAGATACCTGTCAGCAGGTCGAAACTGCCGAATGACACAGACAGATCCTGAACGGAAACCATTGATTTAAAAATTGAGCAAAGATAGAAAAAGTATGAAAGGCATGGAATAAGAGATTTAGTCAATAAGCGCTATCTTTGACCTCAGCATTGACAATTATGATCTATAGAAGAATCTCTTTCAGAATTCTGCTGGTCTCAGCAGCTATGGCACTTGTTTTTTCATCCTGTACAAAGGATGAAAAGCCCGTTTATCAGTACTTTACAGGCATAGAACCGTCGGGTGAGTATCCCGCTGCATATATCACACCCTTGTTGAATGTAGCGGCACAGGCATATCCTGAGATTGCAGAACTGGGAGCCTATATATCCGACGGAGTAAAAGTTTACAGGATCACATATAAAAGCGTGGTCGATGGCGAGACGATAGAAGTATCTGGTCTGGTTTCTGTACCTCTGTCACCGGGAGAATACCCTGTATTAAGTTTCCAGAATGGCACCAACACCCTGAATTCAAGATGCCCTTCTGAGAATCCCACAGACTACCTTTATCAGCTTGTGGAATTTGTGGCTTCCATGGGTTTTGTGGTTCTGCTGCCTGATTATCCGGGTTTCGGGAGTTCGTCCGGCATTCCTCATCCTTATCTTATCAAGGTGCCGACGACAGAAGCAATCATTAGCATGATCAGGGCTGTTACAGAGGCTGAAAGTGAGTTCGATGGAATTTCTGTGAAAAATGAGTGTTATCTTATTGGTTATTCACAGGGGGGTCTTGCCACTTTCAATGCTCACACCGATCTTGAAACCCTTTCATATAATGATATTATTCTCAGGGGAAGTGCCTGCGGGGCAGGACCTTATGACCTGGTGCAGATGATTTCGGATATGCGCACTGCACAGTCATACCCGGTTCCGGCATATATCGGATACATCATAAACGCCTGGACATATTATGGTTACATAGAGAATCCCATAGGGGAACTGCTTAAGGAACCCTATGCGTCAGGTCTGAGGGAGCTATATGACGGGTATCATTCAATTGATGAAATAAATTCACAGCTGACTACTTCCATCCCTGACCTTCTCACCGATAAATTCAGGAACAACAGCAGTTCCCCTGATTTTACAACGGTCGGTTCCGCACTGGTATGGAACAGCGCTTACGCCTACAAATCGGAGATCCCCGTACTGCTGGTGCATGGCGGTGCTGATACACAGGTAAGTGTTTCAAACACCGAAACCCTGCACAATCTTATGTTACTTAACGGCACTCCGGCGGAGATATGCACAAAAAAGATCCTTCCTGGTCTCGATCATGGTGAAGCAGCAGTGCCTTTCATGGTGGAAGGTCTTAAATTCCTGATAAACCTCAGGGATAACTGATCGTTAAGTTACCAAAGTTTTCATCAGGTGGGACGTAAAAAAGAATTTCCGGTACTTGAAAAGGTGAGAATAACCGATATCGGTTCAGAAGGGAATGCCCTGGGGAGGATTGAAAACCAGGTCATTTTTGTTCCCATGCTGGTGCCCGGTGATATCGTTGATGTCAGGATCAGGAAAAAGAGGAAGAAATACCTTGAGGGCTCTGTTATCAGGTTCCATGAATATTCTTCTGACAGGATAAAGCCTGTATGTATTCACTTCGGTGTTTGCGGAGGCTGTAAATGGCAACACCTGCCATATGAGCTTCAGCTAAGGTATAAAGAGAAACAGGTGTCTGACAACCTTGTCAGGATCGGCAGGCTGACGGATCCTCAGGTAAGTCCGATAATAGGTTCTCAGGCTGTTTATAAATACAGGAACAAGCTCGAATTCACGTTTTCGGACAAGAGATGGCTGACGAGCGAAGAGATAAGATCGGACAACGACTACGAGAAGGAAGATGCTCTCGGATTTCACATTCCCGGTCTCTTCGACAAGGTACTCGATATACGGGAATGCCATCTTCAGCCGGAACCGTCGAATGCAATACGTGAAACCGTAAGAAGGTATGCGCACAGGAAAGGACTTCAGTTCTTCAACCTCAGGCAGCAAAGCGGATTCCTCCGGAACCTGATAATAAGGAACAATTCGGCAGGCGATGTCATGGTCATCGTCATCTTCTTCCTCGATGAAAAAGAAAGGAGGGAAGGACTGCTTGATTATATTGTGTCGGAATTCCCTCAGGTTTCTTCGCTGTTTTATGTCGTAAATACAAAGAAGAACGATTCCCTGGCTGACCAGGAACCTGTGCTATACAAGGGTAATGATCATCTTGTTGAGGACATTGACGGCTTTAAATTCCGGATCGGCCCCAAATCCTTTTACCAGACCAATACCGGGCAGGCACTCGTACTCTACAGGAAGGTACTTGAATTTGCACAGCTCACAGGAAAGGAAACAGTTTATGACCTCTACACAGGCACGGGGACAATCGCCAATTACCTTGCATCGCGCTCTGCCAGGGTTATCGGTATTGAATACATTCCCGAAGCGGTAAGGGATGCTGAAATGAATTCAGAGATGAACGGTATCGGTAACACCCGTTTTTTTGCAGGCGACATGAAAAAACTGCTCAACAACACATTCTTCGAAATCAACGGTAAACCCGATATCATCATAACTGATCCACCGAGGGCAGGGATGCATGAAGACGTAGTGAGATCAATTGCCGGGGCATCTCCTTCGCGGATTGTTTATGTCAGCTGTAATCCCGCCACCCAGGCAAGGGACATACAGTTACTATCTGAAAAATACAATACAGCCCTTATTCAACCCGTTGATATGTTCCCTCATACACATCATGTGGAAAATGTTGTCCTGCTCGAAAGGAAGAGCGGATAATTGGGTCGCAGGGCCTTGCTGGTTAATGCAAAATTCTTGTATCTTTAACTTTTATCGTGATTATCAGGGGATATGAAAACTGGTACACAGAACAACCCGGATCTTGTTTCCCTGGTCCAGAACCAGGTCCTGGATGATCATTTCTCAAGCCTTCGTTACGCAGGAATTATCCAGAAGGCTCTGATGCCTGATCATGATACACTCAAGGGTATCCTGAAGGATTTTTTTGTTTTATTCCTGCCCAGGGACATTGTGAGCGGTGATTTTTATTATGTCCTCCGGAACAGGCAGCATATCTGTATTGCAGCCGGAGACTGCACGGGGCATGGTGTGCCGGGGGCACTTCTCAGCATACTTGGCATCAGCTTCCTGAACGACGTTATGCAGTGCAAGTCCGATTTCAAGGCAAACAGGGTGCTTAACCTGATGCGGGAGAAGGTTATGAAAGCACTTCATCAGACAGGTGAAAGGTCCATAACCATGGACAGCATAGATGTGGCTCTCTGTATCCTGAACACTGACACCGGTATGATTCAGTTCGCAGGCGCCAACAGGCCTCTGTTTATGGTAAGGAACGGTGAACTTTTTGAGTTTAAACCTGACAAGATGACCATCGGTCTTGCCCCGCTCCGCGAACAG
>JALONU010000159.1 GCA_025454775.1 Bacteroidales bacterium | reverse complement strand
AGGCTACGAACAAATATTCGTAACAAAAACGTAACAATTCGCGATTTTGAATTCATCTCCTTTTTCACTACTTTTGGCAGCAGTTTTCGAGAAACCTGCTTCATTAATGACTTTCCTCTATATTATTGTCGGTCTCGTTCTGATTTTCGACTTCATTAACGGGTTTCACGATTCCGCCAATTCGATAGCATGCGTTGTTTCCACAAAAGTGCTTTCGCCTTTTGCTGCAGTTGCAATGGCTGCCTTTTTCAATTTCATAGCTTTTGTGATCTTTGAACCCAGGGTTGCCGCCACAGTGGGCAAGTCGGTTGTGGAACCTGACGTAATTAATATGAACGTCATCGGTGCTGCTGTCGTTGCGGCCATTACATGGAATCTCCTGACATGGTGGTGGGGATTGCCGTCAAGTTCGTCCCACACACTTGTAGGCGGACTGATAGGCGCTGCTATTGTCAGCTCGGGTTTTGGCTCGGTAATGGCATCGGGAGTTATTAAAATTGTTGCATTCATCTTCATTGCTCCTGTGCTCGGATTCATGTTCGCACATTTCCTGTCGTCGATGATTATGTGGATATTCAGGAAAACACCTCCCAGCGTTGTCGATAAGCTCTTCAGAAAGCTTCAGCTGGTTTCGGCATCGGCATTCAGCCTGGGTCACGGTGCAAATGATGCCCAGAAATCGATGGGCATAATCCTTCTCGCACTTATTCTCAGCGGCCATGCCACAAAGGAATCTGCAATACCCATGTGGGTGGTGCTTTCGTGCCAGAGCGCGATAGCCCTTGGAACACTTTTCGGCGGATGGAGGATCGTGAAGACCATGGGTCAGAAGATAACCAAACTGAAAGCCTTCGAAGGATTCTGTTCAGAAACTGCCGGAGCTGTTTCCATCGCTGTAGCTACGCACTGGGGCATTCCCGTGAGCACGACACATACTATCACCGGGGCTATTATGGGTGTCGGCGCAAGAAAGGGCGCCTCCGCGGTGAAATGGGGGGTGTCACGGAAAATTTTCATAGCATGGATTGTAACCATACCGGTTTCAGGACTGGTAGGTGGCGTTATGTATTTGTTTTTTAATTGGTTAAACTAAAGAAATATTAAAATCACAGACATATGAATATTGACAAGGTTCTTAAGTTTTTTGTTCCAAAGGATCACGCATTTCACCCGATCTTTGAAGAGGATGCAGCCAACCTGGTAAATGCGGCAAAACTGCTGAAGCAAATGTTTGCCAATAACAATGATCCGGAAACGCTGGAACGTATTCATAAGGAAATAAAGGATGTTGAGCATAAGGGCGATGAGATCACCAATCATGCCTACCAGCAGCTGAATACATCATTCATAACACCCTTCGACAGGGAGGATATTCATGAACTGACCGCCCACATTGATGATGTAGTCGATTCGATAAACGGCGTGGCAAGAAGGATCTGCCTGTATAAACCAAAAAAGCTGATGCCTGTTTTCAAGGAGATGGCTGATATGATCTATGAAGCCTCCCTGGAAATACAGTCGTCGATACACTGGCTTGTGGATGCTGCCGCCAACAAGAAAGAGATCACACTTGCCTGCGACAAGGTGAAGGACATAGAGCACAAAGCCGATGATTATTATTTCGTGGCTGTGGCCGAGCTTTTCGATAAGGAAAAAGACGCTGCCGAGCTGCTGAAAAACAACAAGATACTTGAGATCCTGGAGAGAATCGTCGACGAGGAGGAAGATGTAACCGATACCATCAAGTCGATACTCATCAAGATGGCGTGATAACGGCGACCGGTTACCGGTTAGGAGTGTTATTTGCTTTTTATCATCGTAAGCACCATCTTGAACTTCTCGACAGCCTTTACAGCGTGAGGAATGTTCGCAGGCATGATTATGGTCTGGCCTGCTTCAAGGATGAACGACTCACCTCCTATTATTATTTCTCCCTTTCCGTCGACAACCTGGATCATGGCGTCGAACGGTGCTGTATGTTCGCTGAGAGCTTCACCCTTGGCAAATGAGAACAGGGAGATATTCCCTGTCTCCTTTTTAAGCACTGTCTTGCTCAGAATGCCGCCGCTGGCATATTCAACTGAATCATTGAAAGTGAATACTTTGGCTTTCTCAAATTCGTTTACTGACATGTCGTGTATTGTTATTTTATTAACAACATAACAATATATTTATTACAATGTTCATTTAAGGATGTGGATATGGTCGCTGCATGCATCGACCATACGACACTATTATATAATATCAGCAAAAAATTTCCCCGGAAAATTATTTCTTGATATTAGGCAGCTCCAGTCCATAGCTTTTTCTCCTGTCTTCAGCCTTGAGAAGGAATGCGAAAAGGATGGCGAGCAGGCCGAAGCATGAGAAAATGATCATTGGAAGCGTATAGTTGTATGTAGGTATCTCAACACCGTCAAGCAGGCGTGTACCCGTGATACAGAACTCATCGAGAACCCATCCGATAAGCATGGGAACAAGCATAAGCCCGACATTCTGAACCATGAAGATCATCCCATAGGCGGTTCCCAGCTGTTTCTCAGGGATGATCTTGGGAACCGAAGGCCACATGGCTGAGGGAACCAGGGAGAAGGCAACTCCCAGTATTCCTATAAGTATAATAGCAATTATCGTGGCATCGAGGCCGGGGATTGAGAACATTATATGAACGAAGAGAAGGAGAAATGCTCCGAGAATCATTATCGAGGCACCTTTCCCCTTTCTGTCATACAGATTGCCGAAGATAGGGGTCAGGGCAATTGCACCAACCGTGAGCATGCCCGGAATAAGGCCCGCGTACTTCTCTGCGACATGGAATTTATTGATCATCAAATCAGTTGCATATTTGATGAAGGGGAACACTCCGGAATAGAACAGGAGGCATAGTATGGCAATGAGCCACCATCCCTTGTTCGTAACAATAACAAGTATGTCCCTGAACCTGAAGGACTCCTCATCGTCGCTTATCCCCTCGCCGGCAAGTGATTTTTCCAGTTTTTTATCCATGATCGTGTACAGGAAGAATGAGATCATGCCAATGCACAACAGGACGAGTGCCAGCAGAACCGGCTTTGACACGCCTCCGAGAGCGTTTGCCAGCGGAATTGATGTTGCAACTGCAAGAGTGGTGCCGATACGTGCGGTCGACATCTCCAGCCCCATCGCCAGGGCCATCTCCTTTCCCTTGAACCACTTCACAATAATTTTCGAGACTGTGATACCGGCTATCTCCACACCGACACCGAAAGTTGCATAACCGAGAGCAGCCATAACAACCTGCAGTTTCATCCCAAGGAAATGATGCCCGTCGAGTGTATGTGTCGTTATTGCCCAGAATTTTATGGCTGTACCCGCAACCATTATTATGGTGGCCATCCTGCCGGTGAACCTTACTCCCATCTTATCGAGAATGATCCCTCCGAAGATCAGCATGAGGAGGAACACGTTGAACCATCCGTACGCACCCGTGAAAATCCCGAACTCCCTGCTGCTCCACAGAAGCTCCTTTTCGAGGAGAGGTTTCAGGGGAGCCATTACATCCGTAAGGTAATAACCACACAGCATTGTAAATGAGATCATTGCCAGTGCCAGCCAGCGGGCTGTCTTTGAGTCGCGCAGTGTTTTTCGTATAGTTTCCATAAAGGATCTGGTAATTTTGTAAGAGTGTCAAATGTAAACAAATAATCGGATGTTAAGCATCTCAATTATCACAAATAATGAACTCAAGCACGGCCCGATTGTTGTAATTATGATATGTGCGTCAGGCACAGATCGGAAAAAACAAGTATTATTGCATAATAACAAAATGTTGAGCATACCGGTATGAAAAGATCGATTACACTTCTGATGCTTATTTCCGTTTCGGTATTCACTTTTTCCCAGTCCGCGTCAACTGCCAGGTCCGGGGTCAGGTGGTATTCTATCGAAGAGGCTGAGAAGCTTATGAAACAATCCCCAAGGCCTTTATTCATTGATACATATACAGACTGGTGCAGCTGGTGCAAGAAGATGGACAGCGAAACGTTTACCAACGATGTCATTGCGGGAATTCTGAACACAAAATACTACCCTGTCAAGTTCAATGCCGAGAGCAGCGCCAAAGTCAGGTTCATGGGCCAGGAATTCGTCAACGACGGGAAGTACGGACGTGCCCACCAGCTGGCAGTAGCCTTGCTTCAGGGACAGATGTCATATCCCACAGTAGTCTTCATGCTCAGGAATGAAAGCGGGCAGTACGAGGTGGCTCCCATCCCCGGATTCAAGCAGCCGGGTGAAATGGAAACACTTTTAAGCTACTTTGCCGACAACACATTCCGGACAAAGACGTGGGAGGAGTTCCAGAAGGGATTTACGGGGAAGGTGAAGTAAGTCACTTGTTGCTGGGTGCTGGGTGCTGGGTGCTGGGTGCTGGGTGCTGGGTTCTAGGTTCTAGGTTCTAGATGCTGGGTGCTGGTTGGAATGACCCGGTACCCAGTACCCAGGACCCAGAATCTAGTTTCCGATAATATAATTTCCAGGCAGCTGCACGATCTCACCGAACTGATAGATCAGCTTCCTCGATTCATACAGTTTTTCCTCACCCATCATTAATGTCAGGCCTACAACATCCGGGATCCTGTAATACAGTGTTTTACGCGGTGATTCCGTATCAGGGTCCTGCTGCCGGTAGAGAAGAGTAAAATCCCTTGTTTTCAGTTCCGGGTTAAGGGTAATATTTACCGGGATCCCTTCTTCAGCGGGACCTTCCGATACAGAAAACTTGAAAAGCGTCACTGGCTTTCCGGCATGTTCAGGCAGCGGAATGAAGCTGCAACTGAATGACCTTTCTTCAACTATACTCCTGCCGGTAAATAGTTCTGTATATTCCTTTTCAAGCCTGTTGATCTCATCGATGGCAGCGGATGATTGCGGAAACACATTCGCTTCACCTGTGAGTATCATTACCTTTCCATCGCGAATGTCCATGAGTCTTCTCGCAGCCCTGTGAGCCATTTCCTCCACCGAAAGCTTCTTGTTCTTCTCTACTATATACGGTACCCTGATAAACTGCGAATCCATCCTCACCCTCCGGTATGCGGTGTCAGTCTGTGTCATGAAGTATTCATCCGAACCGAGGTCTGCAGCGCGGAAATTGTTTATATTCATATCATTCCCAAGTGATGAAATGCTGCGTGTATATGAAGCCGGATTGAGGTCCATGATCAGGCCTTCGCTTTTCAGCCTGAGCACGTTTGAGGGCAATATTCCACCGGCATCAGCTACGTAATATTCAGATGGATCAGCCTCCTCGTGTGCCGAAACCGTAACCTTCGAGACGGACCACTGTTCATTTTCTGCGGTGATAACATCCTGAAGCCCTAATAGCACATCTGCGAATTTTGCATACGGGCCGGGGATCTCAATGATTCTCTGCATGCCAACCTTTATTGTGAAAACGGTCCTGGGGAGGGCATAAACAACTGTCGCTCCAGTAATTCTTGCCGTATCGGAAAGATGTTCCACATAAACATCAGGCAAGGTTTGCTTCTTAAGAAGAGAGCATGACACAAGGAACTGTAGCGCAATAAAAAATAACAGGATGGTTCTTATATTTTTCATTTTACTTTCAATATCATTTTAAGTTCGCAATATAATAAGAAACGTGATTATTCGCCCCTTATTCTCCCGAATGCTGAACCTATGCTTTCTATGATGTCGGAGGCAATGAGCGATTCGTGCGACATACGGGATGCGGCAATGTCGCCTGCCATTCCGTGCAGCCATACTCCTGCTGTTGCCGCGGAAGGCGGATCGTAACCCTGGGCCAGCAGAGAGAGTATCATGCCGGTGAGCGTATCTCCGCTTCCTGCAGTTGCCATCCCGGGGTTTCCGGTGCTGTTGAACCAGATCTTTCCATCGGGCTCGCTTACTGATGTATTTGCACCCTTGAGAACGACGATACAGTTGAACTCCTTCGAGAAGGCCTTCTGTTTTTCAAGCCGTTCCAGGCTGTCTTTAGAGTCTCCTGCCATTCGTGCAAATTCACCCGGGTGCGGTGTCAGAACAGTAAAGGGCGGCAGGAGCTTCAGCCAATCCCTGTTCAATGCAAGTATATTCAGTGCATCTGCATCCAGCACAAGGGGTTTCCTCCAGTCGAGGAGGAACCTAAACAAAGCATCGGCAGTTTCCGGAGCTGTGCCCATGCCGGGGCCTATGCCTGCTGCATCGTATGCATCGGAGCTGCCGATTGAAGAGATCATCCTGGCGGAATTATCGGGGAGAGTCATTGCCTCAGGCACCGAACACTGCATAATGAGGTTCCCCTCTCCGGGTATCCTGCAGGTCAGGAGCCCTGCCCCGGTCTTGAGCGCTGCCCTGGAGCCCAGGATCACTGCACCCATTTTGCCGTATGAACCGCCTGCCAGCAGTGCGTGCCCAAAACTTCCCTTATGGTCGAACCTGTGCCGTTCCCTTATCAGCGGCCTGACCTCCGAAACTTCAGTGTAGACATACGGGGTCTCCAGGTTTTCAATTTTTTCCCTGTGCAGCCCGATTGGAAGGACATGCCATTTTCCGGTATATTTTTCATTTTCCGGGAACATGAAGGAGAGTTTCGGGAACTGGAATGTGAGAGTGATGCTGGCTTTTACTATTGCCTCCTGATCGTTCCGCCTGTTGTCTTCACCAAAGAGACCCGACGGGATATCAACAGATACCGCCACGCATCCGGAGCTGTTAATGTACCTGATTACTTCTTTTGCAATTCCGGTAACAGGACGTGACAGGCCGGATCCGAACAGTGCATCAACAATCACCGCCTTTGAGGGAAGAACAGGAAGATCGCTTATTTCCCTGATTGAAACAAAGGGAACTGAAGTTTCTCCGGCAAGGCGTTCCCTGTTTATTTTCCAGTCGGGAGAAGCTTCTGTTTCGTTGCCTGCGCAGTAAACGGATACGGTGTATCCTGCTGCCGCGAGGAGCCTCGCCAGAGCAAGTCCGTCACCTCCGTTATTGCCTGTACCTGAGAATACATATACGGGAACTGATCTGTCGAATTCAGCGCTGAACCACTCATAAAGCCTTGTGGCAGCTCTTTCCATCAGGTCTGCAGAGGCTATGGGCTCGTGCTTGATGGTATATTGATCGATCTCTCTTATCTGGCTGCAGGTAAAGATTTTCATGGCGGAAAGTACTGAATCACAAAATTAAACTCTTCAATCATTAATTAAAAAAGATTGATATATTTGTTTCCGCCCGATATTACTATAACGGGAAGATAGAAAATTCGAAATAATAATTTAAATAAACCGGAGAGTATGTTTAAGAACCATCCTAAGGGACTTCTGGCAGCTGCTCTTGCCAATATGGGAGAGCGGTTTGGATTTTA
>JALONU010000287.1 GCA_025454775.1 Bacteroidales bacterium | reverse complement strand
CCTGAACAGAAGAGCTGATAATGTTGTCAAGCTGGGGAAGCCTGTTCCAAAGCTGTATGTCAATTACCAGAAGATGCTCGAGAACAAGGATATCGATGCTGTCATCGTTGGAACTCCTGACCATTGGCACTGCCTGATATATTGCGACGCACTTTCTGCTGGCAAGCATGTGTATGTTGAAAAACCCATCGGCAACTCAATTGCAGAGATAAATATCATGCACAGGGCTGCAAAAAAATATAACAGGCAGTATGTCCAGGTCAACCAGTGGCAGAGAAGCCAGCCCCATTTTGTGGATGCCATCAACTTCATTAAGGGAGGAAAGCTGGGAAGGATCCGTATGTGCAAGTCGTGGTCGTATGTCGACTGGAAGAGTGCCATACCAAAAGTGCCCGATTCACCGGCTCCCGAAGGTGTTGATTACGACATGTGGCTCGGCCCTGCGCCCAAAAGGCCTTTCAACAAGAACCGCTTCCACCAGTCGTGGCGCTGGTACTGGGAATACGGCAACGGCGTGATGACCGACTGGGGTGTTCACCTGATCGACTATATCCTTTACGGCATGGAGAGGTCGATACCTGAATCGGTAATGTCAATAGGCGGTAAATATGCTTTTCCCGACGACGACATGGTAACCCCCGACACCCAGACAGCTGTTTATGATTTTAAGGATTTTACAATGATCTGGGAACATTCCATCGGCATCGGGCTCGGCAACTGGAAAAGACCTCACGGGATGTCGTATATCGGAGAAAACGGAACTCTGGTTCTCGACAGGAACGGATGGGAAGTTTTCCCCGAGAAGACCAGGATGGAAGCCGTGCCGCTTCAGAAGAATGTAGGATCGGGACTCGACCTGCATGTCAGGAACTTCCTCGACTGCATAAAAAACAATACACCTAAGAAGCTGAATGCCGGCATCGATATAGGTCATGATGTCGCACTGGTAGCCCAGATGGGTAATGTTGCCTACCGCACCGGGGAAAAGGTCTCATGGAACCAATCAAAACAGGAATTCAACTCAGCAGCAGCCAACAACCTTATAACTCCGGTTTACAATAACGGCTGGACACTCCCGAAATTCTGACAGGAGTACCGGGATATAAAAAATATATTGACACTTTTCAGGGCACCCTGCACACTTAGGGTGCTCATTTTTTATTAAGTTTTTTCTTGCTATCTTTATTGTTCATTCCTTAATACTCCGATCATGAACAGGCTTAAACAATCATTAAGTTTCCTGTTGCTGCTCGCTGTGATAGCGTTGTTTTCAGGATCAGGGTGTGCCGAAATAAAAAGGTCAAGAATATTAAAAAGCACAAGAACCGCTTCCTGTGAAATGTCAGAAATGGGAAAAAACAAGTACTTCCATTCTAATCATTACAAGAGGAACATCTCACACAGTACCAGGAAGATCCGACGACGGTAGATAGCTTTTCGGGTCATTTTATTTTTATAACCTGCTGCGAGGTGATCTTCATTCGTACCGGCAGAGGTTCAGCCCCCGAATTCAGTATCGCAGCCAGGGCCTGGGCTTCGGACAAGGTAAAGTCTCCTGAAATCTCGGTGTTCCCTCCCTCCCGTTATTTCGTCCTGAACCCGGGGATAGGATACTACCCTGCCGTCAATGACCAAAGCAAGGCAGCGGTTGATGTTTTCAGCCGTGAGCCTTCTCCAGACGGAAGCTCCTTCGGTTGTCATGCTCAATCGCAGCTTGATATTTATCTGACTTCTGTCTGTTACCACCCCAGAGGATACAATTTCCTGTCCGGTAAATGGTGGACGGGTGTCAAAGGTTGTCTGTTTTATGGAATGAAGCTCATATAATGAGTGCGATTGATCATATTTATGCGGCATCCTGCTCCACAGGAAAAACATGTCGCGTGGAAAAAGGGCGCTGATCTCTTCAAGATTAATGAGTTTCATCACTGTTGCGGTATCTTTCCAGTGAGCAAGCCCGACCAGGCATGAGGGCCTCGGCTTACCTTCATAATCAACCATAGGCATGAGTATCGAGAAGAGTGGATTCTCCTTCCTGAATTTTTCTTTTTCAGCAATTGCAGAAGAGTCTATCTCCTGTACTCCGAATGACAGCTCGTCCAAAGACGAGAATGCTGACCCTACTGATGTGTCAGCAGACACTGCCTGCAGGTTCATTTCCTTAAGTTTTGCATTCGCTGCAAGAAGGAATTGGACTGCATCTTCATTCTCAAAGGTCTCCCAGAATTCAAATTCACCGTTGGTGGTGACAAGTTCCCTGATAATTGCCACTTCGCCTGTATCTATGCCGTTGACAGTCAGGTTCAGCTTGTCATCCGGTATTTCAATTTCTATTCTTTCTTCAGATATCCCATAACTGATCAACCGGTTCATAATTATCCCTGAGGCATCATCCAGCGCCTGTGAATTTGCCTGTCCCTGGGGTTCCAGAGACAATTGAAGCTTATGCTTTCCCGTGTTTGTGCAGCCAGATACAATTACCAGCAGCATCAGCGCTGGCAGGAATATTTTGTATAGTATTCTCATTGCTATTAGATTAGATTGTTTCAGATTATGGATTGGATTTGTTTTCTTAGCCCCTGCCATTTGTTTTCCGGTATCCTTGCTCCGATGAGCTCAATTACATTTCCTGCAAGTATTGACCCAAGGGCCCCGCAGACATCGAGGGGAAGGTCCTGTGCATAACCGTAAAGAAACCCGGCTGCATAGAGATCGCCGGCACCGGTGGTATCCCTGCATTCGACTGGCATGGGATTGATCCTTATCAATTCCTCAGCTCTTCTGACAAGGGATCCGTCCTTTCCTGTCTTGACAATTGCAATCCTGCATTCCCCGGCAAGCCTGTCCAGCGCCCTCTGCGGATCCAGTCCCGTGAAGGCCTTTGCTTCTTCCTCGTTGGCAAAAATGATATCGACATATTTTCCGACGATATCCCTGAAGTCTTCTATTTTAGCCTGCACCACGTTATAGCTGGCCAGGTCGAGAGCCACCTCCATATTGTTTTCCTTTGCCAGGTTACATGCTTTTTCAACAAGTGATTTATCGTTTATGAGGTAGCCTTCGAGGTAAAGAATATTATAGGGCTGAAAATATTCTCCGAGGAGATCTTCTGCGCCCAGTTCTACCGCCGCCCCAAGGTGTGTGGCAAAAGTTCTTTGTGTGTCAGGGGTGACAAGGGCAACGGCAGTACCTGTAACCGTGCTGCGTCTGAAGAGGAAGGTGTTCACACCTGCCTTTTTCAGATCATTCTCAAAGAAATCGCCGGTTTCATCCTTCCCTATCGAGCCTATGAATCCGGTCTCTGCATCAAGCATCGCAAGTCCATGAATTGTATTTGCCGCCGATCCACCCGAAGTCATGTTCCTCCTGAAATTCTGTGTGCCTTTTTTAACATCTGCCGACTTCTGGCTGTCAACAAGGCTCATGCTGCCTTTAGGCAACCCGAATTCCTGCAGGATTCGATCGTCGTCTATCTGTGTCATCACGTCTACTAGGGCGTTTCCGATGCCCAGCACCTTCTTCATGATAATTTTTTTTAAAGATATTGTTAAATTCGCTAAAAGCCCTTATTTTTGGCACGCCAAATATTTCAGGCAAAGGCATAAATAAATTCCTCAGTAGCTCAGTTGGTTAGAGCAATCCCGAGGACTCGGGATTAATCCGTCGGCCAACTCTGCCTGAGGTAAAGAAAATATAAATTCCTC
>JALONU010000158.1 GCA_025454775.1 Bacteroidales bacterium | reverse complement strand
TTTCAGCAATAACTCGAACAGCTTAACGGTAGCAAGTGCGTCACCGGATGCCCTGTGCCTTCCTGTTATCGTAATCTTCAGATCGCGGCATATATTGCCAAGGCTGTAGGATCTGTGCCCGGGATAAAGCTTCCTGCTGAGGGCTACCGTGTCAAGTAAGTTCCGCCTGTAGTTATAGCCAAGTGATTTGAATTCCTGCCGTATGAAAGAATAGTCGAACCTTGCGTTGTGGGCAACAAAGGTCCGTCCCTCCGTAAGCTGGACAACATCCTTTGCAATCTCGCAGAAACGGGGTGCATTCTCCACCATCTCGTTTGTTATACCGGTAAGGTTGGTGATGAAATAGGGGATGTTCCTTTCAGGATTGACCAGTGTTGAATACTCTGCAGTTACCTTCTCCCCGTCGTGGAGGTAGATGGCTATCTCGGTTATCTTTTCCAGCCTGGCGCTTCCCCCCGTGGTCTCGATGTCAACAATCGCGTACATTCATCAGATCAGCTGTCACGAATATAGTCAGAAATGCTGGCAAAGTAGTTATTTGTTTATAATTTTGCCGGAAAGGTGCGCTGTCATGAATGAATGTTTCGGAAAGAAATTTATCCTGAACGGCAGGATCGAGTCGGCCGACGTTTTCGACAATTCGATGGTCTACGAAGGAGACTCGGTTTACGAGGTAATCAGGATGTCGAAGGGAAGTCCTGTCTTCTTTTCCGATCATATGGAAAGGCTGGCAATAAGCACAAGTCTGCAGGATAAGGCTATGCTGGCCGATGCCGTCACCCTTAAAAAGGACATAATCACCCTGGCCAAGTCGGAAAGGAAAAAAGAAGCCAACCTGAAGATCGTTTTTAATTACAATAAGGATGAATCAACATACCTTGTCTATTATATCGAACCGATCTATCCTTCAGAAGAACAATACAGAAAAGGCGTAAAGGGAATCCTTTTCTATGCCGAGCGCAGCGATCCTGCCTCAAAAGTTATAAATCACAAGCTCAGGTCTTCAATTTACCACAAGCTGATCCTCGAAGGAGGATATGAAGCTCTTCTTGTGAATGAAAAAGGTCAGGTGACGGAGGGAAGCAGGTCGAACATCTTCTTCCTGAAGGAGGACACGCTTATTACTGCTCCCGACAACATGATCCTCAGCGGGATAACCCGGAAACACATCCTGGAGATCTGCGCGGATGGAAAAATCCCTGTTAAGATGTCGTCCGTAAAGGCTGACAGGATCTCTGATTATGATGCTGTCTTCATGACAGGAACATCCCCTATGGTGCTGCCTTTCAATTTAATAGACGAAAGACGCTTCAGGGTCGATTTTCCCGTTATTAAAAAACTGAGGGACCTTTATCTTCTGCGGGCTGAGGAAAGCATCCTGGCATTCAGGTCAGACAAGGACAGGTGAAAATGAAGATCAGTTCCGGATTGTCGTTGGAAACAGGGTGAAGTGCCTGAAGATTCTTGTACCGCATTTCCTGCATTTACCTTTCTGATCGAGTTCCATGAGCTTGATCGTATAGCCGCTCCTTTTCGCAGTTATCGTACCGCAAACAGGGCACCTTGTATTCTGTCCCTCGCTTCCTGCTATGTTGCCCAGATACACATAGTCGAGATGCTTTGAAGCGATATCATGAAGCCTTTTCAGGGTATCACCGGGAGTGGAAGGATCCTCTCTCCTGTACATCGGGAAATACCTGCTGAGATGCAGTGGTATGTCTTTTCCAAGCTCACCGGCAATCCATTCTGCCTCGGCTTCCATCTCCTTTTCATCATCATTCTGACCCGGAATTATGAGAGTGGTGATCTCGAGGTGTCTGGAGGCCCTGACTATCTGCCGCAGAGCGTTTTTTACAGGTTCCAGCCGGGCGCCGGTCACCTTCTGGTAGAAGCCGGGATTGAAAGCCTTGAGGTCGATGTTGAAGGCATCTGTGAAGGAAATAATCTCATCCAGAGGCCCGCTGTTGACGAACCCATTACTCACCATAACGATCTTAAGTCCTTTCTTCCTGGCCTTTAATGCTACGTCCCTGATGAACTCAAACCAGATAACGGGTTCATTGTATGTAAATGCGATGCCTGCATTATTAAGCGCCGATTGAGCATCGCTGATGATTCTGTCAGGATCGGTGGTTGTGGAATAGGAGGAGAGTGTATGCTGTGAGATGTTATAATTCTGGCAGAAATCGCACCTCATGTTGCATCCGTATGATCCGGCCGATAGAATATTAGTGCCGGGATAAAAATGATACAGCGGTTTCTTTTCTATCGGATCGAGGGAGTATCCCGACACTACTCCATAGGTAAGAAGGTCAATCTTTTCCCCGCTGTTCTTCCTTACCCCGCAAATGCCGGTTCTGCCTCTTGCTATCCTGCAGTTGTGGGGGCAAAGGAGACATATGACGTGATCATCTTCTTTTCTGAAAAGAGTGGTCATAGTTTTAGAGAGGTATGTAAAGATACGAAATCTGGTCTTATGACATTATTTTGATAAATTTGTGATGCTACATGGATCATCAGGTGCATTTTACGGAAATAATTCATTGACATGAAGAGATATTTTCTTACAGGATGTCTGCTGTGTGCAGCCGGGCTTGCAAGCGGACAGGGCTGGACTGCAAATACGGCTGTTGTGGAACGGCTCTCCGGATCGCGTACGGAGTTCAACTATTACGAGGAGAAGGTCCCTTCTTATGTACTGCCCGATATTATGACAACTGCGGGAGGCAGAAAAATAACCAGGCCGAAAGAGTGGACAGATACACGGCGGCCCGAGATACTGGAGCTTTTCAGGACTTATGTCTATGGCAGGGTTCCTGCAACTCCGTATACCAGAACATTTAACCTGGTAAATGAGGACAGGAATGCTATGGGAGGCGCATCAACGCTCAAACAGGTGGATATTGTCATAAACTCCGATGGCAGGGAGCTTAAGATAAGGCTTACCATGTTCGTGCCCAATAGTGTCAGGAAGCCTGTACCTGCATTCCTTCTCATTGACAACAGGGGACCTGCCAATACAGATCCCGCCAGGAATACCAGGAGTGAATTCTGGCCTGCCGAAGAGGTAATTGCCCGGGGTTATGCAATTGCTGTTTTCTACAATGCAGACGTTGATCCCGATAATTTTGATGATTTCCGGAACGGGATCCACGGCGTGCTCGACCGCGGTTCCAGGAAAGCTGATTCCTGGGGAACTCTTGCTGCATGGGCATGGGGAGCCAGCCGGTGCATGGACTATTTTGAAACCGATAAGGATATAAACATAAAAAAGGTAGCAGTACTTGGCCACTCCAGGGGCGGCAAAACCGCCCTCTGGGCAGGAGCTGAAGACCAGCGCTTTTCACTGGTTATCAGTAACGAATCGGGATGCGGCGGCGCTGCACTGGCACGAAGACGTTTCGGCGAGACAGTAGCCAGGATCAACACCTCATTCCCTCACTGGTTCTGCCTTAATTACAGGAAGTATAACAACAACGAGGATGCGATGCCGGTCGATATGCACATGCTCCTCGGCCTGATAGCCCCCAGGGCAGTGTATGTCGCATGTGCCGACGAGGATCTGTGGGGCGATCCGAAGGGATCATACCTCGCACTGCAGAATGCTCTTCCGGTATACAGCCTCCTGAAGACCGGAACCAGTCTTCCGCCGGTGATGCCGCCTCTTAACACCCCCGTTTCAGGATCCAGGGCTGCCTTCCATATACGTGACGGGGGACATAATCTCTTATTGAAGGACTGGAACTGGTTTATGGATTTTGCTGACAACGTTTGGAAATGACAGAAAGCATAAGTATCAAAGCCGATGAAATGAAATCGGTATTCTTCAGAATACTCGTTAATACCGGGTATGCTGACAGCAAAGCGGCACGGATAGCAGATATTTTTACCGTGAATAGCCTCGAAGGAATATATACTCATGGCGTGAACCGCTTTCCGCGGTTTATCCGGAACACCCGCGACGGCTTTATTGACGCGCATGCAGAACCCTCACTGGTTCATGTTTCGGGATCGCTTGAACAATGGAACGGAAACCTCGGTCCCGGTCCGCTGAACGCTCTTGCCGCAACGAACCGTGCTCTGGAGATCGCAGGCACCCACGGCATGGGGCTTGTGGCTATGGCTAATACAAATCACTGGATGAGAGGTGGTTACTATGGATGGCATGCCGCCGGTAAGGGTATGGTATTCATAGGATGGACAAATACCATAGCCAATATGCCGGCCTGGGGAGCAAAGGATCCCCGCCTTGGCAATAATCCCTTCGTAATTGCTGTTCCATGGGGCAGCGATGCCATTGTCCTCGACTTTGCCATGTCGCTCTATTCATATGGTAAAATGGAGTCCTATGCCAATGAAGGAAGAAAGCTGCCTTACCCTGGCGGATTTGACAGCGGTGGCAGGCTTACCGATGATCCGGCCGGTATTCTGGAATCATGGCGTACTCTCCCGATAGGATACTGGAAAGGAGCCAGCCTTTCCCTGCTTCTTGACATCCTGGCAGCAATCCTCTCAGGAGGGTTTTCTGTTAATAAAATAACAGAAAAGAAGACTGAATATGCTCTATCCCAGGTATTTATAGCCATTGATGTTAGCAAGCTTCATAACTTACCGACCCTCAGGGACACGGTTCAGGATATAATTGATGACCTTCATGGTTCGGCTCCGGCAGAACCGGGAACAGTTATCAGGTATCCCGGTGAAAATGTTCACAGGATAAAGGAAGACTCCCTGAAAAACGGGATTCCCGTAGCCAGGAACATCTGGGAAGAGATTCTTTCGCTATAACTCCTCCTTCATCTCCTCGACAGGCAGATTGTTGATACGTGCAAATTCCACGATCTCATCCTTGACGGGGACGATAATATCGGTGTAGTTAAGCCCGAACCTTAATATCAGCTTCTTGCCGTTTACCTTCCGGAAGCATATGCTGAGAGGGTATATTTCAACTTTTTTAAGCTCCGCTGCTTCAATCCGTGCCGCAGGCAGATAGGCGTTGAGCTTCAATATCACGGCCCCAGGTCCGGTCTCGATGTACCTTGTTATCCTGCCAAGGCCTGCAGCTGTCTGGTATGCCCCGAAACCGACAAGAAAAAATATCGTTATCCAGAGGGTCTGGTCCTTTCTGAGCGAATCGAATTGAAATATAGTCCAGTACAGAGCTACAATGATGCAGAGGATACCGAATATTACCTGGAAGATCCTCACCACCCTGGAGTTGTCTCTGGCTTCAAGCTGAAAATGCCTTATTTCCATATCGTTATCAGAGTTTATACTGATTTTAGTAATGTTTGCAAGTTAGAAAATTTATGCGGGTGCCCTGATGAGTTTTCTAAATTGATTTTATTATTTTTATCGGATCAATAATAATAAAAACTACCTGAGATGAAAGAAGATTCAAAGAACATTTCCCGCCGGTCATTCCTTGGAACCACCGGTGCGGTTGCCGCAGGTTTGACAATACTTCCCAGCTCTGTGATAAGCGGTCTCGGCAAGAGAGCGCCGAGCGACAAGCTTAACATTGCCGTCGTTGGCATCGGAGGGATGGGAAATTCCAACCTGAGGGCAGTAAAAGGCAGCGAGAATATCGTGGCACTGTGCGATGTTGACTGGGCCTATGCAAAACCTGTCTTCGATGCCAACCCCACTGCAAAACAATACCGGGACTGGCGCAAGATGTACGATGAAATGAATAATTCCATCGACGCCGTGATCGTTGCCACTGCCGACCATACACATGCGATCGTGGCTGCAACGGCCATGACCCTCGGTAAGCATGTATATGTTCAGAAACCGCTTACTCATACTGTCTATGAGTCGAGGCTCCTTACAAAGCTTGCAGCAAAGCAGAAGCTTGCCACACAGATGGGTAACCAGGGTTCGTCAGGCGAAGGTGTGAACCTTACAGTAGAATGGATACAGAACGGTGAAATAGGAGAGGTGAGAAGAGTCGAAGCCTTTACCGACAGACCGATATGGCCGCAGGGACTTAACCGTCCGGCAAAGGGAGAATGGGTGCCTGAGACATTAAGCTGGGATCTCTTCATAGGCCCGGCACCTATGCGCCCATACCACAGCATGTATACCCCATGGAACTGGAGAGGCTGGTGGGATTTCGGCACAGGAGCCCTCGGTGACATGGCATGCCACATTCTTCACCCTGTATTCAAGGCACTAAAGCTGAAGTATCCAGTAAAGGCACAGGGAAGCTCAACACTTCTGCTAACCGATTGCGCCCCCAATGCCCAGATGGTGAAGCTTGTTTATCCCGAAAGAATAGCACCCAAAGGTTCAAAGATCAAATACCCGCAGGTAGAAGTAACATGGTACGACGGGGGAATACAGCCTCCCAAGCCTGCCGGATGGCCTGCCGGAAAGGATATGAACAACGGCGGCGGCGGAGTCCTCTTCCACGGCACGAAGGACACCCTTGTATGCGGTTGCTACGGCCGTGATCCCTGGCTGCTTTCCGGACGTGTGCCTTCTGTCGCCAAGACTGAAAGAAGGGTTCCGGAAGGAGTGAGCCATGAAATGGATTGGGTGCGTGCCTGCAAGGAAAGCCCCGAAAGCAGGGTTGCCACCAAGTCAGACTTCTCAGAAGCCGGTCCGTTCAACGAAATGGTAGTAATGGGCGTGCTTGCTGTAAGGCTCCAGGGCCTTAACAAAGAGCTCGAGTGGGACGGCGAGAAGATGAAGTTTACGAATATAAAGGACGACGATACTGTCAAAATATGTATCGAGGATGCATTCACAATCAAGGACGGACATCCGACCTTCACCAAGAAGTGGACTGATCCTATGAATGCAAACCAGTTTGCTGCAGAGATGGTTAAGCATAACTACCGCAGCGGATGGTCACTGCCTGATATGCCGGCTTAACGGTTAAGAAACCTGGGAAGGGGAGTGGTTCAGGGATGAGCCGGCAAGTCCGATCCCCTCAGCCAGTTCCCTCATCCCCTTTATACAATCCGAAATAAGTTCTTCAAGGCTCACACCGAGCATTGCAGCTCCCTTCTCTATCACCGACCTGTCAACACCGGCTGCAAATCTTTTATCCTTCCACTTGTTCCTCACCGATTTCACCTCCATATCCATCACGCTCCTGGAAGGCCTGACAAGGGCACTCGTGGTTACAAGCCCGGTCAGCTCATCCATTGCATAAAGCGTTTTCTCCAGCCTGCTTACCGGCTCAACGTCGGAGGCAAGACCCCAGCCGTGACTTAGCACAGCCCTGATATATTCCGCAGGCCAGCCATTCTCCTCAAGTATCTTTTTTGTCATTGTGCAATGCTGATCGGGATACATCTCATAATCCAGGTCGTGGATCAATCCGATGACTCCCCATTTTTCTTCGTCTTCTCCGGCTTTCCTTGCCATGTAT
>JALONU010000157.1 GCA_025454775.1 Bacteroidales bacterium | reverse complement strand
ATGTCAATTCTCACCGGGAAACTTGCGGCAAAAAAGATACTGGGAACTTAAGATTCTAAAATATCATCAGGAGGAGTATAGCAATCAGGATGGACACGGATATTCCAACGGTGATCTGTTTTACTATGGTCTTCGCTGAGACCGTTACGAATTTCTCTGATTCTGCGAGCCTGTTATATTTTCTGATTATGTCGTCCCGGTCCTTTACCCTGGTATAGATGCCGGGGCTGTCAGCAATATAATGCTGGGCAAAAGGAAAACAGATCGCTGCACTGATTTCAGGATTTGCCAGTCCCGGGAAAAGTGTGTTTTCCGTTATATGAATATCTTCAGGAGGAATATCAAGCGCTTCCACCACTTCAGCCGGATCAAATATCACGGCAAAAGGAATATCCTCTCCCTGTAAAAATTTTTTAGAATGACCTACTGAAGTATTACCCATGAGCCAGAGTGGCTGATCAAGCCTGCGCAGCTTACCCCTTTTCACACTCCCGGTAAATCTCAGCTTCCTGCCGGTCTTTTTTTCCTCAATATCCAGGATTACTTCTCCCTTTGAATTTGTGGTGAATATGGCCCGCTCACAATTCGGATCAGCAATACCACTTGTTGGATGGGCAATAATTGTATTGCTTAATATATCCAGGAAAATGAAAGACAGTAATCCGGTTTCTTTGTCTGTTGCGATGAGATAAACCTCCTGCCTGGTACCCCAGAAGGTACTGGCACGAGTACTGAGGTTTCCAATCCCCATATAGTAATCAGGTTCGTCATCTTCAAACAGCTTTGTCTTTGCCAGCTCATACCTGTCAGTCAGCAGTGATTTTGCAAATTCTATATCTTTTAGTTTGAAGAAAAGAAACAGGCTGTAAGGATCAATGGCAAAACCTATATAAGGAGTTTTTTTTGAAGCCCTGTAGAGCACCCTCTTCATGATCTGCGCAGGCAATAATCTTTTAAGCTTCTGGAAGAAGAGGATATCGCTTACTTCCATGGGATTGATAAGGCTTTCTACGCCTTTAATGAATTTTTCCTCGTTCTGTATTTCCATAAGTCGTATTCAAATAGGAAAGAAGAATGAACTGAACTTAAATATAAATCTAAGCAAATATGTTATTATGATGCGTTATTTGCAATAGCTTTAATATCTTTCATAATGATCCAGGCATTCCAGCAGAACACCTTCGCCTGCCATTCCGGTTGTTCCTGTGATAATGATTTTCATGAATGGAGATAATTACTAATTACGCAGTAAAAGTATGCAATCTGGATTTTAAAATGCAAAATGCAGGTATTTTCAGGATCAGTCCGACCCCGAACCTGAAGCAGAAAACCGTAAAGAGGTTTCTTTTATGTCGTTTACCGGCTTTTTCATAAATTTGATAAAAGATCAATCCCCGGTTTTAAAAGCCTTTATATATGAAGAGATCCAGACATCTATGCCTGTCCCGCAGTGACAGAAATCGCAAAGTCCGTTGCCGGTCGGTTTTTTATCCTGGCTATACTTTCCTGAGGCTGCCAGAGCTACTCTCCCCGCACATGATGACGGCGGGACTTCTTCTGGCCCTGATATGCACAAATTGCAGGGAACAGCCTGTCGCAAAGATCGCTGAATCCTCAGCAATGGAAACCCTCCTGAACAACGAGGATTTACAGGTTTTCGGCGAAAAGCTTTTCTTTGACACAAATCTTTCCTCTCCCGAAGGGCAATCATGTGCTGCATGTCACGGTCCTGAAGTTGGATGGACCGGACCCGATGAGACAGTTAATAAGACCGGGGGTGTGTATCCTGGCGCGCTGCATGAGCGGTACGGAAACAGGAAACCCAATAGTTCCGCCTATGCAACGCTTAGCCCGGTATTCCATTCTTTCATTGAAGAAGGAAAAATCGTTTTCTGCGGAGGCAATTTCTGGGACGGAAGGGCAACCGGCAGTCTGCTTGGCAATCCTGCTGCGGATCAGGCACAGGGACCTTTTCTGAATCCTGTTGAACAAAATATTGACAACGCAAAAAACCTTGTTGATAAAGTGTGCCGCTCGGAATATTCTTCCATGTTTATAAAAGCGGGAAAAGATATATGGAAAATACCGGATATCTCTAAAAGCGAAAATACCAATCTGCAATTTGGCATTATTGCCATTGCAATTGCTGCTTTTGAGCATTCCGGAATGGTCAACCAGTTCTCTTCAAAATACGATTTCTACCTGAAAGGCAAAGTTAAACTGACGGCCACCGAAGAGCAGGGACTTGAATTATTCAGGGGAAAGGCCAAGTGCTCCAACTGTCACGTGATGGAATATGTCCCAGGTGGAGCTCTTCCGCTTTTTACAGACTTTACATTTGATAATCTCGGGATACCGGGAAACCCACAGAATCCCTGGTATGCCATGGATACTACATTCAACAAGAAAGGGGAAAACTGGACTGATCCGGGACTTGCGGAATTCCTTGAACAAACCCCGCAGTATGCAATGTATGCAGAAGAAAATTATGGCAAGCACCAGGTGCCTACCCTAAGGAACGTGGATAAGCGTCCGTCGCCTGATTTTGTTAAATGCTACGGACATAACGGCTATTTCAAAAGCCTTGAGGAAATTGTGCATTTCTATAACACCCGTGATGTACTGCCATCGGATAAAGAAGTTTCAGATCCAAAACCCGGAGTAAACTGCTGGCCTGAACCTGAAGTGGCACAAAACATGAATACTGCCGAATTGGGAAATCTTGGGCTGACGGCCGAAGAAGAATCTGCAATCGTTGAATTCATGAAAATCCTTTCGGACGGCTATACTCTGCAAAGCAATCAGTAAGAATTACCGATCTTTCAATGGTTCAGGCGCTTCCGGACCAGGGAAGGGAAAGGAATAAACGGCTCATTTTATTACGGTTCGACACCTGGAGAACCGGGAGAAGAAATAACGTTCCCTGGTTAATGAAACTGGCATATTACCTGCTCTGGATATCAACAAACACCGGCTCTGCAAGGCCCTCAGTATCAATCCTGACCTTTATAGTACCTGCCTTGCGGGTCGACTGAACAATTACTAACGCCCTGCCAAAATATGTAGGCAGCCGGTTCCCGGAAAAGGATACTTCCCTGCGGGTCTCGCCGTTATCAATGCCCAGAAATTTTCCTTCACCTTCCACGGTGACCGTGATTTTCCTGTCATCGGTCTGGACAGGAATTCCCTTTTTGTCATACAGCTGAATGGAAATATGTGAAAGATCCTGCCCGTCAGCCTTTATCTCTCTCCTGTCGGGATCCGCCTTGATATGATCGGCCCCTTCAGAGGTCGCAAGCTTAAAATACGCTTCTTCCTTCTCTCCATTGAATCCCCTTGCCTCAAGGGTTCCGGCCCTGTACGGGACATACCATACTATTGTATTATTTGTATACTCCGCTGTTTTCCTCCTGCCCATGGAGCTGCCGTTGAAAAACAGTTCCACGCTTTCACAGTTGGTTGTTGTCCGGACTTCCACCATCCTTCCGTCAGAATACTGAGGAAAATTCCAGTGCCCCGCGAGGTTAGGCCATTGCCAGAGATCACGCGGTGGATCTATGTTCAGCGACTGGTCGGCAACGGCAATGGTAACAACTGGTTTTGAATTCCAGACTGCACGGTGGAATGAAGCCCTGGGCTTTTCAAACATACAAAGGTCGAACAGTCCGCTGGGCCATCCCTTGCTGGGCCAGGTGGCTTCCCCGAGATAATCTGCACCCACCCACAGGAACTGTCCGGCTAAATATTCATTGTTCGCAACATAATACCATGGATTTACCGGAGTATAAGTCCGGAACCTCACCGGGTCGATGGCACTGAAGTAAGGCAGAGCTTCTGTTATTACAAATATGCGTTCAGGATACTTCTTCCTGTCTTCAAGCATCCGTGCCTCGAGGTAATTGTACCCGATAACATCAGTCACACCGGCAAAATCCTGTGCGCTGCCGTTCTGCAGTGCCACGCAAACAGGCCGTGTGGGTTCCGTTCTGTGAACAAAATCCTGAAGCATCGCTGCCCTGCTCACGTTTTCTGGTCCGCCCCGCGATTCAGACACTTCGTTGCCGATGCTCCAGAGAACCACCGACGGATGATTCCTGTCGCGGAGCAGCATGTCGCCAAGATCGCGCTGCCACCATTCGTCAAAATATTTTGCGTAGTATCCCGACTTCCATTTATCGAATGCCTCATCTATCACGATGAATCCCATCCGGTCGCACATGTCCAGAAACTCTGGCGAAGGAGGATTATGACTGCATCGTATTGCATTGCATCCGAATTCCTTCAGTATCTCAAGCCTTCGCTCGTATGAACGGTCAGGAACCGCAGTGCCTAGTGATCCGGCATCATGGTGAAGGCACATACCTTTGAGCTTGATGTTCTTACCGTTCAGGGAGAAACCCCTGTCCCTGTCAAATTTAAAGGTGCGAACACCAAAAGAAGTGTTGTAATTGTCAACAACCCTGTTTCCCTCCTTAATGGTGGTGATCATGGTGTACAGCGACGGTTCTTCCAGTGTCCATAACCTTGGATTGCCTATCTGAAGATCTTGTTCAATATCTGTTTTGCCTTTAGCCTCAACAGTTATCTTTTTGCCTCCGCTTTCTGCAATCAGGTTGTTGCCGGAATCCAGAATTTTCTGAGAAACGACAACCGTCTGAGGTTTTTCTGATGCATTAACGACAGTTGTTACTATCTTAACATCTGCTTCTGAGGCGGTTACGGCCGGGGTTGTTATATATGTACCCCATGTGGCAACATGGACCGGGCTCACTACCTGCAGCCAGGCATGTCGGTAAATGCCTGATCCTGAGTACCATCTTGATGAGGGAGAGTCGGAGTGATCGACTCTTACAGCCAGGAGGTTTTCACCTCCGAAATTCAGGTATGGTGTAAGGTCATATCCGAACCCGGTGTAGCCATAGGGATGAAAACCGAGGAAGTGTCCGTTGATATAGACCTTGCTCTGGTGATATACTCCGTCAAAAAGAATGGAGATCTTTCTGCCCCTGTAAGATGCCGGGATAAAGAATGACTTCCTGTATGCACCGATACCTCCCGGCAGAAATCCGGCAGCTCCCCCGGCTTTCCTGTCAAAATCAAATTTTATGCTCCAGTCGTGGGGAAGCTGCACTTCTTCCCATCCGGCTTCGCTATATCCGGGCATCATAGCCGAATGGGCGCTGTCGGGCCTGAATTTCCATCCGAAGTCGAAGCTTTCCTTTATCCTTACCTGCTTCTGGGCGGGAACAGAGAACGCGATGAGTGATAATACAGCGAATAACAGAACCTTTATCATTATTGAAGATCTTAGCGGTTACCTGTGCCTGTTTGCCAGAAGTGTTCCCATATCGATAAATTGTAATATTAACGATTTTTAAAATACACAGGATTCCCGCTTAAATCCTGATGATTTTGTTAAACAGGCACGAATTTTGCATCTGACAGATATTCCTGAAACCTGACTTGCACCAAATGAAGTACTTTTCCTTACTGTTGTTTCTGGCAATCAGTAATTTCTCTTTTGCCCAAAAACTCATCGACAGCCGGCAATCCAGCTACCATACTTATATATACAGGATAACTGATAGGGAGGCTGAACATATCTATAAAAAGGATCTTTGGGAAGTTGATGAAAAATTCTTTCATACCCTGGTCGATTCCTTCCCAACCGACAGCGCCTTCAGGAAAGATCTGCCTGCAGGACATTACCTGAAGGTTCACACCGAAAAAAACAGGCTAAAGATCGACATAGCATCTGTACAGGATTTTGATGTGATGATATTAAAAAACAGTACAGACCTGGCTGTCAGGGTATATGATCTTAAAGGAGAAGTAATTAAAGATGCAGATGTATCAGTCAGGCTCAAGAACATCCGTTTCGATGAGAAAACCCTGGCCTTCATCGACAGGAAATCCAATCAAAAGGGATTACTGAAAGTAAAATATAATGGATCTACGGCCTTTTATGACCTCAAAAGACAATATAACAATCCCTTCATAAGGAGGGCTGCCGGCAAAATAGTTTACGGCCCCCCGGTAAAGTATGTATGGTCGCCGGTACGTTATATTATACACCTGCCGATAGACGGTGTAAAGTCGATATCTCATGGCTATGCCCAGGGGACGATAAGCAGAACCATCTGGTTCTTCAGGAAATCATATTATAAGATCGCCTGTCTGTTTGATGATATTTACTGTGATTCTTACAGGTTTGCCGGGAACCGGAAAAACTACAAGGGGTATATGGTTTTCAACAAACCGAAATTTATGCCCGGCGACACAGTAAAGATAAAGGCGTTCCTGGTAAACCTTAACGGGAAGCCGTTGACCGATGATGTCAGGGTTGTTTTAAGAGGCCCCCGGAAGGATGTTACCCTGGGAACAATTTCTCCTTATGATCAGGGCGGATACAGCTACCAGTTTTTCCTGCATGATTCTCTGAACCTTCTGCTTGACATGAATTACAGTATCTTCCTGAAAAAAGAGAATTCTGAGAAGGAATATACCTCCGCAGTATTCAGGTACGAGGATTACGAGCTCAGAAGCATTCAGTTAAAACTGACAGCAGACACAACTGAACACTATCGTGGAAGAAATGCAGTCGTCAGGGTGAAGGGTACTGACGAGAATGAACTCAACATCCTTGACGGGAGACTTGAAATCCTGGTTAAGCCGGCAGAAACGAGTGAATATTTCGGAACCTATGTCTTCATTCATGACACGCTTGCTTTCTGGCACAAGGATCTTGAAAAAGAAAAGGAAACCGAAATCCTTCTTCCTGATTCAATTTTTCCGAAAGCCAACCTGTCCTATGACGTTGTGGTTACTCTCCTGACAAGCAGCAACGAGCGGATCACAAAATCAGAACGCCTTGATTATTACTATTATAAATCGGATATCTGTTACGAGTTGTCTGACGATTCCATAGAATTCTTCTACCAGAAAAACGGTGTCAGGGGACCCCTGAAGGCAAAGATCCAGGGTATCGATAATTTCGGGAACAGGACCCTGATCTCAGAAGGACTGCTCCCGCTGAAAACAGTCATCAACCCATTTTATTCTGATTACATTTCAGATGGCGATTCTGTCAGAACAACTGTCAGCCTGAGATCAGAACCTTCGTTGCTGCAATGCTTTTCGGAACGAACAAAAGACAGCATCCGTATTGTTGTGGACAATCCCAGGAACCTGCCTTTCAGTTATTTCATCTATAGAAAGAACAGCCAGAGAACAAAAGGATACTCTGATTCGCTCGATCTGAACATGCGCGCACCAGGCAGGGAGAACTATTTCCTGTCGGTCCAGTACCTGTGGGGAGGGAAACTGGTTGATGAGAATTACCAGATCCCGTATAATGATAAGAAACTCATAATCAGTGTAGCCGAGCCAC
>JALONU010000156.1 GCA_025454775.1 Bacteroidales bacterium | reverse complement strand
AATCATTCCCCATTCCTCTCATGCCCCTCTGGGCACTTAAAGTCATGCTGCCTGCCATTATGAGCACCAGCACTGACATACTGAATTTAAATACTGTTTTCATTTTATCTTCTTTTAGTTAATCTTCTGTTCTCGCGGAATTGTTCTTTCCGCTCCTGTTTTACACCTTATAGACAATCTGAAGGGAGGCTGCATTCCCTCCTGGCGGGTATTAACATAATATTAACCAGATGTTATCCCCGGAATTTCAGAAAAGAGCAGTAATTATCATTACAACCAGCGGCAGTGTCAGTATACTGAAAAGAGTGGACACAAAAACATTTCCCACGGCAAGTGAATCGTCCGATCCGAACTCCTTTGCCATTATCACCACAGTAGCCATGCATGGCATTGAGGCTTCAAGAATGATAACTGACAAGGGCAGGTTGTCTGGCATGAATCCGGTGACTGTTCCGGCGAGATAAAAAAATGAGATGAGCAGGGCAGGTCCGATGATCAGCCGGTTAAGGCTTATCAGGTAAAGGCTTTTCTTCCTGAGCATCCCTCCAACATTTGAAAAGACGAGCATTGCACCTATGTAAAGCATTGAAAGCCAGGTGTTAGCTGCTCCAAGCTCTGTCATCGGCCTGAGTATTACCGAAGGAAGCCTGACAGACAAAAGGAAGCACAGGAGACCTGTAATCGTTGCTATTGTGTTGGGATTCACAACTCTCAGCAGGCTTGTCCTCCAGGATATCCCGTGGCCGCGGGTCAGGATGACAACGCCGATGGTCCACATCATAATGGTCGATACGAGCTGGTACATGCTTGCATAAAGCAGGCCTTCGACTCCGAAAAGAGCGGTTATCAGCGGGAAGCCGAGGAATATTGTATTCCCGAACATGGAGTGTACCTTAAAAACAGCTGCTTCCGCATCCTTCAGGCGATAGAGTCTCACAGACAGCCACCCTAAGAGAAGAAGAAGAGAGATCAGTCCTGCAGTGATAACCAGCACCGAAAGGCTGTTGGCGATCAGCCGGGGAGTTGCCTCCATCCTGAAGAAATTGGTGAACAGCATCAGCGGAAGGGATATGTTGAAAATCACTTTCGAGAGTACATCCTTCGACTCACTGGTGAACACCCGTGATCTTGCAGCGATTGCTCCTATCACTACCACAACTGCCAGAATGGCTATCTGGGTAAGGACTATCTTTGATTCCATGAAAGGTTAAAACGGAACAAAGGTAGTGTTTTAGATCATGCATTCTATCCCCCGGAAAGAGAGACTATCGCTTCCTTCAGGATCGCGGCTGAACGGTGCAGGGCTTTCATTTCTTCCTGCGGCAGCGGACTGTTGATCACCTGCACGGCACCGGCACCGGAAACAACTGAGGGTACGCTCAGGCATACATCATGAAGTCCGAATTCGCCGTTGAGATATACAGATACAGTCATTACACTTTTCTGATTCCTTAATATCGATGCTGTTATCCTGACGAGTGCAAGTCCCACTGCATAATGTGTGGATCCTTTGGCGCTGATAATGTGATAAGCCGATTCCCGGACCTGCTGCTCTATCTTGCCGCGTTCGAGTTCCCAGCCTGAACAGCTGTTGCAAACCGGACAATATTTGTCGATGGGCATGCCTGCGATATTTGTCATCGACCAGGCGGCAAATTCACTGTCGCCATGCTCCCCCAGAATGTAGGCATGTACGTTGTGGACGTCAATATCACAGTGTTTTGCCAGGATATGCCTGAAACGGGCGCTGTCGAGCACCGTACCCGAACCTATTACCCTGCTCCTCTCCCATCCCGAACTTTTCAGGGCTGTATAGGTCATTACATCAACCGGATTGCTGACAATAAGCATCACTCCGGAAGAACCTGATGCAGCAACATCTGATGCGATGCCTCCGACGATACCGGCATTCTTCCTTAGCAGCTGAAGTCTTGTCTCTCCCGGTTTCTGGGCCGATCCTGCTGTTATTACTATCAGGTGAGCATCAGCGTAATCATCCTTTGAACCGGCCCTGATTGCGACCGACGGGATAAAAGGCTGACCATGAACAAGATCCAGAACCTGCCCTCTTACAAGATCTTCATTCCTGTCTATGATCACTATTTCGTCGGCAAGTCCGCTCTGCGAAAGGGAGTAAGCATATGTTGCCCCTACAGTCCCGGCTCCGACCACAACTACTTTCCTTCTGTTTGACAATGTGGTATTTGAATTCATTCTATGCTTCTGTTAATTAATTAACAGCAGACATAATGATTTGTTCAGAGCATTGCTCCCGTTCATGCCTGATATGTCTGAAGACAAAGAATTTTTTACGGATATCCTCCTTCAGAGCCCTGGATTGCTGTCCTGTGCCAGCTCAAAAGAGAATCCCTTCTCCGAGACGTTCATTTTCAAAACTTTAAAGAGGAGAAGGTTTGCCAGAATAGCTTCAGCCCTGTCAGCCTGTATGCCGGCGATCTTCCGGAACTTTGACACCGTTATTGAGCCGTTCTCATTCAGATGTTTCATAAGAGTGTTTTCAGCTTTACCGAACCGCACCATGACGCCCTTCCCCTTTTCTTCCTTTTTCCACACCTGCCTTAGCACCCTGTTCGCCACGATGTTCTGGTCTCCATGCCTGAAATAGGCAAGCCAGCGTCCGCTTTCATCCTTTGCCTGGTAAGGCCTCTTCGTTCCTTTTGCGACCTCAACCTCAAGAATATTCTTATCTCCTGCCGGATGCTGTTTTATCGTATAGGTGATTTCGGGTCTGCAAAAGAGATGTGCAGCCGTGTCGATCATATAGATCTCCTCTTCCGACCTTATGCCTGCTATGCTTCCGTTATCCCTTACGCCTATCAGAAGTCTTCCGCCATCGCTGTTCGAAAAGGCAGCCAGCGTCCTGGCTATCTTCCTGCTGTCGGAAACACAGTACTTGAAGTCGAGGGTCTGACCTTCGCCATTGGATATCAAGTCTTTAAGATGTCGGTCCATTTTATTGTCGTGCCGGTCATGCAGGTCGTGCAGGTCGTAACAAAGAAAGGACTTGCAAGACCTGCAAGACTGGCAAGACCTGCAAGACAATTAATCACCCTCCCAGGAAGAGGCTTTTGCCGGAGTATTCGGGGTCGCAGGTAAGGTTTACATTAAGCTTGCGCCATCCGGCTTCGTCCCCGGGTGTAGGTATATGTGTCAGGTGCACCTCACAGCCGCGGAGCAGCTTCAGGTTCTCGAGAGCCATTTTAGCGGCCGGGTTTGACAGGGCGCTGATACCCAAAACGATAAGAGTCTCGTCAACGTCTAGGCTTATCATCTTGCCGTTCAGGATATCCTTCTTCAGATGTTTTACTGAATCGATAATTGCTTCGGGGAGCAGGTACATTTTGTCGGGAAGACCTGCAAGATGTTTTGCGGCGTTCAGTATAAGGCTCGACGAAGCGTGAAGCAGGCTTGAGTTTTTACCGGTTACGATAGTCCCGTCATGGAGTTCAATAGCTGCTCCGCTGAAAACTCCGTCATTGCCCTTCCCGGTTCTCTCAGCATCACTTGCTGCCTGGCGTGAAGGCAGCACAACGTTCCTTTCCTCGGGCTTTGCTCCCACCTTTACCATTATCATGTTTATCCTGTCGAGTGTCTCCCTGTCGGCAAGTCCCATGGCATATTCCACCGAACACCTGAAATACCTTCTTATTATCTCCTGCCGGGATGCTTCCGTGATAATTGCATCATCAACTATACCAGCGCTGGCCCGGTTCACGCCCATGTCGGTGGGGGACTGGTACATCGACTGTCCTCCGGTGATCTTTTCAATGATACGTTTCAGGAGGTGGAAAGCTTCAATGTCGCGGTTGTAATTTACAGTTGCAATATTGTAGGCTTTCAGGTGATGCTCGTCGATGAGCACCTTGTCGTCGAGGTCGACGGTAGCAGCCTCATAGGCTATGTTCACCATATGATCGACAGGAAGGTCCCATATGGGGAAGGTTTCAAATTTCGCGTAACCGGCCTTGACGCCTTTCTTGTATTCATGGTAAAGATTGCAGAGGCAGGTAGCCAGCTTGCCGCTCCCGGGCCCCGGACCGGTTACTATTACTATAGGTTTTGTTGTTTCTATATATTCGTTGGCGCCGTACCCCCTGTCGCTGACTATCAGGTCGACATCGGTCGGATAGCCTTTTGTAGGATAATGAAGGTATACCTTGATACCCCTGAGTTCCAGCTTGTTCCTGAAAGCCCTGGCAGGTGCCTGGTTCTCAAAACGTGTTATTACGACTGCTTTTATATCAATTCCCCAGTCGCGGAAATCGTCAATGGTCTTTAGTGCATCCACATCGTATGTGATTCCGAAATCGGCTCTCACCTTGCTTCTTTCTATTGCACCGGCATGAATGCACATAATAACGTCGATCTTTTCCCTCAGCATCTGAAGCAGACGCATTTTTGCGTTGGGATCGAAGCCCGGTAAAACCCTTGAGGCGTGATAATCGTAAAGTATCTTTCCTCCGAACTCAAGGTAAAGCTTGTCGTTGAAACGGTTCACTCTCTCCAGGATCGATGCCGTCTGCTCCATCAGGTAACTCTCATTATTAAATCCTGTGCGGTTTGTGGTTTTCATTGGTTGCGTCGCAAAATCAAGGATCAATATTAACAAATATTTCAGATAAATTCAGCTTCCTGAAAGAGTGATCATTTCCTGAAGATTTTTCGGATAAGCGACCTGAGTTTTTTTCCTGATGCTGAGGAAGTTGTATCAAAGACAATTTCGTCTTTCCGGAAAAAATCCGTTATCCTGTCGAAAACATTATCTTCCCTGAAATCGGGGCATTGGAGGGCTTCTGCCAGCTCCGGAGGAAGGTCCGGGAAGGGGTTGACGATTTTATCCCTGAGCACCGGATCAATTTCGGCTTTCTTCAGCGTCAATGCTACAAGCGGCAGAGCAAGGGAACTTCCGGTTCCGTCGGCACCACTGCTGAAATGTATTGCAGGCATTGAAGCACCTGCACGTGCTACAATTGCGATCCCGGGATTGAAGGCAGCAAACCATGCATCGGAATAATTCTGTGAAGTACCGGTTTTCCCGGCAAGCGGAAGGGTAAGGCCGAAACGGCTTCTCGCTGCTGCCCCCGTACCCTCATCCACCGCTCTTCTGAGAATCGCTCCCATCAGAAGGCTCGTGCTTTCTCTGACAATCCTGTCGCCTTGAACCTGTGAACCGTTATCATACAATATTTCCCCCGTAGGCGATATTACAGAGGTAACAGAATAAGGCGACACTATATATCCCCCGTTGGCAAATGCAGAATAGGCAATAGCGGTCTCCCTGATACTTGCTTCAGCAGTTCCCAGGGGAAGACTGGGTTTGTTGTCGAGAGCGAAGGAGAATCCCATGGCCTTCCACATCGAATCGACACTCTCAAAACCGGTCTTCATGAAAAGTGAAAACGAAGGAACATTCATCGATCTTACGAGTGTCCCCGCGAGAGAATACTTTCCGCCATAGGTCTGGTCATAGTTTTCAGGGCTCCAGTCTTCATAGCCTTCCACAGTGAGAGAATCGTTGTCGAGGTAAGTGCACGGGCTTATCCCGTCCTCGAGCGCTGCTGCAAACAGCACAGGTTTAAAGGCTGATCCCAATTGGCGCCTTGCTGTTACCTGGTCGAAGGGCTGGGTCCCGTAATCTATTCCTCCCACCCAGGCAAGGATGGCCCCCGTTCGGGGATCGAGTGCAAGTAGTCCGGCATGAAGCAGGGTCAGGGAATGCATTATGCTGTCGCGCACCGTAAGGGAATCTGTGCGATAACCATCCCAGCCGAATAGTATCTGTTTCCTTCTTATTCCTTCCCATTTCTCCAGCCTGCTTTCCCTTATGATCAGTTCTGAAAGGCCCTCCTTTATCTTTCTTCCGGAAGGGGTATCGTACTCTGCCGCGAGCTTTTCCTGCATAACGGGGAGGTGTTCGCGGAAAGATTCTGCCGCGAATTTCTGAAGGGTAAGGCTGAGGGTTGTCGTTATCACCAGCCCGTCTTTCTCAAGTTCCCATTTTCGTCCGCCGGATGCGTTTACCTGGCTGAGTATCCTGTCGGCTTCTTTTCGCACCTGTGACAGGAAGTAGCCTGCAATGCTTTCCGATTCAGGGTTCCTGTAGTCTGTAATCAGTCCGAGCCTGGAGAGCGAGTCTGATTCAGCAGATCGCAGGAAACCATATTTCTCCATCTGGCTGATAACCAGGTTTCTGCGCTTTATGGCGTTTTCAGGATGAACAACAGGGTGATAGAATGAAGGAGCTTTAAGCATCCCGACAAGAACGGCTGATTCCTCTATCCTAAGGTCTTCAACCTTCCTGTTGAAATAACGCAGGGCAGCAGCCTCTATTCCGAACAAGTCCTCCCCGAATGATACTGTATTCAGGTAAAGGGTAAGTATCTCTTCCTTTGTAAAGGTCTTCTCTATACGTCTGGCAAGTATCATTTCCCGCAGCTTGTTCCTGAGGATCGAGAACATTCCGGTCTTCTGCCTGCCGTACATGTTCTTTGCCAGCTGCTGGGTTATCGTCGATCCGCCTCCCGAGCTCCGCTTGCCTGCAAGGATAGTCTTGAAGAGTACCCTTGCAAGGCTTCGTGAGTCAACACCCCTGTGTGAAAAAAACCTGGCATCCTCGGTAGCAACCAGGGCATCGATCAGATGCCCGGGGGTCTGGCTGTACGTTACATTGGTACGGTTTTCCAGATAGAACTTACCGATAAGCTCCCCTTCCGAGGAAAGCACCTTGGTGGCGCTTGCATTCCTGTATTCCAGAAGCTCTTTTCTGCCTGGCAGGTTTTTGAAAGGACCTGCGTTGGCCTGTAGACCTCCTCCTGCCTGCATCACAGCAATAAAAATCAGAAATAACAGCAGACCCTTTGGTAGATTATTTTTCAACTGTCCAATTGATAAATCCGAAATCGAAAATCCGAAATCCGAAATCATTTGTATTTCTCATCCTGCGGCTTTAGTTTAAGGAAGCCTTCAGGCATCGGTGATTTTACAGTAACCATCCTTCCGTCGGAGGGATGCGGAAATGACAATAAAGAAGCATGGAGCCTGATCCTTCTCCTGAACTCGTCGGAGGCGCCATAGCGGCGGTCGCCGATGATCGGGTATCCAAGGTCAGAAAGGTGCACCCTAATCTGGTTCTTGCGGCCGGTTTCGGTACTTATGTCAAGCAAAGCATTTCCTCCGGCATTCTTTATAACGCTATAATTCGTAACAGCGTATCTGGCGCCTGGAATATTGCCGGTAACATGAACTTTCTGCTGACTGTCTTCCTTCAGCCATCCTTTTATTGTACCGGAAGGAATTTCAGGAATGCCCTCAACAAGAGCCAGGTAATGCTTTTTCGTCTCATTCCAGGTCGTCTTTATCCTTTCCATGGCCTTTTCGGTCTTGGCA
>JALONU010000155.1 GCA_025454775.1 Bacteroidales bacterium | reverse complement strand
TATGCTATTCCACCTATAATTTTATGATTGCCTAAATAGCGTGTTAGTTCGTCTTTGATATTCCAAACGTTGTTGTGAACAGCATTGTTCCATGTAAAAAGTTCATATCCCAAAGACAAATAGGCTTGTCCATCTTTCAAAATATCGATGAACGGGAATTCATCGGAAGTAGATCCGCGAACATCGTCAAGTTTTGAGAATGTTGCCAGAAACTGGTTAGATACGTTATTAGACAATCGGCTGTTTAAGTCAAAAGAGAATGAATGAACAAGATTGTTCATAGAGTACATAGAGTTTGCATATGACATCGAAGCCTGTGACATTCTTGCCTCAGACATACGAGTACCTCCGTCCATAGATGAAGCATTTGGAGAGCTCCAGTTAAGGTTCTTTGTGTAGTTATAACGCAGGGCCAGATGATGTTTGTCTGTTATATTCCAATCCAAACGTGCAAGAAGTTTGTAGTTGTTTTCATTAGCAGGGAAATTTGTAAACGATCCTGTATTATATCCATACCTGCTTTTAACAAAATCAGAAACTGTTTGAAGATCGCTTACTGTTGTGCGGGAAATATAATTGTTGGCATCGGCGACACCATCCGTTGAAGCTCTCCAACGATTGACAACGGTTGGTGTTTTAGCCATTTCACCGTTCACAAATAAGAACAATTTGTCTTTGATAATAGGTCCGCCAAAAGTAAACCCATAAGATGTATTGCGGTCAACATCACGCGCACCTGCGATTTGCTTACCATTAACAGCATCACCACGCATGTTTTCATTTCTGTGATAAGTATAGGCGCTGCCTTTAAAGGTATTTGTACCGGATTTTGTAATAGCGTTTACACCACCACCTATAAAGTTAGTCTGACGAACATCATATGGAGCGATTACAACCTGCAATTCTTCGATAGATTCAATAGAAATTGGGTTGCCTCCACCGGGCAGAGCAGAACTCAATCCGAAGTTGTTGTTGAAATTCGCTCCATCCACTGTAAAGTTAGCCGTACGGCCATCTGTGCCAACAAAGCTCATACCATTCCCTCCGTAAGGTGAAAGGCGGGTAACATCTATAATACTGCGGCTTACTGTAGGCATATTAGCTATCTGGGTATTTGAGATATTCGTCACTGCACCGGTTTGCGTGGTATTGAATTTTGATGTCGCGTAACCAACCACGGTAACCTCGGTCATCTCGGCCGTGGTTGTTGCCATGGTCGAGTTCAGGGTTGTATTTTCTCCAAGCAACAGGGTAATCTCAGTGTAACTCTGGGTTTTGTAGCCAATGAAACTTACATTGACTGAATAAGGACCACCGGGACGCATACCCTGAATGGAATATTGGCCCTGATTATTTGCCAGAGCTCCATACCTGGTACCTGAGGGAACATGAGTTGCAACAACAGTTGCCCCCGTAAGAGGTTCTCCATTGGTGTCAGTCACTTTTCCACTCATTGATGAGGTTGTCACCTGTGCCATGAGAGTCGCTGACCCCAGAAGCAGGGACAACAGAATGAATGTTAGCTTTAGTTTTCGCATAGTTTGATCGAGTTAGAATAGTTATGGTTATTGTTCGTTTCTAAATATATTGAATGTCAAATGATTCCGACTGCACCACGGTGGCGTGAAGGCAGCCGGTTAAATTACATCTCTTTAAAAAAAACGATGGGAAAGTGCCGTGAATTATTATTAACAAGTTTTGAGCCTCGCCTGTTGATATATTTCACACGATTTCGCTGATAATTCTGGCGGTTGCACCGCTGTTTTTATTAACATACGCGCCTGCAGTTTCCGAAGCTTTCCTGTATGCTGCTTCATCCGAAAGCCACCCGTCAAGAACATTGCTGAATTCCTCATAACCGTTAAATGATGCGGCACCGCCCTGCTTCACCAGGTCAACAGCTTCCCTGGACTTTCCGTGGGCAGGCCCGAAGAGCACGGGAATGCCCCAGCAGGCAGGCTCAAGCACATTATGTATCCCCTTGCCGAAACCTCCGCCAATAGCGGCAATATGTGCATAACGGTACGCCGAGGAAAGCATCCCGATATTGTCCATTATCAGCACCCTGGCATCTGTCTCTCCTTCCCCGGCCCGTGAATACCTTAAGGTTTTAACCGTAAAAAGCTTTTCAAGCCTGCTTATGTTCCCTTCGTCAACCTCGTGGGGTGCAAACACCCATTTCATCTTCCCCGGACTGGTATTTATATACCTTGAAATGATCTCTTCGTCAGGTTTCCAGCTGCTGCCGGCCAGGAACAGTTTCTCATTCCCCCTGAATCTCTCCAGCAAAGGGATGTCTTTTGCCTCTGAGGCTATCTGTCTGACCCTGTCGAAACGGGTGTCGCCGGCATGTGCAAAATTGTCAAGCCCTATCGAGGCCAGGAGTTCCAGTGAAGCTTCATCCTGAACATATATACGCGTGAATTTTTTCAGCATGTTCCTGAAGAAGCCGCCATACCATTTGAAAAAATGCTGCTCCTCCCTGAATATCCCGGAGATCAGGAAGAGGGGTGTGTGTTTCTTCCATATCTCGGTTATAAAGTTGTTCCAGAACTCATACTTCACAAAGATCACTTTCTCGGGATTCACAAGCGAAAGGAACCTGCGGGCATTCGACGGAGTGTCTGCAGGCAGGTAGCAGATCACATCTGCAAGTGGCCACTCCTTCCTTATTTCATATCCTGAAGGCGAAAAGAACGTAAGTACTATCCTGTACCATGGCTTTGTCTTCCTGATGACTTCAATAACAGGCCTGCCCTGTTCGAACTCGCCAAGAGAGGCACAATGTATCCATATATACCGTTCGCCGGGCTTTATTTTTTTTGTAAGAATGTCACAGCATTCCGCCTGTCCTCTTATCCATAGACCGGCTTTGCCGTTGAAAGGAGATATCAGCCAGGCTGCTGCCCGGTAGAAGAAAATGACACTATTATATATATAGCGCATATTGACGATGAGGACACAAAGGTAAAAAAAAGGCCTACTTTTGCAATATAATCCATAAACCCATGGTCCGCATAGTAGCACTGATCATCTCAATCGTCCTGCAGATCATTGCAGCATCCTTTGCCCTCAGCAATATGAAACTGACCAGGTACAGGCTTTCATGGATCCTGCTCTCCCTGTCATTTGTGTTCATGGCTGTCAGAAAGATAATACAGCTCTCAGAGAACCTCAGGGGAACACCTTCATATACCTGGCAGATGATAGATGAATGGTTGGGCGTAGTGGTTTCATTCATGATAATAGTCGGAGTTATTCTCATCAGGGAAATTTTCTACTCCCTTAAAAGAGCTGAGATCGACAGGATCAGAACTGAAAGAAAAGTCCTTAATGCTGTAATCAATACCGAGGAGAATGAAAAGAGGAGGTTCGCAAAGGATCTTCACGACGGCCTCGGACCGATCCTTTCGACGGTGAAGATGTCGCTCACAACCCTCAGCGACAGGATAACCGATCCCACAAGCCTTTCCATCCTTTCCAATACGAACCACCTGGTGAACGAGGCAATCGGGACAATCAAGGATATCTCAAACAATATGAGCCCGCATGTTCTTTCAAATTTCGGCCTGGGAAGCGCGATAAGCACATTTGTTTCAAAGATCAAGCAGACAGGAACAGTGGACATTGACTTCAAAACAAACATGGAAGGCAGGCGCCTGGAAAACGACAAGGAAGTGGTTATTTACCGTGCCGTCTGTGAATTGATTAACAATTCAATACGTCACTCCGGGGCATCGAAAATCGAGATCGAATTGAACAAGCATGAAAAATTCGTTACCTTGCAGTTCAATGATAACGGAAGAGGTTTCGACATGTCAACGCTTGCAATGGAAGAAAGCAAGGGAATGGGACTTTCGAATATCGAAACCCGTGTAAAAACAGTGGGCGGTGCATTCATACTTGAAAGCACTCCCGGAAAAGGCACAAATGCCCTGATAAAAGTTACTGAGTGAATTTAGTTCAATGGAAAAAATACGAATTATTATCGCCGACGACCACCAGCTATTCAGGAATGGACTCAAATTACTGCTCAATTCATTTCCCGGCTTCGAAGTTACGGGAGAAGCCTCCAACGGTAATGAATTCCTGGAAGTCATAAAGAATACGGATGCGGAAATAGCCCTGATGGACATAAACATGCCGGAGATGGACGGCATAGAAGCGACCCGGAAAGGGATAAAAATAAAACCCGGCCTGAGTATCATCGCACTTTCGATGTACGGTGAGGAAGAATATTACTATAAAATGGTCGACGCCGGAGCCAGGGGTTTCCTTCTCAAGGATTCCGATATCTCGGAAGTAAAGGAGGCTATCCTGACCGTTGTCAGGGGAGGAAGCTTCTTCTCACAGGAACTCCTGCACCATGTAATTCAGAAAATAAAACACCGCGAACAGGAAACAAAATCGGCGAACCTGTCGAAAAGGGAAAGAGAGATACTGGCAAAGATCTGTGAAGGGCTCTCAAACCAGGAAATCGCTGAAGCGCTTTTCATAAGCAAGAGAACTGTCGACAAGCACAGGGCAAACCTCCTGGGCAAAACCAACTCAAAGAACACGGCAAGCCTGATCCTCTTCGCAATAAAGAACAAGCTTATCGAGATCTGATATGGCAGAGTCGCACGATCTGGGCAAACGGGGCGAAGACCTGGCCGCTGAACACCTGAAAAAAGCGGGTTACAAAATCCTTAAAAGGAACTGGAAGTTCGGGAAGCATGAGATAGACATCATCGCCGAAAACAACAATTTCCTGGTCTTTGCGGAGGTAAAAACCAGAACCGATGAATTGCTTGTCCAGGTTTCCGACATAGTCAACCGCGAAAAGCAGAGGTCGATCATCCTGTGTGCTGACAGGTATATAAACTGGTATAATATTACAAAGGAGAGTCGCTTCGACGTCATCATCGTCATCTTTTCAGGCAATGCCTGTAAGATAGATCATATCGAGGATGCTTTTTATCCAACGCTCAGATGATCTTTATAGGCCTTTGGGGGTTAAATAATCTTAATTCCGTAAAAGTCATTTCAGATTGAACAGAAATTCTTTAGCTTAGGCGTCCAGGTATTTAAATCGAAATAGATATGAAAAAAATTCTTTTGCTCCTTATTGCACAGGTATTCATTTTGTCGGCAATAATAGGCCAGAACAGGAATGCCCAGCAGGACAAGCCACAGGAAGGTTATAAGTTCACTCCCGTTTTTGACCTCAAGGCTACGCCTGTGAAGAACCAGTCTGCAACCGGTACATGCTGGTGCTTTGCAACAACTTCCTTTATTGAATCTGAGCTTCTCCGCATGGGAAAGGGAGAATATGACCTCTCCGAAATGTATATAGTCAGAATGAACTATATCAACAGGCTGAAGGACAATTACCTGCGCAGGGGAAAGGGAAACCTCGGCCCGGGAAGCCTTGCCCACGACTGGATGAAAGTATTCAGCGAAAACGGCATTGTTCCCGATGAGGTTTACACAGGCCTTAATTACGGATCTCCCACACATAACCACAGCGAGCTGCAGTCATTCATCAATGCTGTTGCTGCTGTTCCGGTTGAAAGGAGAAAAGAAAGTCCCCAGTACTATTCAATTGTAAATGCCGTACTCGACACTTATCTCGGTAAAGTCCCTGAATCATTCACTTACAAGAGTGCCACCTATACTCCCAAATCGTTCGCAGCGAGCCTTGGCATAAATCCCGACGACTATGTGGAGATAACCAGCTTCACCCACTTCCCGTTCTACACCCAGGGCATAGTTGAAGTTCCTGATAACTGGGCAATGGCAAGGTTCTATAATGTGCCTCTCAACGAGCTTATTGAGATCATGGACTACTCCTTCAAGAATGGCTATACCGTAAACTGGGATGGTGATGTAAGCGAAAGCGGCTTCTCACATCAGAACGGATATGCCGTGATACCGGCCGTTCAAGCCCCGGAGAGAGGAGCAATGACCGACAGGCAGAGGCTCGAGAGAGCGCCCGCCCAGGCTGGCCCGGGAGCTCCCATGCCTGTTTCCCCGGCACCCGAACTTAATGTAACCCAGGAGATCAGGCAGGCAGGATATGAAAGCTTCTCCACCACCGACGATCACCTGATGCACCTTACCGGTGTGGTAAAGGATCAGAACGGGACAAAGTATTACAAGACGAAAAACTCATGGGGTACCGACAGGAATACCTTCGGAGGCTACCTTAACATGTCGGAGAATTTCGTCAGGGCAAAGACCATCTTCATAATGGTCCACAAGAACGCAATCCCCCCGGCCATAAAAACAAAGTTGGGTATTTGATAGTCGTGCGGTCTTGCCGTCCTGCGGTCCTGCAGTCTTATCACTGTTGACGACTGCAAGACCGCAGGACCCCAGGTCGAAACGAAGTGGAGATCCCGCTTCGGCGGGAACTGCAAGACTTATTCTACAAGAAGATTACATCCTCTGACGTCACTATTGTCGATCCTTCCGAGAACTTCGAAGGAGCCGCCGGCATGAAGTTTACCCAGGTCTCCTGTAGCTATGAAGGAGCATGAATGGATATTTGCCAGGTCAATGATGTTAATTCCTCCTGTTATACCGGGCTGACCGGTTACCGTAAGTGGATCCTGCGTATCCCTGATAAGTATCTTCATCCACGGAGGACAGCGGAAAATCCCCTCTCCGTTGGAGTAAGCCTGGCTAAGGAGTTCCGTCATACCATATTCTGAATGTATTGCATCGACGTTGAAGGCTTTCTTCAGGATCGAATGCAGCTCCGCCCTTGTTATTTCCTTCCGCCTTCCCTTCATCCCACCTGTTTCCATCACTGTCACTTCCTTCAGGTCGGGAGAGTGCTTCTCGGCGAGGTCCATCAATGCGAAGCTGACTCCCATCAGGAAAACCTTAAACCCTGCCTTTGCCGCTTTTTCAATTTCCAGAAGCATCAGGGTGGTGTTATCCCTGTAAAAACCGCTGCCCTTCCACGAACTCATTCGTATAAGCCTGTCCATCATATATACGAGTGACGAATTCTCCCTTTCGGTGTATGACGGGAGCAGAGCAGCGATCATATATTGTGACGGATCTCCATAAAACAAACTGAAGGAGCTCAGGAAACTTCTTTCGTAAACCGATGTGTCGGCGACATAATGCCTTGATGGTTCCTGTCCTGTGGTTCCGCTGCTCACAAACACTGTGGCAGGAGGATGGTTCCCGGTAATTATCCTGTGTGTCCTGAAGAACTCTGCGGGAAGGAAAGGTATCTTCTCTATGCCTCCGGTACCCCTGATATCGGTCCCCAGGTTAGCAAGAAACTCCGAATAGACTTTGTTACCCCCGTATTGAAACCTGAATACTTCAAGTGCGGTTTCGCTGAAATCCTGTTCGCCGCTGATTCCGAAGATCCTTTCAGGGAGATCAGGGTTCATTTACCGGGAAATGTTAGCGATCCGTCGG
>JALONU010000154.1 GCA_025454775.1 Bacteroidales bacterium | reverse complement strand
TTAGTCCTGATCCTGTATTATCATAAGAAACCGAAACGGATCCTCCCGTGTAAATGAGCGAGTTGAACAGGAATCCCAGCTGCATACTTGCCAATTCAAAAGTCTGACCCGGATCTGTATCAAGCAGATATACATCAAACTCCAGCCTGTTCGAAGCAGTCTGGACGAGGTTCTGCACCGAGAGGCTGAAAGCTTCAACCTGGCTTTTCAATTGTGAAGACGTCAGCAGCAGTACTCCAATTGCTGCCAACTTTATCCAGTTGCTTATTATTTTCTTCATGACTATTATTTGGAGTTTGATTGGAGTTTCTTTAGGGAGATTACGACAGTCCGACTCAAAAGTTACCGTCTCTTATGTCTACCCCTTGATTCACAAAAGCAGGCTTATTGATTTACAGGGATTTATAGAACCCCCTTTAGAGCCTGTCCCGCCTCAGGCGGGAGGGCAGGGGGTAAGTAGAAACTTATGGATGTACAGTACTTATATAATTGTAATTATTGTTGTCAACGAATATATAATCGTTGGTATCCACCATACCATTACCGTCAACATCTGAGATAAGATATCCGGCCATGTAATTATATGAGTCATTATCAATATCCACAAAATCCTGTGTGTCTATGAATCCGTCCTGGTTAACATCACCCGCATAGATAACATAGCGTCCGTCATAGGTTGCAGCCAGGTTTGCCCCGTAAACATTTGAAGGAGATCCGAACGACTGGCTGATCACACTTCCTGAGAAAGAGACAGCTGAAGCACTAGTTGTTTCAAGGCTGTTCCTGTGTTTTACTGTAATATAGTAGCTTCCTGCATAGGCTGCAGGAATAACAACAGTAGCAGTTCCGGATGTACTGAGGGGAACATTGGAAATTGTGTAAACTACCGTCGAATAGGATGAAGCGCTGTGAAGCTCTATGGTGATGTGGTCAGCGACTCCAGCCGGCCAGTGTGGTCCCAGGTCATCATAGGCCTGCCTCATAGTTCCGGCACCGTTATATAATCCCTGAAGAAGTACAGATGTTAGGGATAACGTCTTGTTTGTCGACTCGGTAACAGTGAGCGTCCTCGTGTAGCGGGCCGGTGCCCAGGTACTGTTTCCTGCCTGACGAGCTGTGATATCGGTTGTACCCACAGCCAGCATTGTAACAGTGCTTCCGGAAATCGTTGCCACCGCCAGGTTGGAACTGGAATATGTAAGCTGAAGTCCGCTGCCCGCTGTAGCTGTAAGTGCAAAAGGAGGATCGCCGAGAGGTCTGGGAGCCAGCTCGTTGAAAGTAATTATCTGTGAAAGAAGCGTAACATTCTGAGTGGAAAATGACAACAGCCATCCTCCCACGGCAGATGTAATGTCACCGGCTGTATATGATATCGTAACCGTCTCACTTCCTGTAAGTGGTACAGCCAGTGTTGCTAAAATCGAATATGGATCTCCTTCCTTAAGAGCAAGGGAAGTGACTGAAACAACTGAACCATTCACGGTAACCGTGAACTGGCTCTGCCTGCCTGCCGGGTTTGCCATGGGCTTGTCGAACTGCATTTCTATACCTGTTCCCCTTGCCACATAAAGGAGTACAGGTACTCCGGGAGGACTTACATTCACAGTCACTGCTGCTGCAGGTGAATCCCCCGTATTATCGTGCATGATATAGCTGAAGTTCCCTGCTCCGTTCCCGGATGTCCCGTTAGCAAGGTAGATCACATTTCTGTTTGCATCCGTCACAGTTGCAGGGATAGAAGAAATAAGAGCTCCCCTTGAGCCTGCATTATACTGGTAAAGCTGCCCCTGGGAGGGCAGCGATGTTATCCTGGCGGTCTTGGCGCTGGCGTCTCCCCCGGTGTAACTCAGCTGAATGGTCTCTTCCTGGAACTGTTCCACCCAGACCGTCTGAGGAACAGCAGCTAGAGGAGGCGCAGAGCTCGTTGTGAAGCGGTTTATCTCGCACCAGGTGGTTCCTGTCGCATTGGAAGCAAAAACACCCCAGTAATAGGTTGTATCCAGCATCAGCCCGCTTACTGTATATGAAAGGTTTGTGCCTGCATCATAACTGGCTGCACCGCCGATATCTGACCAATTGGAGATCAGCAGTGTATAGTTTGCCGAGTTGCCCGACTCCGACCAGGAAAATGTGTAGGACGATCCTAGAACTGCATCCTGCGGCGGGCTGAGCAGCTGGGGGATTCCAGGTTCCGGAAAATCAATGTTTGATGTAAGCAGAACACCGTCGTAGATGGCATCGGTGTTCATAGCATATGTCGGTCCAATGGGGCTGAAAGATATCGCCTTCCCGGTCGAAATAGCCGTTGAGTTATGATAGGCGTACTGAACACCTGATGTTCCGTCTGCATTTTCAATCCCGATGGCTGCACTTACACCATGGGCTATTTCGGACGTTGCATCTATTATTATCCTGTACTGTATCTGGATCTTGTTTGAAGTCTCGTAAAGTATAACCATGAAGGTACCCATGAAAATAGGTCTCGGATTAAAACCCATGTTGGTTCCCTGGATGATGAGCTTCCTGTTAGGCGCTGCACCCACAGTGGCATACAGGAGTTTTCCCGAACTGCTTATGATCAAGTCGTCCCAGAGGGCAGCTATGAAGTTGTTGGGTGCGGTTGTGTCGGGTATTGCCATTTCTTCAAACGCTGAGCTTCCCTCACCGAACAACACCTGTCCGTTGGTGTTGACAAAGAACTGGGTGTAGGCATTCCCGTAGAAGGTGAAATTGAAGCCTATATTATAAGGTCCGATGGAGGCGTCGTCCAGGTATCCCGAGTAGATCGTGTTGCCCTGGTAGAGTGTTTCTGTGGGTTGGGCTAATGCATTAAAAGTCAGAAGAAATGAACCAAGACAAAGAAGGATTTGTCTTCTGACTAATCTCATTTTCCCTTTTCTGTTTATTTCCGGATTGTGATTCATTTTACCCGGCTTCAGGCAAGCTTTCGCCCCGTCAGTCACAGTGCATCGGACCAACCGGGGCTTTATTATATGACCGCTCCAGACCCAATTTTGAGCTAAATGATCCTTAAAATCATCTGTAAATGCTTCTTCCTGTTAATAAAATAACAAAAATGGAAGAAGTTAAAAAGCTCAGCGGTTTAATAAATAGCCAGACCGAAATTAGTCAAATAAGAAGTATCTCCTAACATTATTTGACCAATTGTTGAAAAGTGTCCGTGAGGGTGCTTATTTATGAAATCAAGCATCCGGATGATCCTAGATCATCGAATTATTATAGAACAGGGATAATATACTCACAGATCCCTGCATAGGATCGGATAAGTAGTTTGCTTAAGTTGACTCGATAACCTGTAAGTCCAGCAATACATGAACTATATCGACAATTTCAGGTATATAGATATTTTCCACCCCCGCTTTATTCATTATTTCTGCTACGGTCAGGGATTCAGCTGTCGGGAAGGGCAGATGAAACAAAAACCTACCCTGAGGAATTGAAAGATTAAACTTCCTTTCTGTCCTGTCCCTGCCCTCTCCCATCCACACAACTACGTTGCTTATATAATCATTGCTCCTCGAAGTCGTGAACCTGGCCTTTGCATTTTTCATCTCCCTGATTCTCATTCTTAACCTGGAATCGGTTTCTTTTTCAATCACCTTCAGTCTTGTCAGGTCTACACTTACAGAGATCTTATTCACCTTAAGACTGTACCTGAAATACGGACGCTTCCCTTCATACACTTCTTCACGATCCAGGATATCCAGGGCGAAAAGATCTTCCAAAAAATCCTGTGTTGTCTTAATATGAATATTGAGGCGGGACGCTGATTCCGATGCTGATATACTCTCGTAGGTGACAAGAAGCCTGAAAAGATCTTCAGCATAATCTTTTGAAAGACATGACCCCAGTTTTGCTGCTTCCCTGAAATCCACTTTTTATATTTTATTATGATGTCAAACCTAATCCGACCTCGTTAAGTTCATAGATGATCCTCTCTGCCTCACCCTTCCGGTAATAATCCATAAACCGGATAAATAATTTTCCCAGACCATCGCAAAGCTGATCAAATGAAAACTCCTCCTTATAGCCGAGGTAATCCCTCTTTGAAATGTTTACGGTCACGTTCCCATGGAAATCGAAAGCTATCCAGCTCCTCTCCTTTCTGAATCTTCCCGGGTTGAATAAATAACTGAATGCGTCGTCCATTTTAACCGGAACAAGAACAACCCGGTCATCTTCAAAATATGGCATGGCAACAAGATTGCTGCTCAAAAACCTGGCAAAATCCATGAGCTCATCTTTTGTATAATCCATTCTGCCTGCCGGACGGGGACGTCCGGTAAATCCATCAGGCTGAGGATCCGTTGAAACAGATGCCAGCTCGAATACCTCCCTCCCCTTCCATTTTGCCTTCTTTTTGAAAAAAAGATAAAAAAGCCACACAGTCGAAGCTATGCACATAAGCAGGATCAATCCTGAAATTCTGGAATTTACCGTCCAAAAGAAGGATAATTTCGGATGTGTTAAGAAAAACAATCCGAAAAAGAACTGGAAAAGAAAAGCAGCAATATAACTCAGATTCCTGGTACGGGAAAAGATCCAAATAGAGAATAGAGAATAAAGGATAAAAAATGCTCCTGCAACTGCAATTCCTACTTTAGGTCCGAAAAATATCAGGGTAACAGCATACAATGCAATACATGATATTGCAGGTATGAAACCTGTTATGCTGAATTCATATCTTTGTCTGCGGCTGAAATACATGATTTTATTTATTTGAAAGTTTTGTTATCATTTCTTTACCATAATCGTACCCGGGATTGAGTTTAACGGCTATCTTAAAGTATTTAAGAGCCGGTTTATTCTCTCCCTTCTTAAGATAAGCCTCTGCAAGAGCGTCATTTGTCAGAAAAGAGTCAGGATACTCGGCGACATTCCTGGCAAATACTTTGATGGCATCATCGAGGCGGTTCTCATTTTGTAGCTTGTGCCCCAGCTGATGAAGCATCTGCTCAGAGAAGAAATAGTAGCTGTCACCCGATTTCTTGATCTCATCGTAAAGCCTGAGTCCGGCATCAATACCTGATTCATTAATCACCTCAGCAACGCGATTTGTAACCGGTTCTCCCCTGGAAAATACAAGACCGATCGTATAGCTCAGAGAAGTAACTTTATTTTCGCCATCAGTTATAAATACGATTTTGCTGCCGGTTTTATCCTCCCATGCTTCACCTGTCCTTGAGTAAACAATTCTCTCCCTTGATCTTCCAAGCGGATCATGGGTTGTCATGACGCCATCTTTGAAACGTACATCAAGAGAGAGCCGTGCAGGTGCAAAAAGGTAATTGCCTGCATACTCCTTAAATTCCTCAGGAGTTACCGCAAGAACGGAATCCGGTGAATCCGTTTTCCTGAGCCTGTAATACTGGTGCATGACTATTTTACCGGCTTTCCCTTCTGTTATATCCGAAGGTGTCAGACTTATTTCACTGGTCAGCTTCGGAAAATATCTTCCTTCTTCATCAGGCATCCTGAGTTCAAGGACTCCCCTGCCGGGAATTTCGAGTGCAATGCCTTCGTTCCTCTCTATAATTTTAAACATCCTGTACGTACTTACATTCATGAAGCTGCCGGTCATCAGTCTCAGATCCGCCGGAGGCTGAGCTTCACCTGTCGTTGCAGTTTTGCTGTAATCGAGTATCTCCATATTTACAGGGCGGAAAGTGGTATTTTCTCCGAGCCTGATATGGCCTGCATCTATGTAGTCGGGTTCGAAAATTGTGGCATCAACCGGTATCCAGCCGTTTTCTCCCATATAGACCTCTGTCCAGGCATGCTGTCCGAATCCACCTGAATAATAATTGGTGAACATGCAGCCAACGACCATCCTCGCGGGAATTCCGACAGACCTGCAAAATGCTGCCAGCAGCCTGGAATGTCCACCGCACTCCGCACCACGGGTTCTGAGCGTATTGATAGCCGAAATGCCTCCCGGGAGTACGCCTGCAATATTTTGTGCAACCCACCTGCTAAGCCTTACTGCAGCCTCCCATGAGTCCTTAGATCCTTTAGTTATCTTCTTTGCAAGAGAAATGATCTCCGGTTCATCACACTCGATCATTACCTCATTGACAAGGTATTTTCTTAATTCCGGTGATCTGGTGAAATCAGTGGGAAACGGTGGTGCATTTTCCCCTGAATACCTTTTTGGCTCAATTTCAAAGACCCCGTCAATCAGGGTGCCCGTAACCTTACCTGTAAATTTCTGTCCCGGAACATTAAGCGACCCCGGTGTAAGCTGATCTCCGTAGGAATTTATCTGAACCTTAACTTTAACCGAAGTCAGATTCATAAAATCAGGGATCTCTTTTCCGACAGCAAAGAACAACTCCCTGTCCAGGTCAGCAATTGTGATTCTTGAAGTTACCGACTTGTCGGAAAGATAAATATCCCTGGTGGCAACTTTGGTTCTTACATTGAAACCATCCTTTTTATCAAGCCACAGTTTCGTCGTCAATCCGGTGGAAAAGTCGGTCTCCTCAATCACCATAGTGTTATAGGAGGAATCTCTCAACATGATTCTCTCATCTTCCAGTTTTTTGTATTCTTTATCAACTATCTCACCCTTTATCGGGTCATAAACTTTATACTTCCTTCCTCCTGCTTCTGGTCCGATGAAGTCTTTTGCAAGATGAGGATAACTGGTAAGCGAGGAGATGATCACGTCTTTTCCGAGGGGGATGGATTTCTCAACTCCTGATGTAGGACTGTTAAAATAAGCTGTATCACCTGATACTTTTGTGTTGAACCTGGCAACAGATTCTCCGTTGATAACGCTGATATTTAGCATTTCAGCCCTTCCTGTGTTGAGATCTATAACGGACCTGAACTGAAATCCGCCATCCATTTCTGCACCAAGGACTTTCGTCTTAATAACTACATCCGAGTTTTCATACCTTAATTTCTTCCCGCCCGATACAATATCACAGTACCTGTCGGCAGAATAACCGCATAGTATTCCGTTGATCTCAACCGCGAACCAGCATGTTGGCTCTCCTGTCGAACAGGGACCTGATTCCTGTCCGCAGGCATACGAACCAAACAGTAAGATGCCGATGACAGAAAAAAACCAGGTTAAATTTCTTTTTAGTTTCATGGCTGCCGTATCATTTGTGGTTTAAAAAGTTGAAGAAGGTTGAAGAGGGTTGAATAAAGTTTAATCTTTTAAATATTCAGGGTTGCCGGTTAATGTTTATTTGTTCGATTTAGCTGATTTCAGTTCAATTATAATCCTCGATTCCAATCCCTTCTTATAATAATCAAAGAACCTGGAGAATATCCCTGCAAGTGAGGAACACAACTGGTCAAAACTCAGCCTCGACCTGTAATCCCTGTAATCCTTTTCTGAAACCTTAACCGTTACACTGCCGTCATATCCGATTATTACATGACTGACATCCTTTCCATCGTTGATTA
>JALONU010000153.1 GCA_025454775.1 Bacteroidales bacterium | reverse complement strand
GCCAAACGCGTTTCGCTTGATACAGAGATACTGCCTGCCCCGGCTAAGATGACTAAAGATGCCTCAGGAGTTTGGAGTATTACAATTCCTCCGGCAAAACCCGATATTTATCCTTACAGCTTCTGGGTCGACAGCATTGAAGTTAACGACCCGAATAATACTTATCTTTTTTCAAACGAGGGCTTTAAACACAGTCTTGTTGATATAAAAGGCGACAAGCCTCTGGTCCATTCTCTTCAAAACGTTCCCCACGGAAAGTTAAGCTATCGTACCTATACTACAGCCCAGGGGGCAGCAGGAACGCTTGTGATCTATACTCCGCCGAAATTTGATGCCAATGGCAAAACAAAGTATCCTGTGCTTTATCTTATCCATGGAGGATCGGATACAGAGGAAACCTGGACAAAGGTTGGGAAAGCCAATCTTATTGCCGATAACCTGATTGCCCAGGGAAAAGTGAAACCAATGATAATTGTAATGCCGTATGCCAACACAGGTCTGATGATGTCAAAAGCATTCGGAACCGACATGATTAATAACATAATACCATTTATTGAGGCTAATTATCCAGTCCTTACTGATAGAAACAATACGGCTATAGCAGGATTTTCAGTCGGTGGCGGAGCCACCCTTAACATAGGTCTTATGAACCTTGATAAGTTTGCATATGTATGCGCTTATGCACCATATACCCAGACCCAGGAGTTCAATGCGAATTTTGGTAACTGGAACCCCGATGTAGAGAACTATAATAAACAGCTTAAGCTTTTCACTGTTTATGCCGGGGAAAGTGATCAATATATGGCGATTATCAAACGTACTATAGCAATATTCAAGGATAAGAACTTCAATCTTGAGACCATGTTAGTACCAGGCGGCCATACATGGATGAACTGCAAACTTTTTCTCGCGACTACCCTGCCAAAGCTGTTCAAATAAAAAAATATAGTATAGATATTTATCTTAAAAACACTGATAATGAAAACCAGATTAACCCTATTCCTGCTGATGCTTGTTCCTTTTTTCAGGCTATCAGCTCAACAGCCCCATATAAATATTGACTGGGATCCTCAGAGAACGAGGCCGGAGAACCTTGTTCCTTTTTCAGCTAATGTAATATCGCCTGAAGTTATTGATGATCACACAGTGATCTTCAGGCTCAGGGGGCCGAATGTATCTTCGGTTAAACTGACCGGGACAATGTTCGTTGGAAGCGAAGCCGGGAAACAGGTTGATTTCACCAAGGACGAGAAAGGCTTATGGACATGTAAAATAGGCCCCCTTGAACCGGATATCTACCTTTATTACTTTATCATTGATGGTGTAAAAGTTATCGACCCCAACAATACTTATGTTGGCTTTGCAAATATGCCCGCCTTCAGTATGCTATGGGTTCATGGCGACGGCCCGGCTTTTTATGATGCAAAAAATGTTCCCCATGGCGACCTGATAACTCATTACTATTATTCTTCCGTTTCCAACGGACAGAGGGAAATGCTCGTTTATACCCCGCCTTCATATAATCCAAAGAAAAAATATCCGGTGTTATACCTTCTTGGAGGATCCGGCGACCTTGCACAGACATGGGCATTCCATGGACAGGCAAATTTCATAATGGATAACCTTCTTGCCGAAGAAAAAGCCCTTCCAATGATCATTGTTATGCCTAATAATCAGCTGGTTCACCGAAATGATCCAAAACACACAGAACTGACATTCAAGCTTGTTGAAAGGGAGATGAAAGAAGTAATTCTTCCATATATTGAAAGTCATTACAGCGTAATAAAAAACAAGCACGGAAGAGCTATCAGCGGACTTTCAATGGGAGGCAGGCATGCACAATATGTTGGGCTGAATAATCTTGATCTTTTTGGTTCTATCGGACTACTCAGCTCCGCTATAGCAGTTGGCGAAACCCCGGTTCTGAAGGATCCTGACGTAAATTCAAAGATCGATTACCTTTTTCTTGGCGCAGGAACACATGAAACAAGACCGGGTGCAAGACATGAGGTTCTTCATAATGATCTGCTCAAGCTTAATGTGAAGCATGAGTATTATGTCGGATCGAGAGGGGCACATGACCTTATTACATGGCGGCACCTGCTTTATTACAGGTTCCTGCCAAACCTGTTCAGAAGTACCTCTGGCAAATAAAATACAAGTCAGATTCCAAAGAATTGGTATTATACTGTAACTTGTAAAAGATGGCCGGAAAACAAATTATATTGGCAGGCCTGAAGAATACGACCATAAAACATTCTTTCGGCTTTTTGATGCTAAGTAATTTCCCGGGATTCCTTCAAGAAAAAGTACATAGAATGACTAGTTTAAGGACTATTTTCAGTATCGGATTCCTGCTTCTGTTTACCATTGCATGCAGGAATTCCGCAAAGATCGGACTCGGTCAATTGTCTGGTGGAGAAACAGTGTCATTTGTCCGGAATGACTCTGAGGGCTGGGGTATTGATATTTCAGGAGGTAAAACCCCGGGAATGACACAGGCCAATCCCGTTAAATTGGATATTCTTTTAAATGAAGACAAAATCGTGCAAAGAGTCTCAGGTTATGCTTCTGTTAAAAAGACACGATCCGGGATAGAGGCTGCTGCCAAAGTTGAACATGAAGGAGGTGCTGTATTCCATATTACAGACCATTGGAGTATAAGCAATTCGGTTTTAACGTTAAAGCGCCATGTCAGGGTGAAAGGAAACGCTGAGGGCGGTTTCAGCAGTTCAGTTATTTTTGAAACCGGATCTTCAGTAACCTGGCCGGATGTAAAATGTTTTGCACCGGGAGCTTTATACGGCGATCCGACATTCGATGGTGACAGGTCACCGGGAGGAACATTGAACCATGAGGCCAAACGCTTTCTCATGAGGGAGGATATCCTTCCTGCTCCGCTTTTTGCAGTAGCCTTCAGTAATAACTCTTCTGTAGCGATGCTGAATCCATCCCCGGATGGCAAATCGACTGTTGAAGAGACACGAATGACTAGGGATATTATGATCGATCCAATATTCCGGTTTGGCTCTCTTGGTGCCTGGCAGAATGAAGAAAAACCGGTTGAGTTCGGATTTACTTTTCCCGGCATTACAACCGCATTCGGAAGAGGGACTGATACTCCTGTAAGAACAAGATGGATAAGACGTTTCCATCCTGTTGCTGAAGAAACGGACCATCATTATGAAATAAGATTCCGGTTCGGGTCAAATGAATATTTCAGGGATGTTGTTATGGATGCATGGCGATGGGCGTGGAATACTCTGGATCCGCAAACCAGTTACACCGATGTTGAACAGATGCGTCGGTTACTCATTGATCAACTGGCCAGCCAGGTTACAACCATTGACGGACGCACCGGTATTCCATTCGTCATGTCAACACAGGATACCGCACTTCGTCAATGGAACTGGACGATGATAGCAATGGGATTTGTCGGGAAGAACCTTGAGGGAGCTGACCTGTTATTAAGGGAAGCAGAACGCGACAAAACTGAAAGAGGACAAAAGATGCATAAGCAGGGCTCAGAAATTATTAATTCCATGATTAAAGCTCTTAATACTGTGCCTCTGCAGGCAACCGGCTACGACCTTGCCACGGGAAAACCGTGGGACCACGAATGGCTTGCCCCATGGTTAAGAAATGCCACCGAAGATATGCGGACCCTGGTTCATGCATATCAGCGCGAACGCGATCTGGGCCGGGATAATCCTGAATGGTTTAACTGGGTTAAAAAGTATGTCGACTGGCTGATGCTCCAGCAAAGGGAAGACGGTTCTTTCCCCCGCCGCTGGGAAAAAGGAACAAGTGTAGTAGCAGAGCCCACAGGCACAACAAGTTATTCACCTGTGCCGCTTCTGGTTATAATGACAGAAGAAACCGGCGATCAAAAATATTTACAGGCGGCTGTCCGCGCTGCCACATTTGTCTGGGAAAACTGGGGAACCAATGGACTCTTTATCGGGGGTGCAAGCGATAATCCGAACATTACTGATAAGGAAGCCGGGATGCTGAGCCTGGAGGCCTTCCTTAGCCTGTATGAGGCAACCAAAGACAAAACATGGCTCGAGCGGGCGAAGGTCGCAGCCGGTTTTGCCGAGAGCTGGATATGGATATGGAACCTTCCGATGCCGGAAGATGCAGTTGACTCATTACTGCATTGGAAAAAAGGAGTCCCGACAATCGGGCCTCAGGGAATCACAGCAAGAGTGGCAGGCAGCGTAGACCAGTATATGGCCTGGTCGGTGCCGTCATATGCGAAGCTATATAAATATACCGGTGACGAACATTATCTTGAAGTTGCCAGGGTATTGCTGCACGATACAAAATCAATGGTAGCAATACCGGGACGGATTTTTGACCTGAGAGGACCGGGATGGCAGCAGGAAGGCTGGCGCATGGGTCCCGGTGGTTCGGGCCGCGGTGTCGGAGGCCACCGGTTCTGGCTCCCATGGGTGACTACGAATCATTTACGTGGTATTTACGGACTGGAAGAATTCGACCAGGAATTATTTAAGAAATTGTCCGTCAAAACTGAGCTTTAAATTTTTTATCAGATTATATAATATTACATTGGAAACAAATAAGTACACTGTTATAAAAACCAGAAATCGCTTCCTGGTAACTATTGCACTGGCACTTACTGTGCCGGTCACATTAATTATACTGCTGTCGATGTCATTCGCCGGTGGAAGATCAGCTGCACCCATGCCGGAGGGTCCGTGCGATATTTATGCAGCGGCAGGCTTCCCGTGCGTGACCGCTCACAGCAGTACCCGCGCTCTGCTGTCATCATACAACGGCCCTTTATACCAGGTAATGCGCCAGTCCGACGGCAAAACCCTCGACATAGGCGTTGTGAAGGCCACTCCAGGTGATCCGGGTGGATACGCCGATGCTGCAGCCCAGGATGCTTTCTGCGTCAATACATTATGCTGGATCACAACGCTCTACGACCAGTCAGGAAACGGGAATCACCTTGTTCAGGCTCCTCCGGGAACATTCCGCGGCCCTGCAAAAGGCGGGTTCAATACCCTGCCCATTGCAGATATGGCACCCATAACAATTATGGGACACAAGGCATATGGTGTTTACATAATTCCCGGAATGGGTTTAAGGAATAACAATGCTGCCGGTCTTGCCATAAACGATGAACCACAGGGTATTTACATGGTCTTTGACGGAAAGCACTTCGACAGCGGCTGCTGCTTTAACTATGGGAACACTTCGACTAACAGCCGTGCCGTGGGCAGGGGAACCATGGAAACCGTTTACTTCGGAACTGCTACAGCCTGGGGAAGCGGCAGCGGACCGGGACCCTGGATAATGTCCGACATGGAAGCCGGGCTTTTCTCAGGATACAATGCAAAGCAGAATACCGGGAATCCTACAATCGATTCATGGCGGTTTGTTACGGGTGTTGTCAACGGCGGAGGAGGAAATAAGTGGGAGATATGGGGAGGCAACGCACAGGAAGGCAGACTGGCTACATTTTATAAAGGTGCAAGGCCCGGATCCAATGAGAATAATTTCTATTATCCGATGCACAGGAAGGGTGCAGTTCAGCTGGGTAATGGCGGTGATAATGGCAACGGCTCAGCAGGCACATTTTACGAGGGAGTGATGACCAGGGGGTATCCGACCAATGACGCTATCAATGCCGTTCAATCCAACATAGTCGCTGCGAGATACGACGTTGAAAGGATCAGAGCGTCAAGGTTAACAACATTCACACCTGGTTCATCGCAGGAAATAACCCATACATTTACAAATACCACAGGAAGCCGGGTGACTGATGTTACATTGAGTATTATTGTGCCAAAGGGATGGAAGGCCCGTGTTTCCGGATCTGGTAGTGCAAAAAAGACTTTTTCAGGCCCTGTTGAACCCGGAGAAAGTGTGAACGCTTCATTCGCAGTGACCTCAGCATCACTGACCAGCGCTGATTACCTGACCTGTAAGGCAGACTGGAAAAACCAGGAAACCGGACAGAAATCCTCTGAAACCACATCGCAAAGGATCAGGAATTCCTTCCCTGTCAAAATCAATGAGGTCCGTTTAAGTACCGGAGCCAGCCCAACCGACCAGTTTATAGAGCTTTACAACTCCGGGAACACTGAGGTTGACCTCTCCGGATGGACACTGATCAACACACAGGCCGGGTGGGCTCCCGTGAAGCTGGCTGTTCTACCGTCAGGAATCCGGCTGCCTGCAGGTGGTTTCTACCTGCTCGGACTTTCCGCCTCTGGACTGGCTGCCCCGGCAAGCCGCGGAGAAAGTACGATCAATGTCAGGAGCGTCGATGGTTTCAGGGAAGGACAACAGATAGAAATTGAAGGCGAGAAGCGGACAATTGCAAAGGTCGGAACAGCCGCAACACCAATGACAACAATATTTGTTCCTGTCTCAATCTTCCAATATCCCGGTAGTAAGCACTGCCGGCTTTGAGGCAGGTCAGAAAATAGCCATCGATATGGGTGGAAACTTCGAAATTGCTACAGTAACTGCCGTTGGAAAAGCCTCAACACTGACAAACCTCGCATCTGAGACCCGAGCAGGAGAAACAGTCATTAAAGTCACGGCCAATTCAAATATGACTCCCGGCGATGTGCTTACAATCGGTACGGGTTCGCGCACGGAGCTTGTTACTGTAAAACGTATTGTCACTGTTGCTACTGCCCCTGTACGAGTTCAGTCACATGGCTGATGAGGATGTTTCAACTCCCGGAACAGGGATCAGCTTTTCCCCCGCCACACGTTTTGCGCATAAAAGCGGAGATGCCGTGCAGGCTCTCGGCAGTGGAATAACTCTTGACAGTGCACTTGAAAGAAACCACGAAGCCGGGGCTCCGGTGAATAATCCGCTTGTCGCCTCTTCTGGTTTTCAGGGTCCTGCCAGGCCGGATCAGCTGTACGGAATGCCTCTGTCTGCAGCTTCAGGATCAATAGCACTGATGGATGGCAGCGGTAAATTGGTTGCTGATGCGATGATATACGGATCGCAGCAAAGCAACTCGAGCGCGAACGGAACTGTTCCCAGCCCTGAATTAGCCACTCTCGAGGGTAATCAGAGCCATGGCGGCTGCATGGTAGTGGTCCCCGGAACTGGCTTCTCAGGTTCAGGAATTGCCCTCCAGCCGGCCTCACTTGTCAACCGCAGCATTGGCCGCTTCCCGGATGGTTCTGATACTGACAGTAACTGCAATGATTTCACATTACAGAATACGATCACACTTTTAATCTCAGCGGCAGCCGGAACAGAGAATATTAAAGTCGCCAGTACAGCTGAATTTTCTGCGGGTCAGGAAATCATTATCGGAACCGGTAACAATAGAGAAGCTGCTATCATTAAGACTATCGGCACCCCGGGAAGCACCACACTGAATACTTACACAAGCAAGGGAGCGATAACTATTCCAGTAACCGGTTTGGAAGGTTTTCAGGCCGGCCAGACAGTTACAGTAGATGAGGGGGCAAACCTTGAGACAGTTGTTATTGCTTCGGTTGCCCCCGGACGACGTCGTTTTGGAAGCCGTACTGCCGGTCCCGCCGACTCGGTTACTTTAGTCACGCCTCTTAAGTATTCGCATTCTGAAGGAGTACGGGTCTCTGGCAGCGGTATTACTTTAGCTAAACCTCTTTCCCTTGCGCATGACGCCGGAACACAGATTGCAGATAACCATCCCACTCCCGGCTTACCCAATAAATATTTCCGCAAACCTCTTAAATAACATCAGTTATAAAATAATCATTCTTAACTTAACCCGTCAACCTCTATAAAATGAAAAAGAAAAACCGTTTTATTGTAATCCTTGCTCTGGCGCTGGCCTTGCCGGTCACCATTATGATGGTGATAATGGTAGCTGGTACCGGGTGCAATGTTTCTTCTGTAAGACCGGAAGGTCCGTGTGATATCTATGCTGCTGGCGGCGCCCCGTGTGTAGCTGCACACAGCAGTACCAGGGCTTTGTACGCATCATATAATGGACCGCTGTACCAGGTAATGCGTCAGTCGGACGGAAAAACCCTCGATATAGGTGTTGTGAGGGGTGGAAAGGGTGATCCTGGAGGATATGCCGACGCTGCTGCACAGGATAAATTCTGTGCCAATACCTACTGCTGGATCACTATTCTTTACGACCAGTCGGGTAAAGGCAATCATCTTACACAGGCTCCCCGCGGAGGGTTCAGCGGTCCGTCAATGGGAGGGTTCAACAACATACCGGTAGCAGACATGGCTCCGGTTACAATTATGGGACATAAAGTCTACGGCATTTTCATCGAACCGGGGATGGGTCTTCGTGATGACGATCCTGTCGGTACAGCTGTCGACGATCAGGCTGAAGGTCAATACTGGGTCGTGAATGGCCATCACTACAACTCCGGATGCTGTTACGATTATGGAAATGCTGAGATAGACAGCCGTGACGACGGAGACGGAACAATGGAAACAACCTATTATGGCAACGCGACGGCATGGTATCATGGCCAGGCACCGGGTCCATGGATCATGACTGACCAGGAAAATAACCTTGTTGGATGTGTTAATCCTTCTCCCAACGATAAATACTGTCCTGATCTTCCCGTTATCACCTGGCGGTTCGTTACAGCAACCGCTGACGGTGAACCTCATCGCTGGAGATCAATGGGCGGAGACGCCCAAAATGGTGACCTTAAAATAATGTTCGACGGACCGAGGGTAATAAATGACAGAAGCAGCTATGATCCAATGCGTAAACAGGGAGCAATCCTGCTTGGTAACGGCGGTGACAACAGTGTCGGTTCTCAGGGTACATTCTATGAAGGTGCAATGACTGCTGCAGGCACATTCCCTTCTGAAGAAACCAATCAGAAGATCCAGGCTAATATTGTAGCAGCAAAATATGATGTTCAGTCGCTTAGCATAGCTCCTGCAGATGCAACCGGGACACCTCCCGGCCTGCAGACTTTCTCCCCGATGTTATCGCAGAAGACCACTGTCTCTTTCACAAACACCACGGGTGCACCTGTAAGCAACCTCAGCCTGAGCATTTCGGTGCCGAAGGGTTGGAAATCTGTAGTTGTCGATTCCCAGGAGTCGTTAAAGACCTTTCCCGGCACAATAGCCCCTGGTGAAAGTGTGAGTGCGACATTCCTGGTCACCTCCGGCTCGGAGACTTTCAATGGAGACCTGGTAGGCCAGGCCTCATGGATGACGGTAGGAAACAGCAAACCTCAGTCAGAAACAACTGTCGAGAAAGTACGTAATGTCAGCCCTGTCAGGATAAATGAATTCCGGATAAGTGACGGGTCGGTTGAAAACTCTACTAACTCATTTATATAACTTAACAATGCGGGCGACACTGAAACAGATATTTCTGGCTGGACACTTACCCAGCACCAGACACAGAAGCCGGTATTTTCATCAGTTAAGGTTCCGGCAGGCACCAGGCTTGCCGCAAAAGGTTTTTACCTGCTGGGGATCTCCACTTCAGGTCTTGCAGTTCCTGTTAAGAAAGGAGAAACGACAATTTATGTAAGGAGCACAACCGGTATGTCAGTTGGTGATGTTATTGAAATAGGGACCGGCTCTTCAAAGGAAAGCCGTAAGATAACAGGCATTAATACACCATTAGCGCCTGAGGCGTCTGCAACTCCATTCGGACGCAGAGGCGGACCATCTGGCTCAACAACAGTATGGCAGCCGCTGCCGGACGGTCCGGTTATCGATATCCCGGCCGGTTCAACAAACATACCAGTTACAAGCGTTGCCGGATTTGAAGTCGGACAGAAAATGGCTATCGGTTACGGTGCAACCTACCCTGCCGTAGCTCAGGCTATTGAAAAATATGAGGTTGTCACCATCACCGAAGTGGGAAAACAGGGAACACAGGCATGGCTCTCGATGGATGCAAAAGCCGGTGATAAGAATATTAAGGTTTCTTCTGTTGAAAACATCTCCGTCGGGGATAAGATCAGGCTTGATATCGACAGCGAAGGACACGGCATAGAGACCGTCACGGTGACACGCGTCGGAACACAGTCATCACGCAGTACTTTCAATGGCCCTTTGACAGATAAGGATGATCCGGGAACAGGACTTGACCTTGCAGAACCGTTGAAATTCAACCATGCATCAAACCTGCCATTCAGTGCAAGGGGAACCGGTATAAGTTTTGAGCCGAAAACATCTTTTGTTCACTCTAGCAACGAACCTGTTCTGGCACTCAGACTTTCTATCACCCTCGATCAACCGCTGGCCAACGATCATGAGATCGATGATGTGGTATCAGATGAAAAAGTAACAACAGCCGGTTATCAGGGAAATAAGGAACCTGATCAATGGTTTGGCGGACCTGCATTGTCAGCCAGCGCAGGCACTATGGTGTTACGGGACGCAAATGGCAATGTCGTGGACGGTCTGAATTATGGCGGGCTTGTTGATCCCTGGGTTGCAGAAGGATACCAGGCTGCTTCAGGTGCCGGTGCCAGCGGATGCTATGTGTCTTTACCCTCTACGGGCAGAGGATTCAGGATGGGACCATCTGCACCAACCAGTCAGCCCGACAGAAGTGCCGGCCGCTATCCTGACGGAACAGACAGTGACTTCAATTGCAGAGATTTCCTGCTGCAAAACAGTATCACATTGCTGACCCCGGCTCCAGCCGGTTCAAATAATATCAAAGTAGCAAGTGTGGCAGACTTAAGTGCCGGTCAGAAGATTATTATCGGTAAAGGAAACAACAGCGAGACAGCAGTTATTGCAGCTGTAGGTACCCCCGGAGGAACAACAATCGGTACTCCTTCAGGTGCCGGAAAGAAAGTTATTCTAGTAACTGGCGTGGAAGGCTTTAATGCCGGACAGTCTATCACCATCGGAAGTGGCAAAAACCTTGAGAATGCGGTAATAGCTTCCGTCGCTCCCGGACGGCGTCGGTTCGGAGGAGCACCAGCCACTATTCCGGCAGATACGATCAAAGTTACAACGTCTCTCAGGTATAACCATGCGGCAGGATCACTGGTATCCGGAAGCGGGATAACACTTGTTGATCCATTGACCATGGCTCATGAAATTGGTACTCAGATAACCAACAGTCTGCCTACACCCGGAGAACCCAACCAGTATATCATAAAGCCATAATGAAATAAGCCGGGTATATAGAAAAGCTCGTAGAACTCCGCGGCCGGTTATTACATCTCAGGCCGCGGAGCTTTCTAACTCAACAGGATCGAGGTATGAGATATTCTGAAGATTTCGGAGTTTCACGACACTGGCAGTGGTTGCATAACCTGCTGACAGTGAAAAAGACAATAAAACTTGATGCCGGACAGAAAACATTTAAGGTGTTTATTGAAGGTCGCGGGATAGGTTTTGACAAGATGGTTTTTAAAGAAATAAAATGATAAAACATTCTAATTGTTCTTGATCTATTGAATTAGCAGTCATGGTTTAAAAATTTAAATATGAAAAAATCAGCATTAATCAGCTTTGGGTTCATTTTTCTTTTTTGTACTTCAGGGACTTTTTTATCAGGACAGACTGCCAGGATAAAATTTGATACCGATCGTATTATCGGGGAAGTTGATAAAAATCTTTACGGGAATTTTGTCGAACATCTCGGAAGGTGTGTATATGGAGGGATATATGATCCAGGATCACCTCTTTCAGACGCAAATGGTTTCAGGAAAGATGTGCTGGAAGCTGTTAAAGGTCTGAATGTATCCCTTATCCGTTATCCCGGCGGTAATTTCGTATCGAACTACCATTGGCTCGATGGTGTCGGACCGAAAAATGAAAGAGTGCCAAGAATGGAACTGGCCTGGGCCAGGCTCGAGACAAATGAATTCGGAACAAATGAATTCATTAAATATTGCAGGGCAGTCGGAAGTGAACCTTACCTTTCAGTCAACATGGGTACAGGCACTATCGAAGAGGCCCAGAGATGGGTCGAATACTGTAATGTTAAGGATGGGCCGTATTATGCGGAGCTTAGAAAAAAACACGGATTCCCGGACCCATACAATGTAAAATACTGGAGCCTTGGAAATGAAATGGACGGTGAATGGCAGATGGGTCACCTCAATGCAGAGGACTATTCCAAGAAAGCCCTTGAAGCTGCAAAGCTTATGAGGCTCACCTCTCCGGATCTAAGACTTATTGCAACAGGATCGTCGAATTACGGGCCTGCAGCTAATCCTGATCACTGGAACCGCACAATAATCACAAATCTGAAAAACGTTGTTGATTACATAGCCCTTCACATGTATGTAGGCAACCCTGACAACAATTACTACAATTTCCTTTCAACACCCCTGGTGATGGAGCAGCGGACACGCATAGTCAGGGGTATGATAGACGAGGCCATGCAGAAAGCCGACAGGGGGAACAGGCCTCCGATGTACATCGCTTGGGATGAGTATAATGTGTGGTACCGGGCGAGAACAACTGAAACAATGCAGGGAACAAGAGCCCTGGAGGAAAAATACAATCTCGAGGATGCCCTGGTCATAGCCGGATTCCTGAATGGATTCATTCGCAACGCAGATATTGTCAAGATGGCCAATATGGCTCAGCTGGTAAATGTAATTGCACCTGTCTTTGCTGAGGAAAAGGGAATGTTCCGGCAAACAATTTACTTCCCCCTTGAATTATTTGCAAAAAACATGCATGGGAAATCACTCGACCTTCTTGTTGATTGTCCCTCCTATAACACAGAAGAGTTTTATCTGGGTCTGGGTGAATCGAAAGCGAAATTGTCAAATGTACCTTACCTCGATGTTTCGGCAACATATAATAATGGTGAAGTGGTTATTTGCGTTGTCAACAGGCATAAGGATAACGCCATCAAAACCGATATTATCTGTCAGTCGGGCGAGTTTGCCGATGTGCTCAGGATCTCTGAGATAAACGCTGCCGACGTGAAGGCTGCAAATGATTTTGGTGTGGAAAATGTAAAAACTGTTCAGAAACCTGACCTTAAAACCAGAGGAAATACAGTAACATATTCATTTCCTGCACATTCACTGACCATGTTACGCGGAAAGATCAAATTATAATAAACCAGAATATGAAATCGTACTTAAAACTTTTAATTGTTTCAGGATTGCTCTTCACGAGCTCTGTCACTTTCGCTCAGGACAAGAATTTCTATATCTTCCTTTGCTTCGGGCAGTCGAATATGGAAGGTGCCGGGAGGGCTGAAGCCCAGGATTCGGTTGTCGATGCCCGCTTCCAGGTTATGTCAGCAGTCGATTGTCCGGGCCTTGGCCGGAAAAAAGGCAGCTGGTATACGGCGGTCCCGCCTCTGTGCCGATGCAGGACAGGCCTCTCCCCTGCCGATTACTTTGGCAGAACAATGGTTTCAAACCTCCCTGAAAAAGTCAGGGTAGGCGTTATCAATGTCTCAATCGGCGGCTGCAAGATCGAGCTTTTCGACAAGGATAATTACCAGGCCTATATTAAAACAGTTGCACCGTGGATGCTGAATATGATCAGGGAATATGACGGGGACCCATACGGCCGTCTTGTAGAGATGGCAAAACTGGCCCAGAAGGACGGGGTGATCAAAGGAATATTATTGCACCAGGGAGAGTCTAATACAAATGACACGCTGTGGACAAAAAAAGTGAAGGTTGTTTACGATAACCTGATGAAAGACCTTAACCTGAATCCGAAGAAGGTTCCCCTGCTTGCCGGTGAAGTCGTCCATGCCGACCAGGGAGGAGTATGTGCCAGCATGAATGCAATTATCGCTACGCTTCCTCAGACAATCCCGAATTCATACGTAATATCTTCAAGCGGCTGTCCCGATGGACGCGACAATCTGCATTTCAATGCCGAAGGTTACAGGATGTTTGGTAAACGATATGCAGAAAAGATGTTGTCTGTAATGGGCTATAAGATCAAAGAAACGAAATAGTCTCAAAAATGAGGAAGCTGACATTATTATTTACCGGCATTACCTTAGCATCAGTTAACCTTTCAGCCCAGATGCCGGCAACAGTTAAAGTGGAGCAGGGACTATTGCAGGGGACTTATGAAGATGGATTAACTGTGTACAGGGGTATTCCTTTCGCAATGCCTCCTGTTGGAGATCTCCGTTGGCGGGCTCCGCAGCCGGCAGCTGGCTGGGATGGCGTAAAGGTTGCTGATAAATT
>JALONU010000021.1 GCA_025454775.1 Bacteroidales bacterium | reverse complement strand
CCTGATCTATGCCGATAACCTGAATCTCCACCTCTACCCGATAAGCCTCGGGGTTGTATACGGGAAACTGAAAGCAAAAATGGGGAGGAGGAGCATGAACAGGAATGAATGGGATTATTACAGGAGAGGAGATATTCAATATGAATCCGTATCAACCGGTAAATAAGAAGAAAACCATCGGAAAGAAGCAGATGCTGGAACAGTAACATTGTTGATATGATAATGAAAATCAGAAAACCGTGGATTTTAAATAACATCGCCTTTATCATCATCCTGCTGGCTGGCTGGCTGCCGGATCTTTGAATACTTTTTCCCAGGTAAATGATTGTTCATTTGCATTTTTCAAGGCAATGAATCTTTATGACCAGGGGAAGGTTGACTCCACTTTTGGTATTTTAAGTTCATGTATCAACGATGATCAGCCATTCAGGAAAACCACACGAAACACAAAGGCTGAGATTTACCGTCTGTATGCCCTTTCTGCTGTTCTGCTCGATAAACCGGATGATGCACGATCAGGCATAGAACATTTACTTCGTTACCGGCCATATTACAGGAATGATTTTCACAGGGATGATCTGGTGGAGTTCAGAAGGATAGTAACGGATTTCACAGTACAGCCAAAGATTGTGCTTGGTGTGAAATATTTCATGGATTTCCCTGAGTTCAGCATAGAAAAGAATCTGACTTCACATAGTAATTCGTATGTCCCCGAAATTACTTTCAGTTCTGAAAGCGGCTGGGGTATTGTGCTCGAAAATTCATTTTCAAAAAACTTATATGCAGGTATAGGATTGAATATTTTATACATGGATCTTATGTATAGAGGCAGCCCTTTGCCATTTCAGGAGGAGTTCTCATACAATATTCCGTTGCGTTATCTTGAAACACCCTTATTTGTAAATTATAAGTTAAGGATAGGCAAGAAGTTAATCCCGCATTTACAGGCAGGCCTGATTGGCAGGTATCCTGTTACAAGTGAAGTGGCCAGGTTAAAATCATCAGAATATGGCGGGTATTACATGGTCAATGATTACGGGAACCTGGCAGTTTTTATGGAAAACTATGAATACCTTGACTTTTCGCTCGGGGGCGGTGTTAAATACAGTTTTAAAAAGTCCTGTCTGGATTTAAACATTATCAGCTTCCCCTTCCATTTCAATCACAATGCCCTGAAGAATATCAATACGTTTGATGATCTGCCGCAGTCGGAGGCATTTGTCCATGCCGATGAGATCATTCTGCTGGAGATAAAGAAAAGATTAAGGATTGAACTGTGCTATAAGTATTATCTCAACTTCAAGGCTTTTTAAGCTTCATTGACCCGGGTTCATTCAACAACCACATGAACGGGGATTACTGTATTTCCCTGATCTGTTTTTACAAGAATTGAAGAATCATAGGTGCCAACCGGTAATGGCTTTTTGATTTTGACCTGAAGTATTACATATCCCCCCAGTTTAAGATGATTAGAATCGTAAGGGTTAACAATCCTGCTGGGGATTATCGACATCCATTCAGTATTATGTTCTACTCCCCATTCTAATAACTTTCCAAAAACATCATTTATTATATAAACGTAGGATATATATTGACCGTAGAGGAAATCCAATCTTTTTGGAGTCACATAATGGTAAGACGAGTAGCCAGGTTTTAGGTCAGGATTAACGTAAATTACATCTGCAATAATGGAATCTGCATTCTGTCCATCCGAGCCGATAAACACTGGCATTAGGCCATATTTCTCTTTGCTGGAAGAAGTAGTGTAAGGTCTTGACGCTTCGATGATTATGGCCCTTTCAAATCTGTTATTAATTCTTTCAGTCGTATAGTTCCCAAAATTGTCGGTGATATATGTTAATGTATCTGACTGTAATTCAGCAATCCATAACTTTACAGTAGCAGAATCGACCGGCACTCCACCCGCTGTAACCTGTCCTTTTATAACAGGATAAGGATTAAAAGTAGTTTCCCTGCTGCATTGCATTAAAGAAAGGGCTGATAGAAGTAACCAGAAAGTTAAAATCCGCGGATATTTCAGGTACCTCATAAGGCACTGTATTTATTAGGTAAATTTATGACTTTTTCTTCTCATTGTTAAATATTTAACAATTATATCTTCCTTCGTTGTCACCTGATCTTTTTGCACATCTTTCCCCAATATTCATGAGGCTGTCTCACAAGCTATTTTTAACCGCAAAGGACGCTAAGAAAAAGCAAAGGACGCAAAGTTAAGAATCAGATAAATAACACTTTGCGCTCTTTGCGTAATCCCGATAGCTATCGGGACTTTGCGACCTCTGCGGTTAAAGGATTTAAGCTTTTAATACAGCCTCTTTAATACGCTTGAGCTGATTAGTTTTGGAGGTACTCCTGCCTCTGATTGATCGGGGGTAATTAACATCCAGCCCTTGTCATGGCCTCTGTTGGATATCAACGTCTTAATAACATGACAGACAGTCCTTTTTCAGTGATTTTAAGAAAATTTTATGCATCGAACGCTTTGACTATAAAAATTATAATTACATTTGCACCTGCAAAAAATCAAGAGGTTGTAGAAAACAAAAGGAATAAAAAGATATAATAATGGCATACCACAAATCATCGGAAAAAAGGATCAGGCAGACCAAGGTCAAAAACGAGAGGAATAAGTACAAGGCAAAAACCATGCGTAATGCACTTAAAACCCTCAGGTCATCAACAGACAAAAAGGAAGCTTCCGAAATGGCTCCCAAAATGAACGCCATGCTCGACAAGCTCGCAAAGGAGAATATCATCCACCCCAAGAAAGCAGCTAACCTCAAATCGTCAGTTGCAAAACATGTGAACGGGCTGAAGTAATTTCTACAGAATATTTTAAGATAAGGGGCTGAGTTATAGCCCCTTTTTTATTATATTGCAGCTGGAATAATACCTTTCGCTGCATGTCAATGAAAATCACCGACTGGGCTGTCGAGGACAGGCCCAGGGAAAAGCTTGTAACCAAGGGAACTGCCAGCCTGAGCGATGCCGAGCTCCTGGGTATTCTCATAAGCTCCGGAACAAAAAACAAATCGGCAGTCGACCTGGGCCGTGAACTTCTCGCCATGGCAAACAACAACCTCAACCACCTGGGTAAGCTTTCCGTGGCCGAGCTAAAAAAGATCCGCGGGATAGGCCCGGCAAGGGCCGTGACCATCGCTGCTGCCCTCGAGCTGGGAAGAAGAAGAAAACTTTCCGACACTGAAGATCTGTTCCAGATTAGGTCGTCGAAAGATGTTGCCGACATCTTCCAGCCCATAATGTCAGACCTTCTTCACGAAGAATTCTGGATCCTCTTCCTCAACAGGTCGAACAGGATCATCAACCGAATGAAGCTGAGCCAGGGAGGAATAAGCGGCACGGTGACCGACGTGAGAATAGTAATGAAAAAAGCTGTTGAATGCCTCGCTTCAGGGATCATCGTCTGCCATAACCACCCATCCGGAAATCTGAATCCCAGCGAATCCGACACTAAAATAACAAAGAAGATACGCGATGCCGGGGAGCTGATGGATATCCAGCTGCTCGATCATCTGATCATCACCGATAAGGACTACTATAGCTTTGCGGATAACGGGCTTATTTAAAAGTCTTGCGGTCTTGCGGTCTTGCAGTCTTGCAGTCGTACCTTTCCTTTGTCTTTGCACTCTTTTAGCAAAGACTTAATATCTTTCCCGAGGACCGGATGTACGAGGTCAGGGGCTATCTCACTGAATGGTACAAGTACGAACCTGCGTTCATGAATTAACGGGTGAGGTATTACAAGGCTTTTTGTGTTGAGTACTATATCGCCAAAGATCAGTATGTCTATGTCAATAATTCTGGAAGAATAACCCTTGCCGCTGCGAAGTCTTCCCATCTTTGCCTCTATCATCAGTATCCTCCCCAGGAGTCCTGAAGGTTTCAGGCGCGTCTCGACCTCAACCACCATGTTCAGGAAAAGGTCTTCAGCTGAAAATCCCCATGGCTCTGTTTCATACACAGAAGATGTCTTTATAACCTTGCCGACATTCTCAGCAATTCTGCATAAAGCCATGTTGAGGTTGGCTTCCCTGTCATCCAGATTGCTTCCCAGACCGAGAAAAACTCTTTTCATTTCTAAACAAAGGTTAAGTCAGGAATGTTAATCAGCAATAACAACTAAATATATTACTTTTGCCTGTAATATCTTACAAATCATAATAAAACTTATCCGATGAAAAACTTCCTTATCTATACTCTTGCAACAATAACAGGTATAATACTGTCGTCGCTGCTGTTCTTCATAGTAATGATTTCCAGCCTTAGCATCATGGTCGCTTCAGGTGACAAGCCGGTATCAATAACAAGTAATTCAGTCCTTGTGTTCAATGCCGGCGTTCCCGTACCCGACAGAACGGATCCCAATCCCTTTGCAGGATTCGACATAATAAACATGACCGTAACCCAGGCTCCCGGGCTTAATGATATTTTCAAAAATCTTGAAAAGGCGGCTGATGATGAAAAGATAAAAGGGATCCTTATTGAGAACGGACTGATGGAATCGGGCTGGGCTACAACCGAAGAGCTGAGGAACGCCCTGGAAAAATTCAGGTCAGAGAGCGGCAAGTTCGTGATCGCCTGGTCCGACTACCTGCTCCTGCAACAGGGTTACTATCTTTCGTCAATAGCCGACAAGATCTATATAAATCCTTCATCTTCGGTGGATTTCAGAGGACTCAGCGGCGATGTGATGTTCTACAAAAAAGCCCTTGAAAAGCTTGGTGTGGATGTACAGGTTATCAGGCACGGAAAATACAAGGGTGCTGTGGAACCCTTCATGCTCGAGGGACTCAGTAAGGAAAACCGGGAACAGATCAGTGAATATATAAGCTCTATCTGGAATCATGCCGTGGTTGAGATGTCAGAAGCTAGAAACATCACAGGAAACAGGCTCAACCAGCTGGCTGATAATCTTGAAGGTTACCTCGCATCAGGCGCGCTTGAGAACGGCCTTGTGGACGGCCTTCTCTTCCGTGATCAGCTTTACGATACACTCAAGATACTGTCCGGACTCACCACTGACGACAAGATCCAGCTTGTTCCCATGGCAAAATACACTAAGGTACCTGGTACGAAAAAAACAATAAGCTCAAGGGAAAAGATCTCCGTGATATTTGCCTCAGGTAATATCGTGATGGGAAAGGGCAGCGAATACAGCATTGGAGGGACCAATTTTGCTGACATCATAAGGAAGGAAAGAAAAGACAGCTCTGTGAAGGCAATCGTTATGAGAGTTAACTCCCCGGGAGGAAGTTCGGTGGCTTCCGATGAAATATGGCGAGAGCTTAAGCTTGCCGCAGAAATAAAGCCTGTTGTGGTTTCCATGGGCAACTATGCTGCTTCGGGTGGATATTATATCTCGGTACCCGGCACGAAAATCTATGCCGATCCGACGACACTTACAGGTTCCATAGGCGTTTTCGGGCTTATTCCCAACGCTGAGAAACTGCTTGAGCAGAAACTCGGAATAGGCTATGAAACCGTTAACACCAATGAAAACTCTGATTTCCTTTCTCCGTTCAGGCCTCTTGAGCCTTTTGAAAAGAACGTGATGCAGGCAAGCATCGAAAAGGTATACACGGATTTTGTAAGCAAGGTCGCGGAAGGAAGGAAAAAACCATTTGCAGCTATCGACAGCATCGCCCAGGGAAGGGTGTGGACCGGCACAGAGGCTCTAAAAATTGGTCTTGTCGATGAAATCGGAGGACTCAGGGACGCTGTTAGCAGAGCTGCAGAACTGGCAGGTCTGGATTCCCTGTATGTCGTTAAGGAACTACCGTCGGTGCAGGATCCCTATACAAAGCTTATCAACCAGCTCAGCGGCAACATAAGGATGAGTATCCTTAAAAAAGAACTGGGCGCATCAATCAGCTTCTACAACGACTTAAAAGAGTTAGGTACCGCAACTGGAATACAGGCCCGTCTGCCCTACCTCATCGATATCCATTGACAAATGGAGTACCGCAGAACCATTTTACTCTGGCCTTTTTCGCTGGTCTACGGGCTGCTCACAGCTATCCGCAACTTTCTATATAACAGCGGATTGCTTAAATCGTATGAATTTAACTTACCGGTCATCTGTGTCGGCAACCTTGCCGTCGGCGGTACCGGGAAAACTCCCCATACGGAATACCTTGCCGCCCTTCTGCAAAAGGAGTTCAATGTTGCTGTTCTCAGCAGGGGCTATAAGCGGCTTAGCCGGGGCTTCAGGTTCGCAGACAGTTCAGGTACCTCTGCCGATATCGGCGATGAGCCGTTGCAGATCGCCGGGAAGTTTCCCGGGATAACCGTTGCCGTGGACGGGAACAGGGTTCGGGGTATCAGAACAATACTAGAAGAAAAACCTTCCACTGGCGTTATAATACTTGATGATGGTTACCAGCACCGGCGGATTAAACCGGGCTTCTCAATCCTGCTCACAGCCTGCGACAGGCTGATGATAAATGACCACCTTTTACCTTACGGCAACCTGAGGGAAAGAGCCCGTAACATGAACCGGGCAGATATAATACTCATAACAAAATGCCCTCCGGGAATATCTCCTGTACAAAGGAGGATTATCGTTAAGGATGTCAACAAGTGGCCATACCAGAACCTTTATTTCACAACTGTGGTCTACGGTAGGCCTGTCAGGATTTTCGATGCTGAAGGGAGAGAAAATGACATCTTTGACGAAACGGACCCGAAAAAGATAAGCCTCCTGCTCGTAACCGGAATTGCTGATCCCCGCCCTCTTGCAAAGCACCTGGAAGACAAAACGGGAGAATTGGTTCATTTGTCTTTCGGCGATCATCATGCTTTTACTCCCACCGACATAATAAAGATCAAGGAAGCCTGGAAGACCCTGAAAGGGGAAAAAAGGTACATTATCACCACAGAGAAGGATGCAGTGAGGTTAAGGGAATTTACTAATATTGCGGATGAGATCCGATCATCATCATATTACCTGCCCATAGAAATTGATTTTCTTAATGATGACAGGGAGGAGTTTAATAATCTGATCACAGACTATGTTAGAAAAAATAAACGAAACAACAGGGTTTCTCCGGTCAAGAGGATTCATTGATCCGGATGCGGGAATCGTTCTCGGCACCGGACTGGGAGGCCTTACCGCAAAGATGGAGAACACCATCGAGATAGATTACAGGGATATTCCGAATTTTCCTGTTTCGACAGTGGAAGGTCATGCCGGGAAACTGATCTACGGAGACTTCGGGAAGAAGAAAATCGTTGCCATGAAGGGCAGGTTCCATTTCTACGAAGGATATTCCCAGGATCTTATCGCGCTGCCGATCAGGGTTCTCAGGTATCTCGGCATTAAGTGCCTTTTTCTTTCAAATGCAGCCGGAGGAGTGAATCCCAATTTCAGCATAGGTGACATAATGATAATCACCGACCACATAAACCTGCTTCCCAATCCTCTCATCGGACCCAATGATGACAGGATAGGAGCCCGATTCCCGGATATGGGTGAGGCTTATGACAAATACCTTATTAAAAAAGCGTTGATCATTGCGGAGGATCTAAGTATTAAAGTGCAGAAAGGTGTTTATCTTTCAACCAGCGGACCTACTTTCGAGACTCCTGCAGAATATAAATATTTCCGTATCATCGGCGCCGATGCTGTCGGCATGTCGACAACTCCCGAGGTGATCCTTGCAAGGCATATGAATCTTCCGGTGTTCGCGGTCAGTATAATCACCGACCTCGGCGTTGAAGGAAAGATTGCCTATACCACACATCAGTCTGTGCTCGAGGAAGCATCCAGAACCGAAGAACACATGACTGCGCTGATGACGGAGATGATCGCTGCCTTGTAGTGCAACACAAAGGAACTCGAAGTTCAACACTAAGGACCACAAAGGATTATAAGATTACACGTTTTATCCCTTCCTTAAGATGCAGGACATTGAAATTAATTAGCAATCCTAATCTGCATTTTGAAAGTCTCATATAAGTCAAAATCTGGGCCAGGTGGATATCTGCCATTTGTTCTACTGATTTGATCTCTACTACGATAGAATCCTCAACAAGTATATCTATCCTATAGCCTGTCTCAAGTCTCACTTCTTTGTATATCAAAGGCAGAGGCTTTTGTTTTTCAGCTTTAAGACCAGATTCAAGAAGTTCAAAGTATAAACATTCATTATACACATTTTCAAGTAATCCCGGCCCTAAACCGGTATGAACTCTAAAAGAACAGTCCAGCACTTCCTTAAAAATCTCTTCTATATTCATGTCTTGAAATTTGGTTTTCCTCTGTGTCCCTTTGTGTATCCTTAGTTTACCTTTGCGGTTCAATTATTTTTACTTCGTGTTCCTTCGTGTATCCTTTGTGTCCCTTCGTGGTTAAATAATTAATTCCTTATCACACTGCAAACCCTCTTCCACGAGTGCTTCTTCCCTTTGCTGTCGAACAACTCTATGAATACGATATATATGCCCCTATTGGCCATGGAACCATCGTCGGCTGTAGCATCCCATACCAGTGTTGCTTTCTCTCCGGCGAGGTAATTTTCTGCAATCCGCCTCACAAATCCTCCCCTTTCGTCGAAGATGCTTACCGTAATTACATTCCCTGCTCCTGCCGCGTCGATGTCCATTACAAGCACATCTTCAAAGCCGTCGTTGTCGGGAGAGATCCTGTCAGAAGAAAAGCTTATCCGGTCACCGTTATCCGGAGAAGGACTGAAAACAGAATTTACAGCGCCTGGAGTACCCCATCCCGAGCTCTCAGATGCCGAATGCCAGTTAATGCTCTCTGCCGATGACACCCCCGGCCTGACCTTCTCGAGGGATATTCCCTCCCTTACTGATAATAATGCATAGTGCATGTTGTCTGTGTAGATAACTTCATCAATAAGCTCCATCTGCCTGTTCAGCAACAGCAGGTGACCCCGGTCGTCAGGCATGGATGGCAGTGACTGAATCTCAAAAATGTTCTCCGGAACGGCGTTTGGGAATCCTGTGATAATTTTTCCCCTGTTTGTGGTTACAACATAATATGCACCGGGCAGGATGCATTTCTGCTCTGTTGAAAGCAGCTTTGCATCTGATGTGTCTCCTGTTTCAGCACTGATCGAAGCCAGCCACAGGTCTGAAGCATTAATGATTTTTCCCGAGTTGTTGTACAGTTCTATGAAATCCGGTTCATCAGACAGCGGATTAAAAAGAATCTCATTGAACACCATTTCAGACCTTACGGCGATCTCCGGTAATCCGAACCTGTATGAGCGCTTCTCAATTTCATTTCCTGCAAAGTCGTTAATGTCTCCCGAAAGGAATATGGTGCTGATATGCCCCGCCGTAAGAACTTCCCCCGGGATGATCCTGAACTTCCTGAAAAGCGGGTCGGCCTGTTCGGCTGAAGCTGCTGTCTTATCATCAACAATGATGCCACCCGGGTTGCCCGACAGTGACATTACCGTTTCCGACATTGTGAGCAGTATTGATTTGTCCGACTCGGGAAATGCATTGACTATTCCTCTGAAATAATGGTCAGGGTTGCTGCGTTGCGATGAATTGGCAACTCCCGGGGTGCCTCCTTTTTTTGAAGATGAAGCTTCCCAGTTGCCGTCAGTAAAAAAGGGGAATCCTTTATCAATCATTTCGAGAGACCATCCGCCGTTCTCCCTGAGGCTGCTACCATACCATCGCAAAGAATATTCAACACCATGGATAAAATTTCCAGATGAATCACAGATCCATATGATCCTGCCCTCATCCGTAAGTGCAGGAAAAGATTTCACTCCAGCAACTTTCCCGTAATCCCTGAAGACTGCAGTGTCGGAAGAAGAGCACAGGATCAGGGCTTCATCAGGATTTATAATTACTTCCGGCAGGACTGTCTTCTGCCCTTCCACACAAAGGAGCCACTTTTTCATATTGAATGAAAAAGTGCTTCTGTTCATAAGCTCCAGGTATTCCCTTGCCGGCAGCGATACTGCAGGAACAGGATCCGACATTATCTCGGATATGATGACATCGCCCGCCTCGGCCCACAAGGGTGTGAATTCAACCGGAACATTCATCTTGCAGTTACCGGACCGGTCACATAAATTCTTAATAAACAGGGTGTTGTCTTCCTTGTTTTTAAAAGCCTCACGAAACTCAATTTCAATCTTTGCCGGGGCTTTTCTTTTAACCGAAAGTGTTTCATTTCCGGAATCATTCAATAAGAATCCTGAAGGATCAAGAATTTCATCTGAAGGATCTTCATCGAACCTTAGTTCGAGGGAGGAGCGTGAGGTTATGACGCAGCTTTCTATTTCGGGAGGTATTCTGTCTTCATAGAAAGTCCCTTCTATCCTCAGGTCATCAAACCACAGGAGCCGGTCGCGGGTGGAAGTGTACCTGTAATTGAGAACCAGCCAGGCAGGGTTGAACAACTCCGGATCCGTACCTGAAGCTGCAGCTGCCGGATTGTTTTCATAATCATAATACGTGATTTCCCAGGAACCCGTCTCTGTCCTTTCAACAGAGATCCTAGCACTTAATGCAGTACCTATATCATTCTGCCAGTTAACCGGGCAGGTCGCCACCACAGAAGCAGATCCATTGCTGACCTTCCATATCCTGAGTGTGTCGTCATATCCTGAGAGGTTCACTCCTGCAGCAAACCCATTTACGTCTGAGCCATTGGCAAATGAACCCGGCTCGTAATCCGACATCAGGAACAGGGCCCAGCAGTTTGACGCCGACGGATCATAGCCATGCCTGATCCTGAATGTCCACCGGGTAGTTCCTTCTGAGGGATGCAGGTTTGTCAGCTGCAGACCAATGCAATCTGATCCCGATCCAGGATTATCAAAGATATGGTGAAGGGAAAAATTACCGCTTATGCTTCCGGAAGCATCTGCTCCCCATCGGCCAGACGTACTTTCCTTCCAGCCTGAGGTTGTACCGTCTTCAAAGTCGGTAACAATCTGGCCGAAACAAAAGTATGGCAGAAACGAAATCAGTAAAATAACTCTTTTCATGCAGCGGGACGAAAGAAAAAAAGTTAATTTTGACCGTTTTTAACGTAACGTAAATATAGTAATTAACTTAAACAATTTCAAATTTTTAAAGCAATGAAGACAGCAGTAGTCGGAGCAACCGGTATGGTTGGCCGGACAATGATCAGGGTCCTTGAAGAAAGAAACTTCCCCGTAACGGAACTTATTCCCGCCGCATCAGAAAAATCTTTGGGCAAGGAAATTCTTTTCAAGGGTAAACCTGTTAAAGTTGTAAGTGTTCAGGATGCTGTCGATGCTAAACCTGTGTTCGCAATTTTTTCAGCAGGAGCTTCAACTTCGAAAGAGTGGGCTCCGAAATTTGCAGAAAACGGTACAATAGTCATAGATAACTCTTCTTTCTGGAGAATGTATAAGGAAGTCCCCCTTATTGTTCCCGAGATAAATGCCCACGTGCTGAAAAAAGGCGACAGGATAATAGCAAATCCCAACTGCTCGACCATCCAGATGGTGATGGCTCTTGCACCGCTTCACAGGAAATATAAAATCAAAAGACTTGTTGTGGCAACATACCAGTCTGTGACAGGAACAGGTGTGAAAGCAGTGGCACAAATGGAAAACGAGAGAAAAGGCATCAAGGGAGAAATGGCCTATGCTCATCCGATAGATATGAACTGCTTCCCCCATGGTGGTTCCTTCCAGCCCGACGGTTATACGACAGAAGAACAGAAACTGATCGACGAAACGAGGAAGATACTTGAGGATCAATCTATAATGGTGACCGCGACAGTTGTGAGGATACCTGTTGTCGGAGGACACTCGGAGGCCGTGAATGTCGAGTTTGAAAAAGAATTCGATATTGAAGAGTTAAAGAAGCTTATTGGTGACTTCCCCGGCAATGTCATTTATGACGATCCTGCCGCAAACAAATACCCGATGCCGATACTTTCACATAACCGCGATGAGGTTTTTGTCGGCAGGATAAGAAGGGATCATTCCAGGGAGAAGTGCCTCAACCTCTGGATCGTTTCCGATAATATCCGCAAGGGAGCTGCCACAAATGCTATCCAGATTGCAGAGTATATGCTGGAGAAGAATCTGTATTGATAAGATCCCAAACATTTCCTGACCTCATCCCCCCGGCCCCCTTCTCCCGGGAGAGAAGGGGGAGGCTGGGGATGGGTAATACATTCATGGGTTGGGGGACAGGTTGAAGAGGAAATCATTGTACGGATACCTGGTGATGTGGATCTTCCTTACCTCATCGTACAGAAGTTTTCGCAGTTCCTCAACGTTTTCCCTTGTTTTTGCCGAGATGAAAACCACAGGATGCTGCCGGTCATTTGCCATCCATGTTTTCTTAAGATCTTCGAGTGAATAATTCTCCCTTTGCACGGGGGTAAGATCATATTCATCCTTTGCCACGTGAGAGAATGCATCGATCTTATTGAATATGATTATTGAAGGTTTATCCGACGATCCGAGTTCCCTGAGAGTTTCATTCACCACCTTGATCTGTTCTTCAAATCCGGCATGGGAGATGTCGACCACATGCAAAAGAAGGTCTGATTCTCTCACCTCGTCGAGGGTTGATTTGAACGATTCAACAAGATCGTGCGGCAGTTTCCTTATAAATCCTACTGTGTCGGAAAGAAGGAAAGGAAGGTTGCCTATCACCACTTTCCTCACAGTAGTGTCGAGTGTTGCGAACAGCTTGTTTTCAGCAAAAACGTCCGACTTGCTCAGGAGGTTCATGATGGTAGACTTCCCAACGTTGGTATAGCCCACCAGGGCTGCCCTTACCATCTTTCCGCGGTTTTTCCTCTGGGTGGCCATCTGGACATCTATCTTCTTCAGCTGCTTCTTCAGAAGGGAGATCTTGTCCCTGATAATCCTCCGGTCAGTTTCAATTTCCGTTTCGCCGGGCCCCCTGAGCCCTATCCCTCCCCTCTGCCTTTCGAGGTGAGTCCACATCCCGGTGAGCCTCGGGAGCAAATACTTGTATTGGGCAAGCTCAACCTGTGTGCGGGCATGTGAGGTACGCGCGCGGCGCGCAAATATGTCCAGGATAAGGTTTGTCCTGTCGAGTATCCGGCATCCCAGGGCTTTCTCGATGTTCCTGATCTGGCTTGCAGACAGTTCATCATCAAATATTGCAAGGTCAATAGCTTCTGATGAAACGAAAGCGGCAATTTCTTCTGTCTTTCCGGAACCGACGAAGGTCCTGGGATCAGGTATTTCAAGCTTTTGCACAAAGCGCTTTACAGGTACTGCGCCTGCAGTATCAGCCAGAAAAGCAAGCTCATCGAGGAAATCTTCCGTTTCCCTTTCATCCTGCCCGGGATAGTTAAGACCGATCAGTATCGCTCTCTCGGCAGGCCGACCTGTTTCAATCATCAATTGATAAGCCTGCGGTTTGTCTGGATCGATCCGCGGATTGCATTCTTGAGATTTTCCGAGCAGCGGAGGACCATTTCAATGTCGGAAGGGAAAGGAACGATCTGGGATTTTGTCCTTTCCAGCTGCCTTGGATTCAGCGCTCCTATATCACCGACTGCGCGGGCAGACACATGCTCAAAGGTTGTGTTTGCCCCTATCGGATCCTTCTTGAGAAGCTTGTTGGGATTGGCCTGTATTGTTTCTATATCTCCCTGTATCGTACACGTCTTGGTTTGAAGCGTTGAAATGAGGGCGCACTGTAGTGTCTTGTATTTTATGATCTTTATATCATTTCCTGCAGTGTCCTTCATAACGTTGCCGCGGCTGTCGAGCTGGTATTTGAACCCGTCCTCAACCTCCTTCTTCACAACTGAATCCCGCTGGGCTGTCTGATCAGGGCTGACTCCTATTGTCCGGACAATTACATTAATGAAATAATCGTATTCTGCCTCCTTGTCGAGGTCCAATGTATGGTATTCCACCCATTCACTGTTAAGGGCCTGAAGGTTTACAGACAGGAGATCTTCCTCGAACTCCTTCGGGAACTTTATGGGGGTTGTGTTCCGGAGTGTTACAAAAACCCGGCTCATTCCCAGGTATTTGGCTTCTTCGATTTTAGCATCGATGCCTTCATAGTCGCCGACATATTCTTTTGCCCGTACATACTCATAAAAAGCCTGCCGGTAAGAATCCTTGAGGCCTGTTTTCATAAGCTCATTCCCGTGGGCATAATAATAATCTGCTGATTTCCTCTTAGCGGCGATCATTTCTGCAACATAATCTACATATGGGAAATCTATTGTTCTGTTACCCGACGAAAGTGGCAGTACTGTTCTCACGAGTGCCTGCCTGTCGTTCATCCTCTTGTAAATCTGGTAAATCTCATCCCAGTTCTGAGGCCTGCCTTCCATCTTCAGGAACCTGATCCTTTCATTATCCTGTTCGTTGACAATGTTGTAGGATCGTTCGAGGGTGGCGATCTGCTTCTCATCGCGGGCATCCCTGCGAAGTTCCCTGACAGCAGTAATTATTGCAGCATCATAGTTCCCCTTTTCAAGCTGCTTTTTCGAAGATCCGCATCCCGAAAGGATGACCGTAGCAGCAAATATCAGAATTATGTATTTTTTCATAACACTTTTTTTACTCGGCTAAATATAAGAAAACGGATGAAATGCAAAAGAGCTTAATATTCACAATTACTGTTGCTTATGTTCATAACGCAAAATTGACGGGTATCTGGTACCTGATCCTGACCGGTTGCCCTCTCTGCAGGCCCGGGGTCCATTTTGGTGATTCCGAGATGACTTTTATTGCTTCGTTGTCGAGCAGGGGATGAACGCCTTTAAGCAGTGATACGTTGCTTACGGAGCCGTCTTTTTCAACTACAAAGGTTACGTGGACAGTTCCCTTGATTTTGGCATCCACTGCTGCCTGCGGATAGTTAGTCCTTTTTGTTATCCATTCCCTGAACTTTTCCAGTCCTCCTCCCCGGAAAGTCGGCATCTCCTCAACCAGGAAGAATATCTCTCCGTCACCTGCGGAACCATCTCCCGTGAGAAATTCCTCTCCGATTCCGTTACTGTAGACCTCCTCTTCAGACACAGGATCCTGCAAGATTGCTTCATCCGTGGCAAGAGGTTTCTGATCCATTGGAAATACCGTATCGACGATAACCGGCGGCACATATTTTACCACTTCTTCTGCGGCTGTCCTTTCGGGCGGCGGGGGTGGGGGTGCTACATAGATCAATTCTTCAGGCGGCGGCAGTTTTTCCATCTCCATCTCGATATATCTTCCACCGCCTGCGACAGAATATTCGGTGTTATCATTGCTGAGCGAAGGGATGATCACTGCTGCCGATCCCAGAAATACTGATATCAGAACGCCGGCAGTTACAACGCGGTTATATCTTTTGCGCAGCTGGTAAGCTCCGTACTCCTTATTTCGTGATTCAAACAGGATATCATCGAAAGATGGTATTATGTCGCGTCTTTTCCACATCGCGGCGCAAAATTACTAAATAGCCTTCTGTCTTCAAAAGCAAATAGCGGGCCGCGATGTTAAATATTATATAATTTTTTCTATACATTTGCAGAGTTTTCCGGGGGTTTAGCTCATCCTGTCCTGACAGCTATCGGGAGGCTAGAGCGTGTGACACAAATTTTGTTCTTTTTAATAATGGGGGTTTAGCTCAGTTGGCTAGAGCGTTAGACTGGCAGTCTAAAGGTCAGGGGTTCGATTCCCCTAATCTCCACCTTCGCTCGCTGAAGCGAGCTTCGGTGGACACAGTCCACAGAAGCTTGCGAAGGCGAGATTCGCCCTCCGTAGCCTTGGCGGAGGAGGGCTTCGCCTCCTCTGAAGGCTAAGTTTCTTCGCCAAGGCTACTCCGGGCTTGCTCCTTCGCAGTGCCTACGGAGCACAAAGACGGTGGACGCAGTCCACCAAATGCATGTCTCGCAATTAATTACATTATGTGGTACGTTTACATTTTGAAGTGTGGCGATGGTTCATTTTATACTGGTTGTACTACAGATGTGGCCAGAAGGTTGAATGAACACCGGGAACATAAAATTCTATACACAAGAAACAGAATTCCGGTATCACTTATATGGTACTGCTCGTTTAATGATAAATACAAGGCTTTTGAGTTTGAGAAGTATTTGAAATCCGGTTCCGGTATTTCATTCAGAAACAGGCATTTTTTATAATAAAAGCCTTGGCGGAGGAGAGCTTCGCCTCTGCCCGAGGCTTCCCATTTTCGCCAAGGCTACTCCGGGCTTGCTCCTTCGCAGTGCCTACGGAGCACAAAGACGGTGGACGCAGTCCACCAAATGCATGTCTCGCAATTAATTAAATTATGTGGTACGTTTACATTCTGAAGTGTAGCGATGGTTCATTTTATACTGGTTGTACAACAGATGTTGCCAGAAGGTTGAATGAACACCGCGAGCATAAAATTCTATACACAAGAAACAGAATTCCGGTATCACTTATTTGGTACTGCTCTTTTAATGATAAATACAAGGCTTTTAAGTTTGAGAAGTATTTAAAATCCGGTTCCGGGATTTCATTCAGGAACAGGCATTTTATATAAAAAAACCTTGGCGGAGGAGGGCTTCGCCCTCCGTAGACTTGATATTATACTTTCTTAATCAGCTCCATCCCGAATCCCGGTTTACCTGAGGGAATAAGGTTTCCTTTCACAAGCTTATAATCAGTGAGATCAACATCTTCAGAATAGCATGTAACTCCTTCGATTGTCGGAACATTTTTGAATGCCCCGCAGAGGTGGGCAATGTAATTGGTCTTGACAGCAGACCCCCAGGCATGAGGAGAAGCCATCAATCCCATTTTATTGATATCCTTCATGAATCCAATCCATTTCGTAAATCCCAGTCCTGAGATATCCTGAAGGTAAACATCCAGGATCCTCTTTGAGGCCAGCTGCCTTAATACTTCATCGTCAGGCTTAGCTTCACCATCAGCCAGAAGCGGATCAAGCCCCCTGCCTTTAAGCCAGGAATTCAGTTTTTCATAATCGCCTATTGTCTCATGAAAGGGCTCTTCGATCCAGAAAAGTTTTATCCCTCCAATCGCATCCATATACCTGATGAATTCTTCCGCAGTGAATCCGTTATTCCCGTCAACAAGAATATCGCAGTCAGGAAAATTCTTCCTTACCATCTTCGTGATCTCGATGTCCCTTGGAAGTCCCTGCTCCTTCTCCATCCATTTGTTTCCACGTCCGATCTTTAGCTTGAACTGACGGTACCCGTAATCATAATCGAACCTGCATTCTTCGAGGATCTTCTCAACGCCGGCCGGTGCCGAGGCGGGCTCTAAATCGTCAAAATAGATCATGCCGCTGTAACAGGGATGTATTTCAGGTTTTTTCTTACCGAGCAGCTGATAAACCGGCTTCCCCAGGATTGTTCCTGCAAGATCGTAAAGGGAGAAGTCGAATCCCTCATCATCAGGTGAAATAACGCCTGAACCAGGTGTGATAAGTTCGCTTACCGGCTTCCCCTTAATCGACTCGAATTTGCTAGCAAGCTGCTTCTCCGAACCACGGTTCATTCCCCACCCCGCAGCGCCTTTATCGGTGTACAGGACATGAATTCCCGATACCGGACCCCAGCCATGGATGTCGAGCTGTGAATTTTTACCGACCTGACGTGGATAGTTCAGCCTGATGGTGGTGAATTTTATCCCGGAAATCTTATGATATGTGAGTTCGGGATCTCTGCCAGCTGTTTCTGATATTATCATGTCTCTTCCGATCAGTCCTGCAAATGATCCTGCTGAAGCAATTCTTAAAAAATGACGTCTTTTCATGTCAGACTTATTTATTGGCTGTGTCAATTAAATATCCGTCAGTTAAAAAAATGTTCAATGTCTGATTTATTACCTGACTTAATTGCTTTCAGGGGTTCCGATTGCCTTTGCAGGTTGTACTTGATTATTTTGCGGAAGATCATCGTTGCGATTTTCCTTGTCCGGGGAACGGATCTTTCTAGGTTGCTGAAATGATCCTCCAGCGTCTCCTTCCTGAATTTGAGAATTTCGTTAAGCAGGTCTCCGTCCTCATAAAAACCACAATGAAAATTTTTCATGGCAAACGTATCCTTCCTGAAATCCAGTGCTCCCAGCCCGAAAATCCTGAAAGACCTGGCCAGGAATTCAGAATAGACTACCCTGCATTTGTCTCCTCCCCCGAGGTTAAAGATCTTCCTGTCAAGTACATCGAGGTGATGCAGAGAATTGACAAAAGCGCGTCCTGTATCACCCGGAGTCGATATTTCGAGCTGGGTATCAAGAGGCATATGGAACATCAGCGGTGATGGTTTGTGATTGTCGACACCCATTATCGCCGTCAGCCTGAAAATAGTCCACCTGAGCTTGCTGCCCGTAATAATCTTTTCAGCTTCAATTTTTGTTTTTGCATATTCATCCCTTTCGCTGGGGATGAGCCTGTCTCCTGTTTTTATCCATGGATCCCTTACTCTGTCGCCGTATACTGAAATTGATGATGAATAAACAAGGAAGGCATGCGGCGATTGTTCTTCAATACAACTTACAAGGTTCCGGGTGCCTGTGACATTTATTTTTTCCGCGAGTGCCGGGTCCATATCTGCAAGAGGCGGGATTACAGCTGCCAGGTGTATTACCACATCTTTGCCGGCACATGCTTTACTGATATCTTCCTTCCTCGAAATATCTCCCCAGATAAGATCAAAGTCCCTGTTAAGCTTTTTGTAGAAATTTGCGGCAGCAGCAGATTTAATGTCAAACACAGTAAGCTCAACATCTTCCGGCAGCTCACACAGCTGTTTCAGGACTTCCATCCCTACTGCTCCCGATGCACCTGTAAGCAGAATTCTTGTCATCTGTTCCATTTGATTTATCAACCGGCGGCTTTTTGACCGCAAGCAGGAAAGTATGTCCATGCTTCCGCTTATCGGCTACTTGCAATTCTTTCTGATCAGGTCTTCAGCTTCCTTCAAACCCATTTCCTTCGCTTTTCCCCAATCGGCGCATGCGCCTTTCCTGTCAGCGAGATTGAACTTTGCCAAGCCTCTTTTAAGGTATGCAGAAGCTGATGGAAAAACTTCTATTGATTTATTGTAGTCGGTAATTGCGGCAGCGTCATTCCCGGTGTCACTTTTGACATTTGCCCGGTATAAGTAGGTAAGATAGACATCAGTATGGTGCGGATTGAGGTCTATGGCCTTATCAAATTCACGAAGGGCGAGCCTGAAATCTCCCAAAGCTGCTTCAGCTCTGCCCATAATTATATATGTCTTTACATCCTGCGGTGCCAGCTCTGCAGCATCCCTGCAGTCGGTAACTGCCCCCCTGTAATCTCCAAGCAGGAATTTTGCTTCTCCCCGTCCGGCGTAGGCCCTGGCCGCACCCGGATTAAGTTCAATTTCACTGTTGAAATTCAATATCGCGGCTTTGAGGGCTGTAATTGCAGTATCCCTGTCAGTGCTCATCCTTGCAAGGAGAAGGTTTCTGTCGCCGGCGCCTAAATAGTCAGTCTGACTGTAACAATCTGTAATACTCAAAATTAATACTGTTATTATGCCAATGGTCGCACCTGAGATCCTTACTGACAAGATAGTTACCCTTTTCATTTCAGTACACAAAATCGTTAAAGCTTAAAAAGTGACTGTGATCGTTAATCCCGCACTTAAAGAACTGTTGCTGTTCCCGGGAATGACAACAGGCGTAAGACTGACGGATCCGGGAATCTGGTACTTCCTGTTGAGAACTGATTTTATCCTGGCTATCCGTCCCAGATACACAACTCCTGCTACAACTCCTCCTGCAAAAAGTCCTGCACCAAGTCCCATTCCTATTTTCTGCATGCCTTTTTCCCCGATTAGCTGCTCGATCAATGTCGGGTCCTCATCCGGTTCAAAGGGCAGATATTTCAGGCCAAAATAGAGCAGTCCGCCGAGGCCTGCGACAATGCCGGAGTGCATTAGCTTTGTTTTGGAATCCGAAATTGCCTCCTCAAGCTGGTAGCCGGTAAGAAGCGAAGGATCAGTAACTCCGTAGTCCTTCACATACCACTGTCCAAAGGAATTGATGATTGATGCCAGACCCAGACCCAGAAAAATGACTAATCTTTTCATTTGAAGTCATTGCTTAACATGCTTTTATCAAAGTTAAGAAACTTATAAGGAGAATGCGGCTTGCCTGGCATATTTTTCCTCTCATGTTACTAAATAACCGGGAAATGAAGTAACTTTAGTAAAGTTATTGGTTTTCAGGTATAAATAGTGGAGGTAAAACAATGCGGAAAATGATATTCAGGATCCTTTTACCCTTGTCCCTGTCTTCAGCTGCAGGTATCCTGCCGGCTCAGCATCCTGACATAAAGACCGATATGATCGCTATCAAAAACAAACTTTCAGATGTTAAAAATGATCATTATAAAAGGTCCTATATCTACGAAGATGAAGTTTCTCTTGTAAAGAAACTGAATCCCCTGAATGCGGCTTTCGGAGGGGCAATGTTCGTATATCAGAATGTTCTTTCTAAGCATCTCTCATCAGGCTGCCTTTATACACCGACATGTTCGGAGTTCAGCAAACAGGCCGTCAGGGAATATGGGATCATAAAAGGGACTTTGCTGTCGTTTGACAGGTTAAGCAGATGTAATCCATTGACGGCAGCCGGCTTGAAGAATATTTCGCGGGATCCAAAAACCAACAGGTATCCTGACCCTGTGTCCGATTATAAAAGAAGCTCCGGGCGAAATGCAAACAAAAAAACTGCGAAATAAAGAAAACATCGCTGGAATCCTGCTGCTGTTCTTTTCGGTCCTTGCAGCCGGTCAGGAAAAAATGCATTGTGACCTTAGGTTCATCAATCACCTCATGAACAAGGGTAACTACTATGAGGCTCTCTTCCTGCTTAATTCAGCGGCCTGCCTTCAGTCTGAGCCAAAAGACTCTTCCTGGTTCCTGAAAGGATTGACCTTTATGTCATTGAATAGCCCTGATTCATCCACCCAGTATTTGCTTAAAATAGAGCCGCAATCTCCATTGTTTATCAAATCTTCACTATATGCATCATACAATTATGCTGAACTGGGCAGTTATGAAAAGGCAGCCTCCCTGATCTCCGGAATGGTGTTAATTGACCAGGAAGCCATCGCGATCAGGGATCTTCAGCTCGCAGGAATAAGCCTCCTGCGGGACGATCCTGCCATGTTTGAAGCTTATTTTGAAAAAGCCGATAAAACCCAACCCTTAGTATCAGTCCCATCTGTAAATCTACTAAAGGCTGCTGAAGGAGTCAGAACACACAGAAGAAAATCAGCCTTTCTTGCCGGAGTCTTATCAGGAATAGTGCCCGGAGCAGGCAAGCTTTATGCCGGTAAGAAAGGTGAGGCTCTTGCCTCCTTTCTGGCTACAACCGGCTTAGGCCTGGTGACATGGGAAAACTATCACAAAAAAGGACCAGAGAATTACATGACTATCATTTCGGGAACTCTGTTTATAGTTTCTTATTCTGCCGGTATATACGGTTCGGCATTAAGCATCAGGATCAGTGAAACAAAATTCAAGGAAGATGTTAAAAGAACTGTTCTTCTCAACCTTCGTATTTCTCTTGATGGTGCTTACAGAAGGTAGGCTGTATGCATCTGATTATTTTGCCCATGCACTCAGAATCTACTCTGAGGGCAGATACTTTGAGGCCTCCATTGAATTTGAAAGAGCTATCTTCTATGAAGCCGACAACCATAAAATAGCATATTTCAGATACTATAAATCCCTGTGTTACAAGAACATGACAGAATACAGCCGGGCTCTGAATGAGCTGGCAGACATTGATATCCTGGCTGTACCCGATTCGCTTCTGTTCCCGGTATTCTATGAAAAAGCCATCTGCTCTTTTCTGGCTGGTGATGAGAAAAGTGCCTTCCTGGAAATTGAAAAGATCAGGAAAATTGATACAGCTTTCCTGTTCGCCGGGGAGCTCTTACCACTCGAAATATTGTGTTTGAATACGGCAGGAAGGTGGGATAATGCCAGGGCTCAGTGGTATGTATATCTTGAGTGTATGTTCCGGAATGATTCACTCAGGAATGTATTCATGGCAGAGGTTGAGGCGATCTATTGCAAAAAAAATATTCCCAAGTTTCATTCCACAATGAAAGCCGGGAAACTTTCAGGTTTTATTCCAGGTTTGGGGCAAATATATTGCGGGGAGATATTGGAAGGCACACTGAACTTTCTGATCAATGTCACCCTGCTTGGATTTACAATCTGGGAGCTATATACAAAATATTATTTCACCGGATATATAATGGGATTAAGACTCTTCAACAGATTCTACACCAGTGGTATTCGCAGAGCTGTTGAACTGGCCCGTGAGAAAAATACCGAAGTGATAAATAAATTCAATGCCGCGAACAGCGAACTGATGTTCAGAGCTATGAATTACCTTTGAAAGTGCAGCTAATAGGTTCCGTAGAAGCAGGTGCCCAGTTCGTCGCAGGTTGCTTCCGCTTCATTCACAGCTCTTTTTGTGGCAGAATACAGCAATAAGGCTGTCAGACCGGCCCCAACACCCACTACACCTGTGATAATCAAAACCGCTGTCAGAGTTTTAGTCTTCCTGACATCAGGAATATTCCTCTCAATTCTTGCAATGCCTTTCACCGGAACTGTAATAATATTGCCGCTCACCTTTACCAGTGTGTCTGAATAAAGATAGAGATGGACCTTGCCGTTATCAGAGTAATTATCCTTACCTAGATATGGATTAAAGGTTATCAGGCTGTCGCCGGCTATCATGTTCTCAGCTGGTATTATCGAGGTGACGCAATGGATCAGATATTTGTCAGACACTCCAGTCTCCGACATTGTTATGGGCCTGAGGCTGTAGCATCCGTTGAATTCTGCAAGAAGTATGAAAGAGAGCAAAATGGAAACGGTCTTGTAGAAAAACGGGAACTTTTTCATAACCGGAACGTTTAAGTCTATGTAAAGTTATGCAAACAGTTGTATACAAGTCAAATTTATTTTAATTCCTGGCCGGAACTATATTACTGGTCCAATCGATTCCTATTTACCCGAAAAATGCTAAATTTGAGGGAGTCGGATTCTGCATAGCCCAAACAGTCATCACATGAAAAGAATTTTATATATAACACTGATGGCGGCAATGATGGTTTCCTGTAGGTTGTCAAACACTTCCAGCACGTTTCTCGGTGAGAATGAGCTGCTGGTGACAAGGAAATACATGGGTAATTTTCTCGAGTACAGGCAGACCGGATTTGAAGAATTTGCAGGCCCAAGCATTATCTGGATCAAGACATCCATGGACAGTACTTACGGGAAAATAGCAGCCTACGGAAAGAAATGCAACTTCAATGCGGGAGACAGGCTCTACCTCAGAAGGATATATGTAACACCCGGCATAATGGGATACTGGACTTACCAGATTGAAAACGATTCTTCAGTGTTTTACGAGGTGATGAGATACCAGTCTGACAAGGATATTATGACCGAAGAATTATTCTGACCTTAAATATTGTCAATATCCTCTGTTAAATAGAACTGGATAGGGACGTTGATAGTCGATGAAATATATTCGCCGCGTTCATAGATGTCGATGTCATCCTCCTCGTAATGCCACTTGATCAGAAGCTTCTTCCCCTGCCTGATCACCTGCGAAATCTTCTTTAGTGTTGTGGTAAGCAGAAGGGTGTTGAAGCTGTTCAGGAACTCAAGGGCTATCACAACTTTTGTCTGCTGGGCAGGATTCTTGAGATACTCTTCAATCCAGGCGGTCATTTCATCCGGGAGCTTTTCCCTGCTCTCGTCAATGGCTCTTCCCTTGATTGTGATAGTCCCCTCCGGGCTGAGATTATATTCCGGGGTAGTTTTAGTAGGCTGTATTTTAAGCTCCTTCAGTGCCATGTTGCAAGAGATATTGTTTAAAACTGCGGATTCAGGTCGTCACGAAAATCAAATTTCCGAAATAAAGTTCAAAACGGCAAATTTTCGTGCCCATATTCGTAAATTAGCACTGAATAAACAGGAATAATATGGAATTCAGGGATCTTATTCACCAAAGGAAAAGTGTCAGGAGCTATGACCCTGCAAGACCTGTACCCCGGGAAATTCTTGAAAGGATACTAGATGCGGGCCGCCTGGCTCCTTCAGCAGCAAACCGGCAGCCATGGAGGTTCTGCCTGGTCTCCTCGCCTGAGATACTTGCGAAAGTGAGGATGTGTTATGGCCGTGAATGGTTCAGAAACGCCCCACACGTGCTTGTTGTTATCGGGAAAAGGGATCAGTCCTGGGTAAGGGGAGCTGACGGGTATAATTCGGTTGAAACGGATGCTGCAATAGCCATGACCCATATGCTCCTGGCAGCCGAAAACGAAGGTGTTTCCGGCTGCTGGATAGCTAACTTCGATCCCGGGAAGATCAGGGAATCATTAGAACCACAAGAGAATGAGGTGATCTTTGCCATAACTCCGCTGGGATATCCTCTGCCCGGATTTGATGGTACACCTGAAAAGAACAGGAAAAGCCTG
>JALONU010000020.1 GCA_025454775.1 Bacteroidales bacterium | reverse complement strand
CATGGGAGATGTTCTGAAGGAAAGCTGTCTTGAGTCTGTCTCCCTCTTCTGCTTTATGCATTGCTCTTTCCAGTTCGGTTGCAGCACTTTTTCTCTCCGTAATATCGCGGCAGATTACCATTAGTTCGTTACTTCCCGGAACGGAAGCAGGTACAGTTGAGGATGTGAGCTCTGCCCAGAATACAGAGCCGTCATGCCTGCAGAGTTTATATTCCCTCAACTCGGATCTGAAGTTCCCGGAGAGCAGTTCCTGAATCCGGTTTATTACGTTCTGATGAAATTCGGGGCTTACCCACTGGAGCACCGACCTGCCCCTGATATCATAATCATCGGGGATCCGGAAGATGCCGTAAACCCTTCTTGAAGCGTATCTGACCATTCCTGCCAGGTCGCAGATCAGAATCCCGTCTGGGGAGAGCTCTACAAGTGTCCTGTGCTTTTCCTCGCTCTCCTTTAGAAAATCGTGAAGGTGAATCCTGTGGAGCACTGCTGACGCTTGTGTAACTATCACTTCGATGACATTCCGGCTGGCTTCTACAGTATCTCCCTGTCTTGATAGTATATATACACCTCCAAGGTTCTTTTCTTCAAAAGTGAATCCTATCATCCATGACCTGATAATGCCTGTCTCGTTTTCAATTGCAAGTGCATCCTCGTGCGACATTTCCCTTCTCAGAAAACTATGTATTCCATCCGGAATTATCTCGAGCTTTCCTGATTTGTAGATTTCCATCTCCCGACCGGTAATCTCCGAAACCGGATAGCTGAAGGCGAGCGGGTTCATACCTGTCATCTTTATTACCCTGTCGAGTACCTCATCCAGACCTGCGCTTGCTGAGGCCACAAGAACATTGCTATGCTCGTCAAGCCTTGAGGTAACTACAATTGCATTACCCAGTAACCTGCTTATTGTGGCGCACAGGTATTCGTGAATCTCCTTCTCCGATTTGACAAGATTCAGATATCTCGTAACCTCGGCAATCGAGGAGAGATCATTTTTGTGCCTGATATCCTTGAGAAACAAATCGGAAGTGATCTGCCTCAGGTGGTGCTCTTTGTCCATCAGGGCTTTCTCTGCCTGACGCCTGCGGTGGTTAATGTCCCTCATCTGAAGGGCCCTTTCAACAGCCTGGCCAAGCCGTGCCGGATTCTGCTTGATTATATAATCATCAGCACCGGCTTTCATGCAGTTTACAGCCACCTCCTCTTCGAGGGAACCGGTGACCAGAATGAAAGGGAGGTCCGGAGCTAATTCATTACGGATAGCCAGGGCTGTAAGCCCGTCGAAATCAGGCAGGAAATAGTCGGAAATGACAAGATCAGGGTCGAACGAGCTAAGAGATGAAATGTAGTTTATCTGGTTATCAACAATATGACTTTCAAATTTTATTCTGTTCCTGTTAAATTCATATAACAACAGTTCGGCATCAGAATGCACATCTTCAACAAAAAGGATTTTCAGTTTCTTATCCATCGGCTCTAGAATCACGTTTCGACTTCGATGGCAAACATAATTATATCAGAGGATGAAATAACTAGGATAAAAACTGATACTCCTGTAGGGAAATACCTACAGGCTACTCCTTTGCACTGAGAATGCGGATACAGTTGAGGCTAAACCAGGCCTTTCCTTATAGCGTATCTGATGATATCGGAGGTGGTTTTAAGGTTTAATTTCTTCAGAATTCTTTCGCGGTATGTGCTGATGGTCTTGGGACTGAGAGAAAGTTCCTCAGCAATAGCGCTGACTGTCCTGCCTGATGAGAGTTTTGCTATCACTTCCATCTCCCGGGGAGAGAGCAGATCCATATCCGACTTCCCCTTTTCATCGAGAAAATCAAAGGTTATCTTTTCTGCAAGGGAAGCTGTAATATACCTTCCCCCGTTGTTAATCCTGACAAGAGCTTTGATAAGCTCATCCGGCGCACTTGTCTTTGTGAGATATCCTGAAGCTCCGAGCCTCAGTGCCTTTATGGCGTACTGTTCTTCTGAGAACATACTAAGAACCAGCACCTTAGTACCCGGGCTCATGTTCCTGACATCAGCAATAAGATCAAGTCCGCTTCTTCCTGGCAGTGAGATGTCGAGAATTACAATATCGTATTTTCCTTCCATTATTTTACGGAGCATTTCAGCTCCGTTTCCGGCTTCAGCTATTTCGCCGAAACGCTTTTCAGAATCTTCCTCAAGTATCTGCCTGAGGCCGTGCCGAAGGAAAGGGTGGTCGTCAGTTATGAGTATCCTGATCATCTTGAAGTTGATTCCTGTTAAAGCTATAACCATAATATGTTACATCCTTCTCCGCTGCAGCCTGTGTCAGCGGTAATGAAAGACTGACGGTTGTTCCCGATCCTCTGGCAGACTCAAAAACCGCAGTCCCGTGAAAAGCCCTTGCTCTTTCCCTGATCCCAAGAAGTCCAAGAGATGAGGGATCGTCCGGCTTATGCCTGTCCATGCCTTTCCCGTTGTCTTTGACATTAAGTGATATCATGTCGTTTCCCGCAGACAGGACAACCTCAACAGAAGTTGCACCTGAATGTCTTGCCACATTGGTAAGAGCCTCCTGCAGTATTCTGTAAACTACAATTGAAATTTCGGCGGCAGGATCTGTGGCGGGCAGTTCGATGTCCAACCTATGCTGTATTCCGGTATTACGTGTGAATTCGTTGAGCTGCCATTCCACAGCATCCCGCAGCCCAAGATCGTAGAGTATGGAAGGCCTGAGTTGCGACGATATCTTCTGGACAGTCTCAACAGCATTGTCGATAGTCGCCGACATACTGCCCAGCTTCCCGGCAATCGCTCCCTCAGTGCCCCCTGTTTTGGTCCTTAACCATGCGATATCCATTTTTAAAGCTGTCAGAACCTGTCCGATGTCGTCATGCAGGTTCATTGATATGATCCGTCGTTCATTCTCCCTTACAGTCTCAATGTGCCTGGCAAGGTCCCTGATCTCTTCCTGTGACCGTCTCAGCTTTTGTTCATACTCCAGTCGGGCAGTGATGTCTATCCACGAGACAAGCATCCGCGACAGCGTTTCTTCAGAACCCGGAGCTGGACGTATCCTCATATCCAGATGTCTTACAACACTTTCGGATATACGAATTGTGATTACACCCTGGAATTCCTTCTTTCCTTCCGCTATTGCTACAAACTCCTCTGTGAGGCCGGGAAGCGACCGCTCGAAATAATATGCAGGCAATGACAGATTAACTTCTTCCTTGGTTCTTTTACCAAAAAACTTCACAGAGGTTTCATTGATATCAATTACCCTGATGAGAGAAGCACAATGCAGAATTCTGTCAGAATGGCCTGTGAAATACTTTCTGAAATCTGTTACTCCCATTGCTGAAAGCTCTGACAGATATTTTTGCACCTCATAGAAGTCCTCGATCCATATCGGCACAACAGAGTGTTCAAACAGGGATCGGTAATGGTTCTCACTCTCAACCAGCATTAATTCCCTCTGCACATGGTCTTTTTCGAGGTCAATTGTTTCAATGGCAAAGGAAATATCTTCAACCAGTGTTATCAGGAGTTTAAGCTCCTCGTCGGTAAAGAAATCCCTAGTCTCTGAGTAGATAGTAAGTGTTCCTATCATTTTGCGTCCCGATTCCAGCGCAAGGGAGATCATAGAGCGGAACCCTCTCTTCAGCGCCTCATTTCGCCAGGGCCTCAGCAGAGGATCGCTCCCGATGTCGTTGCAGATGAAGTATCCTCCTTCCCTTGTCACGATCCCCGTAGGTCCGAGTCCCTCAGGCCTTAATCCGTCTGAACTGATCATTTTACCTTCGAGATAACCCTCATCGAGTCCATAGCGCGCAACAGGCTTTATTACTCCCATCTGCTGGTCGTGGATGCCTATCCAGGCAAGGAGAAACTTTCCCTCTTCCACAACTATTCTGCAGAGCTTCGTAAACAGTTCCTCCCTGTCTTGAGTCCTTACTATGAGCTCATTTACCCTGCTGAGTACCGAATAGAGCCGGGAAAGGTTGAGTATCTTATCCAGGGCTTGCTTATAAGCTTCTATTTCAAGCTTGTCTCCCTTATCGATTTCACTCTCAGATTGCAAATCGTCCGGCAGCATCATCTATGATAACAATCTTTAGTATATCAATTTCTCCTGAAAGATAAAATTAAGCAAAAGTTGCCACTTTGGGGAATTACCCTCGGGATTTTGAGGATCGGTAAGTGTTATCTCTGATCGATAATGGAGATTTTTGTCAGTCCTATCCCTGCCAGTTCAGGATAGTACCTGTAGGTCTCCTCGCGGGTATAGAAGCCGCCGATGATTATATAATAGTAACCCCAGCGCTCAACGACCTCCGATTCCAGGCCAAGCTTGTTACGGATCTTCCTCTGTGCCTTTATTGCCTGCGACTTCTTGATGTACTCTCCCACTCTCATCGATACCGGCGGAACTTCCTCAACCTTCACCACGGGTTTAACTTCAGGTTCTTCAACAGGAACGGGAGCAGGTTCCTTTCTTGCCGTGTCTGCAGGAGGAACAACAACTTCCGGCTTCACAGTGTCGGCAGGAACAACTACCGGCTGCGGAGCAGGCTCAGGTTGTTTAACGGGAGGTACCCAGAGATCCCTCAATCCCATCATGCCAAGCGAAGGCAGGAGCCTCTCAACATCGAGCCTGTTGGTAAACCCTGTGATGCGCACCTTATAGTATCCGTCTTCATACAGGATCTCAACCGGCATATCGACCATCGTCGAAAGTCTCTGCCTGAGCGCTGTTGCGTAATTTTCATTTCTGAAGGCACCTACCTGAATCGGGATGAGGGCCGGTACCACAGGCTGCACAACAGTCGTATCAACTATATCCCTGATATATGCCACTGAATCAGATTTCTCGACAAGAATCTTCTGCTGCTGCCTGGCTTTCAGAGTGATGACCCACAGCTCAGTTATGCCGTTTTTCCTCAGGACCTCTATCTTTTCATCAACCTCGGCTCTTGTCTTAATATCGTTAATCCTGACCTTATAGAAATTGTCTGCGACCACAATATCGACTTTCTGCCTGAAAATCTTTTCCAGCTTATTCCTGAGCGCCTCGGCATTCCTCTTCTGCCTGAAGGCTCCCAGCTGTATTGCCCAGCAATCCTCTGATATCGTAACCAGCTCCTCAACAACTTCATGAACAATCAGGTAAGATGTATCTTTCCTGACAACGGGAATCTTCTGTACAGGGATCTCCTGTTCCTGTTCTATGGCAGGCGGGATAATCTTTTTAAGGTTGAAATCGAGACCCTCCACAATATCCCCTTCCAGTCCTGCCCTGACGGTAAATACAATGGAATCCGGTTCTGAAGTCATTTCCAGCCTGCGGAGTTGTGCAGTATCTATTCTTACCAGGTAGTTCCCTGGTTTAAGCCCGAAGAGTGTGTAATAGCCGTCCTGTTCTGTAAGAAGCCTTCCGGAAGGCTCCATCCTGTCGGTGCAGAAGTTAACTATGATCCTGCCCTGCCCCCTTTTCCTGCCATTTTCTTCAAGTGTGACCGTTCCGCTGGCTTCTCCTGCTACTGTTACAGGGATCTCAATAACCTTCAGCATATTGGCGTCAGTGGTCACACTTATTGTCCTGTACGGCAGCTGCCATGCGATGTTTTCAAAATCACTTCCCTCCAGTTCTACCAGGTAACTTGTGTAAGGCTCAAGGCCTATGACGCGGACCGTTGTGTCCTTTTCGGACATGATCACCCTGCCGCCGCCGGCCCTGACGTTCAGTCCGGGAACTTTCGGCTCGCCTCTGTCACGCGATCCGTTGGCGTTCAGGTCGAAATAGGGAATAATTGTTATGCCTCCGCGCCCGACATTGTTCCTGTTATCGGGAAGAATGTATTTTGTCTTAACATCGCTTATCAGGCTGCCTGAAGCCTGTTCGACAAAGGAAGTCCTGTTGCCTGATTGTCTGATTGAAAGCCCGGTTCTCGCGAAGCTGAAGTCGTACCTCATCCCGAACTCTGCCATGTTTATCCTGTGAATGAAATTCCTTTCCAGGGAAAGACTTAAATATGCATTGCTGCCGATATATTTTTCAGCCTTGAGCTTTGCAGAAAGTATCTCGTTCCTGGTGATCCCGTACTGAACCTGAGGCATCAGCACAATCCGGGCCGGCATTCTTACCGAAAGGGATAGATTGCTGTAGAAATACGGATCAAGCTCTGCAACGAAAATACCATAGGTTGCAAGACTTGCATTTACTCCCCGCAGTGATCCGGAGAACATCCATTCGCCGGTGGAATAGCTTGAAGATGGAAGTATTATCTGGTTGAAGGACAACCTGTTGAAGGATGTGAAACTTCCTATCTTCAGGGGTACCGATGCGGTGATCCTCCTCTCCTCGAGGTACTTGTAGTTGATTGCTGTCTGGTCGGGGTGATACCACTTGTAATTGACATCCAGCTGGATATTTGAAGGAAGCCTGTATGTCAGGTTCCCCATAGCCCTTACCCCATAAGTGTACTCTCCGAGCAGAAGCAGGTTGCCGGTCAGCCGGACAGAAGTCCTGAGGAAAGGCATAAGCGGACCGGAGGTCACGGAAGAGAGGTATTCAACACCTCCCCCGACTGTCATCCATTTTGTCAGGCCGTAATTAAAAGCACCCCTCGAAAACCTGCTCCAAAGGGTATCTTCGACCATACCGGCGCTGACATTATACTCGAAGGTTTTGGCGGGCAGAAAGTTATAAGGTATGTTTATGTTCTGCTCCTTTGTTCTCTCCTCACCCCATGGCCCGTAGAATTTGAGCTTGACCATCGTATTTCCGTAAACGAGAGGCACCTGGAAATTAAAAAAACCGGAGGCATCCGCTGTTGTATAGTCTACGAGAACATTATTCACGTAAAGTTCCACTATCCATCCAGGTTCTGTTTTGTCGCTCAGGTTATAGGAACCGAAGGACCTTCTGTATGAAGATGGTGTATTGGTAAGCTGGACACCCACAACAGGGTTATAAATGGTCGAGACAGACTGTGTCTGAATCTTCCCCAGCATGATCTGGCGAAGCGGGTTGAAATCGTTGTTCACATATCTCCAGAGGTAATTCTGCTGTTTCTCGGAGAATGGATCCTGGGTACTGTAATACAGTGAAATGTTGGTTTCACCGCCTGCAACCACTGTTCCGAGGGCAAGGTTCAGCCTTGCATCGCTCCTTCCGTTTATTTCCTGGCTCCCGATAGCAGACCAGTCAGCCATCCCGAACCTGAATCCGGGGTACGAACGTCCTATGTTTTTATCGGCCGTTATTTCACCCCCGAGCCGTGAGAGGTTCTTTCTCAACTCCGCCTGTCTCATTTCCCTTATCTGGGGCAGCTCAAGTTCGGTTGTAAGAATAACTGAAAGGCTTCTGAAATTGAAAACGCAGTTCAGGCCGAAGATCCTCCCGTACCAGGATGATCTGAGGTACAGGTTTGTCTCAGTCCGCATAAGGTCCCCGGGCTGAAGCTGGTATAGCTTTTCCTGGTAAATGATCCTGTTATTCGGCCGGCTTATATAGAATCTTGCATCGGGTGTAATGAAGAAACCGGATATTGAATCCAGTCCCGCAGCAGGAAAATTACGGATGCGCAGAAAATCGAAAAGATCTGCTACCGGCAGAAAAAGTTCCTGGTCCTTTATCAGTGCCGGTATTTCGAATGCACCGATCCCCTTAACCTGCAGGAGCACTGATATTTCATCGTACTCAGGTTCATCCTGACCGGTAAGCGGAAAGGAAAGCAGAACAAAGAAGACTGCAGAAAGTATCCCCCGTAAAAACCTAAAACGGGGATATCCTTCTGCTCTAGTCATACTTATCTGCGATGATTATCTTATCGGATCTATTCCTGAAAAAATGTGATGTTATACGTTCCCGAATAATATCCGGCAGGGTTGGCTGCAAGGCTCCCCACGTTGAGTGTCGCTCCCAGATCAAGTGTTGTCGCAGCCGGAGGAGTCGTTGTGATTACCAGGGGAAGCACAGGCAGGCTCGAGTCGAGCTGAAACGACATGGTATTGGTACCGTTGCTCAGCGTTGATGCCGGCCATGTTAACAGTGATACTACGGTCCCCGGATTAGCTGTAAGCTCGAGCCGTGTAACGGAATAAGCCGGAGAAGCGTTGAGAAGGACAATACTGCCGCCCGAGCCCCTCGATCCGTTGGCATACATGGTTACCGTTCCTCCTGCGCCAGAGAGGGTAAATGCACCGAAGCTCAGTTCCATGGAAGTAGTATTTACTTCAAGAGGCCTGGGAGGAGGCTCCTGTCCTTTTACTTCAGATGACAGGAGAAGAAATAACAGGATAACATAAGGCGGCCGGTATACCAGGTGCAGAATAAAACCGTATTTTCCTACTGCTGCTCTCACCTGTTTATAATTAGTTTCTGAACTGACCTGCCTTCTGCCGACGAAAGTGTAATAAAATAGAGTCCGCTGTTCAGCGGCAGCCTGTACTCATATCGTCCGGGCTGGTATATCTTATCCTGAACCAGGGTTTGTCCGGTCAGGTTTGTAATATTAAGAAGGGCTTCCCGGCCCGTAAATCCGTAAATATGAGTAACGACAACTCCTCCTGATACCCATGCACTGAAGTTCGCCGGTGAACTACCCGGCTCTCTCGTATCTGTTGTTATATAATTGATATCCAGGAAGAACCTGTTAAGATACTCGGCTAACGGCAGGTTGATACTGTATTCACCATTATTATCCAGGCTCTGGGTTGTTCCTGTAGCTGAATCGTATAACGATACAGGCAGCCCGGCAAATGATCCGGAAGCGCTCTTCAGTTTGAAAATGACAGTGCCGGCCGTATTTGCTTTCACTCCCAATGGCATTCTTATACCGGATACGGGGACTTCAGGTATACCGTTTATGGAGAGTTTGTATGAATCCCCGCTCAGAGAATAGAGATTGGGAACCTTCAGGTCGGTGTTCATCAGCTTAAGCGCATCAAGTTCGCTGTCGAAATTATCCGACGCTTTTACATCATCATAAATCATCATATAATCCTTAACGGCAGTATCTGCTTCAAAAGCTGCTGCAAGCCTGAGTATTGATCCCTCAGATTTGTATTCCGATTTGGAGAATTGCTGAGTGGTGTTGTTCACCCTTACGGAGTTATTCATCGAGAGCAGGCCAGTAACCGGATAGATCCCATTGGTGACATGAACGAAGAAACCCTGCATCGAGGGTATTATATTGTTGACTATCCCGTCGCTTGATACACCATTGACGTATGTGCTGTAAGTTCCGCCATACTGATCGGTGGTCCCTGGCTTGAAGAAGTAAAGTGCGTTGTCGATGTTTGTTTTCGTCCAGCCTGATGCAGCATTCCAGTCGATCGCAGAGGGATAAGGGTTGCCGACAAGGTTGAAACCTTTTGTGTAGGTGTAATTATGGTTGTATAGTGTCCTGGAAACGGCCCCGCTGCCAGCCTGGCCTGTTATATCGACGGTCAGGGGAACTGCAGCCGCTCCGAAATTGACGGAATATCCGTGGAGAGGCCGGAGCAGGGAATCTGTCTTCACATAGCTCACCCAGCCAGATGCTGTCCTGTTTTCATCATACTTGTAGACAGGAGGGAATGATGCTCCCAGGTTAACTTCATCCGACAGACCGTTAACAGTCTCTGCAGAGAAGGGAGAAGAAATATACCTGTATCCGAAAGCCGATGAAAGATAGCGTTGCATTGTCATGCTGCCTGTTACCTGGCCGCTTCCTGAACCGTCAATATATGCAGTACCGGCAATAGTCGATACAAGAGTCAGGTTACCATCCGATGCCAGGCTTCCTGATGCCGGCGAAACCGATCCGGTCACATTGAGCGGCCCAAGCAGCGTAACGCCTGCAGCGTTGCTGATAACCAGGCTCTGGATTGTGTTGCCCGAGAAGGTACCGGCAGGTATCTGCTGAGCTGATGTTCCGTTCATATCTATAGTCCCGGCTGTAGCATCGAATGTGCCGCTATTGGTAATTGCACCTGTTATCCTTATGGTATTTCCAGAAACAACCAGTGAGGAGCCGCTTGCTATTGTTAAATTATTAACAGTTGCTGCTGATCCTGAGCTCAGCACAGGTTTGTTGGTTACATCGGGTATTATTACGTTGTTAGGCTGCAGGGGTACGCTTCCGCATCCCCAGTTGGTGGTGTTGTTCCAGTCGGTATCAGCCGTTCCTGTCCAGGTATTGTCGTTGGATATTGTAAGCGTCGCACCGGAACTGGTAAGCGGAGAAGCACCGCAGGTGGTTGTTATGACGCACCTGTATACTCTCCCGCTGAGCGCTGATCCGGGGTTCGTAAGCAGAAGCGCAGATGTATTAACGCCGCTGTACACTCCCCCGTCTGACAGGTTTGATCCGTTCTCCTGCCACTGGTAATTCAGATTGTATCCTGAGGCCGTAACCATGAATTCTGCATTATTGCCTGCGCATATAGAAACTGAAGAGGGCTGTGAAATAATGGCTGCAGGGGCATGGATCGTAAGGCTTACTGTGGTTGCAGGGCTTTCACATCCGTTAATCGTCTGTGTGACATAGTAAGTATAAGTTCCTGCTGTAGTTTCTCCCGTCGCAAAGGGTGTTCCTGTTCCTTCGAGGGTAGTCAGACCGGCATCAGAATACCATTTGAGATTAGTCCCTGAAGCTGTGAGATCAGCTATATTGGTAATGCAGCATTCCAGGTTGGCAGCAGAAGGGGCTGAAGGCACAGGGGTAACAATTATATTCTTTGAAGGACTTCCGGGGCATCCTGCAGCTGAACTGTAGGTTATTACATGCGTTCCGACACCGGCAACTGATGCATTGAAATTTGTCCCGCTAACACCGGTACCGGAATAGTTACCTCCCGGGGGGTATCCCTGGTCAAGAGGATAAGTCGTTGAGCAGACTCCCACTGAGGCAAGCAGGGTAGACGCTGTTTCGGATCCCAGTGAAATAAAATTTGCAGGATCGTATTGGTTAAGGTATTCAGTCATTACCCATCCTGCGCTTTTAGGGCTCATTGAAAATCGTGCTTCATCGAGGTTTGCAGCAAGGTACTCACCGTCGTTATACCTCCCTATATCCCCTTCTGTAGGTTTGTATGTCTGGGGTGCAACAGTCGAGGATCCTTTGAGCACGCCGTCAATATATATATAACTTGTTGTGCCGTCATAAACATAGACATAATAATGCCAGGTGTTCGTTGAAGGAGCCGCTCCGCCGTCAGCAAGAATGGCTCCGCCCCACTTCCATGCTACGGCATTGCCGCCCCGGAACCCAAGCTGAATGGCAGAGGACTGGGCAGAATTCTGGAACGACATCAGGTTCCTGTTCCCGGAAGGTGTAATTGAGTAATTAGCCCATATACTTATGGTCTGGTTATTGTCGTTGTCAACAAAACCATTTGCCGGCGTCATTATATAAGATGTTGTTCCGTTAAAACCACGCCCCCCCGCAATTCTTCCGGTGACTGCAGTTGTTGCATTGTTGGTCCCATTGTTTCCATTGTCTGTTGCATCATCAGTAAAGGAAGTACCGTTCAGATGCCACACTCCTTTGAAGCTGCTGACCCACACCGATTGCACTGAGGGATCAGAAATAACAGCCTGGTTACCGTACATCATCCTGATCGTGGTTGATGAAGAGTAAGAAAGAACTGGTATCCTTACCCATGCTATGTACTGGCCGGTGGCGGCGTCATAATATTCAAGCTGGTGATCAAGCCTGCTGCCGTCCTGGTCGGTGAAAATGACATCATAACCGCTGCTGTTCCAGACGTGTCCTCCATTGGGGACAGTTCTCAGGTTTGAAGATGTTATGCTTACAAGTGCCGGAAAATCAGTCAGGTCCTGGGATCCAGATGCCGGATCGAGGGTTACATCCATCTGATAATCGTAGCCAAAAGTCACCACAGGAACAGTCAGGGTTGCACTGTTGCTTGTTACTGTGTAGCCATAGGTATCTGTCACGACACACCTGTACTGGTAACCCGACATCGGTGTTGTGGCTCCCGTCAGTACAAGAGTGGCTGTTCCTGAGCCTGAATAAATGCCTCCGTCGGAGATGTTCACAAAGCTTCCGCCACTATTCTCCTGCCACCTGTAGGTAAGAGGGGCCGTCCCGCTTACCACTACCTGGAATGTAGCAGTGCATCCCACGAAATCAGACGGATGAGTTGTAAACCTTGGATGGGGTTTTCCAATAGCAAGGTCAGTTGTTGTTGTTGATATCCCGCTCATTCCTGTCCTGCTTATTTCCGGGCTTGCTACTGATCCATGGCTTCCGTCAAGAGCCAGATTTCCGCCGTTTGTTCTTTTCAGGACCCTTGCACGGGAATCAACATCCGTATAACCTGTATAATTAAGCTTTACGCTGTAGTTTGTCGATGCCAGTGTGCCGGCAGTAAGTGTCCAGTAACCTGTTGTCTGCCGATCGTGGATCCAGTTGCCTGCGTCATTCAGGGGAAGACCCGAAGTGCCAATATCAGCTGCCTGGTAGCTGGCTGTTAAAGTACCGGCTGTCAGATTTGTAAAAGTAATCTTAAATGGATTGTATGACGATGCCGTTCCGACAGGGAACAAATATTCGGTTCCGGTGGCGGTAAGGTTTCTCCTGAGCTTCCCGATCACCGTTCCTGACGTGTAGCTTAAGCTTCCGGTAACTGCCAGAGTGTTGGAGCCTGCATCAATGTTACCCTGGGTCATCGTCAGGCTGTTATTCACTGTAATATTGCCGGGAAGGCTTACACCAGAAGCATTGTTGACAGTAATATTATAATAGGTATAATTCCCCAGTGTCTGGGCAGATGAGCCATTGAATACCACGGTCCCTGAAGTGGGTGCTGAAGCTGCTCCCCCAGCGGTGCTTGTAATTCCGCCTCCTGATATGCTTCCACCAACATATAATGATCCTGTACCTGTAAATAAAACGTAGGTCCGGATATTACTTGCGTTCAGCGTAATATTCCCTGTTACAGTTGCCGATCCTGTTGAAATCCTGAGGTAGGCATCACGTGTATCTCCGTTTGAATTTGCACTGAGTGTTCCGGTGGAAAATACTCCTGCGTCAACAAGTATGGATTTCTCATCGCCGTTACTGGTCGAATTCAGGTATGTCTGGCCGGTAACTGTCAGAGTAAAGGAACCTGAAAACTGTACATACGAATCGTTGCCACCCCCGTTGATGCTAAGGGCACCAACTGGATTGGGAACAGTCGCAGAAACAGTAACGGTGGTGTTGTCAAGAATGTTAACCGTGCCTGCCCCGGCTGCCTGACCAGGGTAGTTACCCGGAGCTACCCATGCTGACCCGTTCCAGCGTTGCCAGTTTGCCGCGGTGTTCCAGTTCCATGTTCCCGTGGCATTGGTCCTGTAGTCTCCGGTGGTTTGTCCGGAAACCATTAATGGTATTGAAAGCAAAACGTAGAGAAACAGTACCGGAATGGTCTTAAGGAGGTTGCCAGGAGCTTTCATACCATGTATTTTACTTTCTCATTTAACCAATCATGACAGCATCTGGATTGCTGTCATGACCTGTCTTATCACCCGGAAGCGGCAGATATTTCTTTAATATTTTCCCGGGGGCCTATTTCAGCATTATTTCCGCTTCGGCATATCTGGCTGGTTTTACATCAGATGGAGCCGAATAATAGATCTTCAGCCTGCCATTCTTCATGTCAACCTGATCAGCTTTTCCGAGGGGAAGCTGGAATCTTCTTTTCGCATTGGGGGTGTAAACAGCCACCCCGTTGGCGATTCCGATTCGGGTTGTAACTCCCTGTGCTGAGACGTGGTCAACTGCTATATCACCGTAAACCGACATGCTTCCGGTTCTGTTGAATGTCATCTTCAGTAATGGAAGAGAACCTGAGGGATACTCCAATGACAGATCGGACAATGTAACTTTCGCGTCATATTCTCCCACCCTGATAATTACCGGGATTGAGATTCCGAATATTGGTATCAGCTGAACCATAAGTGTTGTAGTATCCCTGTTTGCTTCTTCCAGCCCCAGGGGTACTTCTTCGGGTGTAGCCCTGAAATACATGTGAGAACGGTATTCCCCGGGGCTAAGCTCTCCTGTACGTGTAAGCTGTACTCTCACCGACTGGGATTCATTAGGCCCAAGTACCACGCTGCGGGGGAAGATGCGGATAAAACGGTCTGCAAACAACTGTCCGGGATCGGGTTCCGTTATGGTCTCAAATCCTCCGTCCTCCTTCATCCTGACCTGCACCATGGATATTGTGTATTTTGCAGTGTCGGCACCTACATTTGCCAGGTTAATGTCAAAGGACCTTGCCTGTCCTTCAAAAACGATCCTTTTCGGGGTTATCAGCAGGTTTCCCTGTGCCATGATCAACCCGGCAGGTGCAAGAAAGGCTGAAAGGAATGCTGCCGCAAGTCCGGAATAAAGTCTGATTTTTATGTTATGCATTGATTGAATAAATTAAATCCGTCAGTTAAAGTCAAAGGTAATATTATAAGAACCTCTGTATCTTCCTGCCGGATTATCAATAAGCGTGCCGACTTTCAGGGTGGCTCCCACAAATACTTCCTTGAACCCGTTCTGCAGCATTCCGGTGCCGGCGCCTTCTGCAGGCACTGATTTCCAGTCCCTGACCTCCATAGTCCTGGACCCGGATTCGTGTGTGATGATCACAGGTACGGCCGGCAGGGAAACCGAGAAAGCTGCATCTTCAGAGCCTGTTATAAAGAAACAGGCAGGATTATGAAGCCCTCCCCCTTGCCAGACAGTACCGAGAACTGATATTGATCCCCGCGGAGTAAGAATAAGTTCTCCACCCTGATGACCCGGAGAGAACTTCCCGAAGCTGAGCTGGGAAGTTTCACTCACGGTAAACACGGGGATCACTTCAGCTGTGATCTGACCGGTTGCAGTGAACTGCTGCCCGGTCTGGGCATACAATCCATGCACTGCAAACAGAAAAACGATTGAGCAATAGTATATTTTTCTTAGCCCTGACATCAATTTCCGGCTGCCTGTTAGAGCCTGATCAGTTATAGGCAACTGTTACGGAATAGGTACCGGTATAGAGTCCTGAAGCCTGACCGGCTGCCACTGTGAGTACGGCACCCACATTGAACGTCTGCGGTACTGCAGGTGTGGCACCGGCATCATGGTTGAAGCCATTGATTGCCATAGTGACGGCTCCATTGCTTATGGTAACGGTACCATCGGCTGGCAGGGTTATTGCGTATGAAAACCCGGCTTCCCCGCCCACTGTAAAGCTGCCAGCACTATAGGTGGGAGCCAGAGCTGAAAGGTTTACACCCACAGATGTCCTGGCACCAGTAGGAGGAACTGTAACAGTACCTCCGACATTGTTGAACATGGTGCCGAAGTGAAGTGTGTTAACGGCTGTAAGTGTAATCGGCGCAATGATCCTGGCCGCAGCATTTCCTGAGGTTGTAGCACTGCCCTGTGCATTTGCCGATACTGAATAAGCAATCATTGCGACTGCCACGAAGAGAATTTTAACGATCCGTTTCATTTAGTTAATCAGTTTAGGTTTAAATTGTTACTTGATTTTTCTTCTTTAGATTCTTTAATTAGACTATAGCTTGCCAAAATTTTAACAAATTTAACATATTGCTAAAAAACACAGTTTTAGAGAAATTAACATCATAAATGAGTTATTAACACAGGTACAGGCAGGGTTCATCAAAAAGACCATTTATATAAAGAGGTATTTTTCATATATTCGTATAAACATTTACAAAGTCATGCGAAGAAGACATTTCATTACGATGCTGCTAATGGGTTTATTCTGTGCAGGAGCCTTCCCACAACAGATAATGAATGTGAAATTCACACAGTCGGGAAACCAGGTAATTATTACATACGACATTACAGGCTCACAGCCCGGGCAGACCTTCGACAATGTTCAGGTCTTCAGCAGCCTTGACAATTATGCTTCACCGCTTAGAAGCGTCAGGGGAGATATCGGAACAGTAACGGCAGGAACTGGCAAGAGGATAACATGGGACGTCCTGTCAGACCGTGAGAGCCTCAGTGCAACCGTAAGTTTCGAGGTCAGGGCTACGCCTAGAGTATCAAAAACAGCTGCACCGGCCTCTGCTTCAAGACCAGCACCGGCATCCGACGACTACTGGGTAAATATCCCGGGGGGCACTTTTATGATGGGAAGTCCTGAAAACGAACCACAGAGAAATCCAAATGAGACACAGCACCAGGTAACAGTCAGTTCCTTCAAGCTCGCCAGGTATGAAGTCACCTTTGAGGAATATGATGCTTATATTTCGGGAACCAGGAAGAGGAAACCGGATGACATGGGCTGGGGACGCGGGAAAAGACCGGTTGTGGCAGTAACATACGAAGAAGCAAAGGCATTTGCAGAATCGAAGGGATGCCGCCTGCCGACGGAAGCTGAATGGGAATATGCATGCAGGGCAGGAACAAATTCTCCTTTTTATACAGGAGATAACATAACAGTGGAGCAGGCAAATTTCGATGGAACCGAACCATATAATAATAATCCGAGGGGCAGGATCCTGGGAAAAACCCAGCCGGTGGGAAGCTATGCTCCCAATCCGTGGGGGCTGTACGACATGCACGGGAACGCTTCTGAGTGGGTTAGTGATTATTATGGTCTCTATGAACCTGGCAGTCAGACAGATCCGAAAGGTCCTGCAACCGGGGCAGACAGGGTAAGAAGAGGAGGCAGCTGGTGGGATAATGGCGCCAGGACAAGATCTGCAGCAAGGGTGAAGTGGGATCCGAATAAGGCCGACAAAATCCTGGGATTCCGTCTCGCATCCGACAACTGATCGTTTTAAAGAGGTTATTAACAATGAGATAAGGGAATTTGTAGTATCTTTATAGTTTGTACTAAGCCCAGGTTATGGGAAGGATCATAGCAATATTATTATTTTCGTTTCTGAGCCTTCTGCTTTTCCCACAAGCCCCGATCCGGGGAAGATCACAGACCGGACAGGTAAAAATACCTGTTACTTCATCCGCTGGATTTGCTTCTGCTGCGGAAATAAAAGGCCGGTCAACCCAGGGAGCAATAAACATTGTACAGTCCGTTTCTATAAAGCCTCCCCAGCTCCAGGCAGAGAATCTTCTCTTTGTCGATTCTGACAATAACAACATAATCAACGCTAACGAAAACGCAAAGTTCTTCTTTACACTGAGAAACGCCGGCGAAGGACCTGCACTTAACCTGGAAGTAAAAGTCACTCCCAGAAGCAGGGTTCCCGGTGTGACTGTTCAGCCTCCGTCGCCGGGAACTCTTCAGGCAGGGGAAACAAGGATCATCGAGATCCCCGTCAGCAGCGACATAAATACTGCCACGGCGAGCGCCACGTTCAATATTACAATCAGCGAAGCGAACGGATTCGGGACAGATGTTGGTAACATCACCGTTCAAACCCAGGCTATGCCAACGCCTGCCGTCTCCGTAGCCAGTATCGACTATGGCGGAAAGCCTGTCAGGAAAAACGAAAAATTTGAAGTTCATGTGCTGGTCCGGAATACAGGGCAGGGAACTGCAGAAAACGTTAATATTTCTGTTTCGGAGATCCAAAATGTGTTTGAAACCAGCGGCCTGAAAACTCTGGAAATCGGAAACCTGGCTCCAAATGAATCAAAAGAGATAAAATACACATTCATCACAAATAATAATTACAATCTCAGCAAGGTAATACTTCCCTTTACGGTTTCCGAGAGATACGGCAGGTTCGCCGACAATTCGAAGAGCACAGCCACTATCCCTGTAGATCTTCAGTTTACTTCAGGCAAGGAAGTGATTGTTACAGGAGAACAAAGGGCAGCACCTGAGACAAGGCAGCCAGCTCCTGTCTCCTCACTCACCTCCGACGTAGACAGAGATATACCTGTGATCAAAACCAAAACCCAGAACAAGGTAGCCCTGATCATCGGCAATGAGGATTATTCAAAAGCATACAATCCTGAATCAAATGTAGATTATGCAGCCGGCGATGCCAGGGTTTTTGCAGAATATACCAGGAAAGTGCTGGGAATGGAGGATAAATATGTCCTGCTGTCGGTCGACGCAACCTTCATGGTAATGAAATCGCAGGTGCAGAGAGCAATAGATATCGCGAAGGTAATGGGCCCGTCAGCCGAGATTATTTTCTATTATGCAGGACATGGGTTCCCGGACCAGACCACAAAAATCCCCTACCTGATTCCTGTCGATGTAAGTGCATCCAACATTACATCGGCAATAAAGCTTGCAGATATTTATGCACAGCTCAGCAATTCGGGAGCAAACCGTGTCACAGTATTTCTCGATGCATGCTTCAGCGGCGGAGGCCGCGACATGGGTCCTGTCAATGCACGTTCGGTGAGGATGGCCCCTAACACTGAAGAAGAAATGGTAACAGGGAACATGGTAGTCTTTACAGCCAGCACAGGTGAACAAACAGCCCAGGCCCTCAACAGGGAGAAACACGGGTTGTTCACATATTACCTCCTGAAGAAACTGAAGGAAACATCAGGCAACGTAACCTATGGGGAGTTGTTCGACTACATTCTTAAGAACGTTCAGCTTGACGCCCTCACCGAGAACAACAAACCCCAGGTACCTGTCATCATTGCAGGGGGACAGACAGGCGATAAATGGAGAACATGGAAATTAAGATAATCCAATAATATATATGAGAAAACTGCTGATCTTATTCATATCAGGCTTTATGTCCACGGCATACTCTCAACAGGGGCCGGGACTGACATCAAAACTTGCGGATCAGGCTTCGAAGGAAGCTGCAAAAGAGGCTAAGAAACTTCAGAAGGACGGGTGGAATGTGGCTCCGGGATCAGTGCCGCTCGACAGGATAGTTGAGAATGCCTGGATGAAACAGGTGATGGAAGACGACAACGGCAATCCCAAATATCTATATGCCGACGGCAATGCCGTGGCTGAGACAAAATCGGCGGCCCAGATGCAGGCCATTGAGGTCGCAAAGCTAATGCTTGCCGCCGACCTGCAATCGAATATAAGCTCGCTGGTATCGGCAAACATAGGGAATGCCCAGCTATCAACACAGGAGGCTGCATCGGTAACCGAGGTTGTGCTGTCCTCCAAGAACCAGATCGCAGTGAAGCTGGGATATACTGATCCCACTTTCAAGCTTTTCAGGAATATCGGGAAGGACAGGGTTGAAGTGCAGGTGAGGCTCTTCTACGAGATAAAACAATCGATGGATATTGCCAAAGGAGTGATCCGCAACGAGCTCCAGACAAAGCTAAAACTCAATGAAGAGAAGCTTGAAAAACTGTTGACAAGCAGTTAGAAAATCCTCCAATGAGAAAAATTCTGGTGATACTATCGCTGCTTTCCTGTATCCAGATCAGCGCACAGGAAAAGGTGGCGGAAATGCTTATCGCAAAAGGGTATGACAAGAATACCCGTGCGATTATAGTTGCAAATGAGGATTACCAGTCCTACTCAGGCTCCCCGGTCTATGTGGAGAACGAAGAGCTGGCAATACTTGAGGCAGAGAAATTCCAGCAGATGCTGATAAAGAAGGTGGGCGTGCTACCTCAAAACATAAGGCTTTATCCCGACGTCCAGACCACAACCATAAAGCTTGCCATTACAAGTCTTCTGAGGGATATGCCGGCCGATGCAAAAATCATCTTCTATTACCGCGGCAAACTGTTTGCCGATAAGCGAAACAGCGACATATGGATCATCCCGGTAGATGTTATACCGTTTGATATATCAGACGAGGAAACTCTTTTCCTGCTTGGCATGAAAGACCTGTGCAGCAGGCTGAACAAAATGAACAAGGGAGGCGTAGCCATTTTCCTTGATGCCATTCCGAATACTTCAGCAGGTTCTGCAAACATCCTTGAGAACGGATACCAGGCAGGCGAGGTTCCGGTTGCCGGCCTGTGGAACATGGAGTTGTTTACACTAAAGGTCCCTCCTCCTGCCCCCAAACCGGAAGAAAAGGTTACTGCAGGCAAGCCGTTGCTTACAATAACCGAACCATCGGCAGACTCTGTTGCTACCCGTGAAATAACAGTCACCATCAGGGGCAGCCTGAAATCGGATTGCCCTCTGGAGGTTGTGGCTGTAGGAGGACAGGAAGCAAATATTACTGAAGACGGGGGGTTTATGGCAAAAGTGGTGCTTACCGAGGGGGAAAATAAAATTTTCGTGGAAGCCAGAAACTGTGCCGGGTGGACAAGAAAAGCACTGACATTCATATTTATAAGTCCCGAGGCCGAGAATCAGGATATTACAGGGCCCGGGAATCTCAATGAACAGGGAAAAAACTATGCAGTGGTCATTGGTATAAGCAAATACTCCGATCCGGTCATGCCCGACCTCTACTACCCCATTTTCGATGCAAGGAAAGTTGCGGGCGTGTTAACAAGCTATTATACTTTCAATAGGAATGATGTGATCCTCCTGGAGAATCCGACTAAGACTAAAATAATAAAGACCCTCGATTCGCTGGAAAATGTAATCACAGGGAAGGACAATCTTCTAATATTCTATGCAGGTCACGGCAACTGGGATGAAAAGAAATCGATAGGGTACTGGCTGCCGTCTGACGCAGCCGCAAGAGCGCTCGACAACTGGCTGATGAACAGCATAATAACAGCATTTGTGAGCGAGAGCAAGGCTCTTCATACCCTGGTAATTGCAGATGCATGCTTCGGAGGCAGTATCTTCAGGACCAGGGCGTTGCCGCCGGAGGAGGTGAAGACTATCTCCGAACTATACAGTAAACCAAGCAAGAAAGCGATGACCAGCGGCGACCTTATGGAGGTGCCCGATGAAAGTGTCTTTGTGAAATCATTTGTCGATCAGCTTTCAGCAAACAAGGAGGACTACCTGCCAACGGAAAAGCTTTTCTTCAGCATAAAACCAAATGTGGTAAAGGAGGCTGACCTGATCCCCCAGTTCGGGACCATCAAGAATTCCGGCGACCAGGGCGGCGATTTCATTTTCTTCCGGAAACAATAAACTCAACCACAAAGGGACGCTAAGGTCCCGATAGCTATCAGGATCACCAAGGTTCACAAAGGTTCAAATACAAAATATTCCTTGTGTTCCTTCGTGTGTACTTTGTGCCCCTTCGTGGTAAAAATCGGTTCTTACTTTGAAATTGTAATATCGATATAGTCGACTTCCACGTTGGCTTTCTCGAAGCTCCGGTACCGGTTCAGCCAACGCTGGAAATCCTCACTCTTAAGTGATTTTGGAAGCCGGTAGCCGCTTTCATCTATTTCCACATCCTTAAGGGAAGGTTTGTTGAGAGGTTGCCTGGAAAATATTACGAAGATCCGGTTTATGCTCCTGGGATTTGGGGTATAGAGCAAATAACCGGTGAAACTGAACTCCTGCTGCCTGCCAAAAAGGATATATTCCCTGTCACCTTTTACGGGAACACCTCCTTCATATTCTTCAGGCATCGTGTTGTAAGGGTACAAACATTGTGTCAAACCTTCTTCATCAAGGAAGATTGATATATAACCGGTGGAGGGCGATGTGAAGTACATAAACAGAGGTTCGTCGGTTTTGAAGTCAGTGGTTTTGCAATTCTTGTCGGCACATCTGAGAGTATAGACTGTAAAATTCACCGGAGGAGTTATTACCTCCCTGGCTTCAATCTCGATTTCGCATCTCATCTCTGTATATGATTCTTTTTTCCCGTCGATTGAACGTGTACCCGTCAGGTCGGTAAATACCGGATCCCCGATAACTCTTACCACCTCACCCTTGACGGATGTGTTTGCTATTGTGTTAAATGCGGCTTTGGTTTCGGTTTGTTTTCCTGTCTGGACGTTCGAGAGGTACGTTGTGTTTCCCTGGATCACGACCCTTCCGAAGGCCCGTTCAAGAGCATCGATGGTTGCCAGTTCCTCGGCCTGCTTTTTTACATCGAGCCGCGTAAGATGGTCGGGGAATTCAACCTGTGCAGAACCTCTAACCTTCACAGTCTTCTGGGGGAAGGCCAGGACTGTGACTCCGAAAATCAGGCATAACAGGGAAACGATTTTCCGCATAATATACTGACAGATACGAAAATATAAAGTTACTATATTTCTTCCACATAGAATGAATAGCCTTTAATTTACACTGATTAAAAGGATTGCATCATTCTGAACGGACTGACTGCCAATTGCAAACTGCCAACTGCCAACTTATTTCTTCAGGTATGCTGCTGATTCCCTGTCAAGGAACAACCAGGCATTTGGGTGGTTTCTCAGCACCGATGCAGGTATTTCAGGTGATACAGGTTCCTTCAATGTTTTTCGCACCGCTTCAGCCTTCCGCCTGTCGGGAACCGTGCAGATGATCGCCCCTGATTTCAATATCTGCCTGATTGACATACTGATAGCCTGTGCCGGAACATCTTCAATCCCGGCAAACCATCCTTCGCCCATCTGCTGCCTTCGGCAGGCTTCGTCGAGGGCCACGACTATATAAGGCTCTTCAGTTTCGAAGTCGGCGGGCGGATCGTTGAAAGCGAGGTGGCCGTTCTCCCCTATCCCGACGAATGCAACATCTATGGTGTGTTTGCTGATTATTCTTCCCAGCCTGAGGCATTCGCCCTGAGGTTCTGCTTCGCCATTCACATAGTTGAAGCTCTTCAGGGGTACTAGGGTCACGAACCTCTCCCTAAGATACTTCCTGAACGATGCAGGATGAGATTCCGGAAGCCCTATATATTCATCAAGATGGAAGGCTGTCACCTTTGTCCAGTCGATGTCTTCCTTAACAAGGGCTGCGAGCATCTCAAACTGTGATGCGCCTGTGGCAACAATTATGGCTGCTTCTCCCTTTAAGGCTATTGCTTCCCTTATTAGGTCAGCACCTTTTAAGGCTGCTTTTTGTCCCAGTTCTTCCTTTGTGTTTGAAATTGATGTTACCATGGTTCAGAGAGTTATGTTTATTCCGGGTTCCGGGTTCCGGGTTCCGGGTTCCAGGTTCCAGGTTCCGGTTGCCGGTCGCCGTTCGCCGGTCGCCGTTCCGCTTCGCGGAATCTCCGCTGGCGCTTCGAGTTGCCTACTTCAAAAAATCAACAATTGCAAAATAACTTGTCACCAGACTGAAGATTATCACACAGATCAGCCCGATGTTCATTTTCAGGTTTGCCGTCTGGTCGTTCATAAGCGATTTGCGATTTATAAGAATGTATATCGGTATTGCAACAGCCGGCAGGATGAGCGCCTGGAATGCCTGCGATCCTACCATAAGCAGCGGAGGTGTCGTTTCTATTACCTGCATACCGAAACCGAAAAGGATTCCGATTGCACCGAGTATGCGGTATATAGGCGACTTTATGTTACGCTCTTTTCCTGCATAATCGCTTATCAGCCAGGGAGCTATCAATATTATGGGAAAGACTGTGGATATGCCTGCACCAGCAATGCCCAGTATGAGGATGAATGCGGCGATTTTGCCACCAATCGGTTCGAAGAGGCTTATCATTTCCACGGTATTATGCAGTTTAAGTCCCATCAGATGAAGGGTACCTGCCGAGACAGCCATAATGATGAAGCTGAGAAAGAACATCATCGAGGAAGATACCGCTGCATCTTTCTTTTCAGTACGGAGATCGGCGATGGTCCATCCTTTCTCGGCAACAACGGTACTTCTCATTATGAAAACAGCCGCTGAACACGTAGTACCGGCCATGGCAGCAATGAGCTGGAAGGATCCTGAACCGCCCGGGATAGCAGGGACAAGTCCTTTGACTATTGACGGGAAACTTGGCCTGACCATGAAGAACACTATAATAAAGGACAGCCCCATGAGTATTACGAGGACGATAAGGAACTTCTCAAACGTTTTGTACTTCCCGAACCACAGCAGCGCGTAAAGGCCCACTACCATCACCGCTGTTATCCATAGCGTACTGATTCCCTCACTGCCGGATATTAATCTTGTTCCTTCACTGAGAAGGTCGGAGACTATCCCGAATATTCCCATAAGAGCCAGTATCTCTCCGGTAACGAGAGCCAGCAGAATATAAATTGCCAGAGGTTTCCCGAACCGGAAGCCGGTCTTAATGTTGTTCAGCGCTGTTCTGCCTGTCACAATGGTTGTCTTCCCATAAGCGACCATTAGTATGTACGTAAAGACACATGACAGGACCAGAGCCCAGGTCAGTGCCATGCCGTGTTCTGCACCGGCCATGGCCATCGTGGTAACGCTTCCGGTGCCTATGTTGTAACCTATCAGGAATAGCCCGGGGCCGACGGCTGTACGCTTCCGGTGCCTATGTTGTAACCTATCAGGAATAGCCCGGGGCCGACGGCTGTCAAGGCGAGGGCTATTTTGGATAAGGGCTTTGTCATTTCGGATGGCGGATGGTTGATTTCGGATTGCGGATTGGTGATTTCGAAATTCGAAATTCGCATTAATTATCACCGGGTTATTGGTTTTACGATAGTTAAAAAATCATAGCGTTCGGGCATTACCTGGTATTGTGTGAAAACGGAGAGGGCTGTACAGCCAACTCCGCTGGTAGCATAATCGAAGTTGAATGTAATCCCGTCGGAAGGTTTAAGCTGATA
>JALONU010000152.1 GCA_025454775.1 Bacteroidales bacterium | reverse complement strand
TGGCGTGATGTACAGAATCTACCCATGGGGGGGTTGCAAGGTCTCTTACCATTGCCAGTCTAACCATAAAGGAACCCATTATGATGATGGTTAACGTAATAAATATAGCGATTTCCCTGGAATGAAAGAAATCGATTAAATCGATGTGAATTAATTGCCGAATGTCTCCAGATTTAATCAACCTGAGTTTACGAAACGCAAATCGTAAAATTATTGCGATGGTTAGGATACCCAGTATCCAGAGAACGCTGTTTCTACTCAAGGGCAGCTTGAAGACAGAGCTCCAGAGAAATAATAGTGGAAAAAAAGCTAAACTTAAGCCTAACGAGAGTGCAACCTGTTCACAAACAGAATAGTTGCGTCGTATACCTGATAATTCTAAAATCGCCCAGCCAGGGAAAAAAATAGTTACGATGAGCGGAATTAAGTAGCGCGCATTTGTTACCCAAGACTGTAGATCGTTGAAAAAACTTTGTGACTCATAGTCGTATGACATCCGAAATGCCAAGTCTGCAAATATTTCCGAACCATTGATCGTTGTGCTTCCAGCAATGTATGCATCTTCGGACCGACCGTGAACTTTTATTGGCAGGCCCGTAGTTTCAAGGGTCACATAGTAAGACTGTCCTGGAGGGTCGTCCTGTGGGGGAACTGGAATCTCTATGGGGCTCATGTCCCACAAGGGTGATATCGCAATGAACCAGATACTTACACATCAGGCTGGCCTGACGGCATGGATCCCTTTCTGGAAGGAAACCACAAAAAAAAACGGAGATCTTAAAAGGAGCATATACAGGCCTGAGAATAATGAAAGGTTCTCCCTGAAAGTTGCAAACAATCTTTTCATAAAGTCGAAATACCGCGACAGGATAATGAAGGAGATAAGAAAATCCGCCCTGTCTCCCGAAAAGAAGTATGTCTATTCAGACCTTGGTTTTATCATAATGCCGGGAATAATCACGAATGCTGAAGGGAAACCATGGAATGAGTTCGTCACTGACAGCATATACCACAGGCTCGGAGCGTTTGATATCGTTTTCAATCCATGGAACAGGTACCCGCTAAGTCGTATCGTCCCTACGGAATATGACTCTCTTTTTCGCAGGCAGCAGCTTCACGGGACGGTACACGACGAGGGAGCTGCAATGCTCGGCGGCATTTCGGGCCATGCCGGGCTTTTCGCCACGGCAAACGACCTGATGAAGTTAATGGAAACGTACCGCAGGATGGGATCTTACGGAGGAGAACAGATCATCAGCAGCGATGTGATGGAGAAATATACAAGGGTACAGTACCCTGAGAACAATAACTACAGAGGCCTTGGCTTTGACAAGCCTCTGCTTGACAACCGTGATCTTGCCCCGAAGGATGCTTATCCTGCTGTCGGAGCCTCCCCCTCAAGCTTCGGGCATTCAGGCTATACGGGAACATTCGTGTGGATGGATCCTGAATATGAGGTTTCGTATATCTTTCTCAGCAACAGGGTTTACCCCACCAGGAACAACAATCTTATTTCGACCCTTAAAATCAGGGGCAGCATACTGCAGGCAGTGTATGACTCGATTGTTGAATGAGGGGTGGAAACGACCCCCCATCCCCCCCTTCAGAGCCTGTCCCGCCTCGGCGGGAGGGGGCAGGGGGGCTGCCTTCTTTACAACTTCCCCTTCTTCAGGTATCTTTTCGACATGCGGTCATCAGGGTGTTTCTTTGAGAAGTCGACCCAGTATTGTGCTATCGTCGATTTGATCTCCTTTCTGAGTATCCACAACCCTATCAGGTTCGGAACCGTCATGAAAGCAATCGTAATGTACGACAGCGACCAGATTATTGTGGTGTCGGTGAAGGAAGCGATGAAAAATGCTATCACATATAATATCCTGTAGTAAATAACATATTTCGGACCTGCAAGGAAAGTAACAGCCCTGTCGCCGTAGTACGACCATGAGATGGCTGTTGAGAATGCAAAAAGCAGTATCCCTATAGAAACAATGTATCTCCCCCATTTCCCGAGTATGCTTCTGCTGAATGCTTCTGTTGTCAGAGGAGCACTGTGTATCAACGACTTGCCTGAAACGTTTATAGATGCAGACTGCGGTTTCCATTTGCCTGCCGAAACGTCGATCTTTCCCGTGAACGGTGTTTTTCCGTTGTAGAAAGTGAAATCCTCTGCTATTGACCGGGAAGTAACAAGAGTAATATCGTTTGTCATCTTTCCGTCCACTATATCGAGCTGTCCGTTGAAGAGAGGGATTGCCTTCCCGTGTTTGACAAAGTCAATGACCATCTGCTTCTGGTCGGGAATATTTTCCTCATAACGCTGGTTCAGGAAAGTCATGTCGGCACTCTGAAACTGGTTCGTGATCTTTTCTGTCCAGACACCCGAAGACAAAACAACAAGCCCGGTCAGGAAGCATATAATAATAGTATCGATGAAGGGTTCGAGTATGGCTACCATTCCTTCCGATACAGGTTCAGGGGCACGGGCTGCAGAGTGAGCTATGGGCGCAGACCCCTGGCCTGATTCATTTGAGAACAGACCGCGGTTCACTCCCCTGTTAATGGCAAAGGCCACTGTGGCTCCCAGGAAGCCGCCTGTTGCTGCGGTTCCGGTAAAAACGGTCGATACCAGCGCTCCCAGGGAAGGGAGAATGTTATGGTAATTTGTCCCTATTACCAGAAGGGCGCCAATAAAATAAAAAATTGCCATTCCAGGAGTGAGCAGCTCGGTAACCTTGGCAATTCTTTTAATACCACCAATGATTATAAGTGCCAGCAGCACAGCAAGTATTGCTCCGGTAATAATGTGGTTCAGCCCGAAGGTGGCAAAGATTGAATTTGAGATGCTGTTTATCTGGGGGAGGCTTCCGGTTCCGAATGATGAAAGCACCGTAGCTGCAGCAAAGAAAGCTCCGAGGAAAACACCAGTTTTGAGGATCTTACCGCTCTTCAATTTAATGTTGAGACGCTTTTTCATGTAGTACATCGGGCCTCCCGATACAGAACCGTCCGGAAGAACATCGCGGTACTTGTGAGAGATTGTCACCTCGACGAATTTCGTGCACATACCTATTGCAGCTGTCACCATCATCCAGAAAAGGGCTGCAGGGCCTCCGAGATGTATTGCCAGGGCTACTCCTGCAATATTACCTGTGCCTACGGTACCCGAAAGTGCAGTGGCGAGCGCCTGGAAGTGTGAAGTATCGCCAACATCGAGATGGTGATCATACTTTCCCTTTACGACATCCACTGCATGCCTGAAATACCTGAACTGGGGGAATTTCAGGTATAAGGTGAAGAAGATCCCTGTGCCGAGAAGAAGAATGACAAACCACGGATGCCCTCCGATATATCCGTCGAGCATCACCAGAAAATTATTTATTGCTTGCATGCAGTTATTGTATCAGGTGTAAAACTTGGTTTCAGACAAAAATAGCAATTTACTTTTCAGATCAAAAAACAGGCTGCAATTCCACTTCCATATCTTCAGAATCCCTTACTTTTAGTTCTTCCGCACCAGAACTCTTTATCCTGACATTGCTGAAGCGCCAGCCATTTGCCATGCTTATCTCGCCAGGTGACCTTGCTTCAACATCAATATCGGTGAGGAAATAGTTCTCAATGGGAGATTCCTTCATTCCGGTTATTGAGATCGCAGATCCCCGTACGCTGCCGGTGAAATTCCACAGGTGAACATTCCTGAAATGAGGCGTGCCCTTTTCTGGAGGGACTTTCTCCAGGAAAACTTTCCAGTGTGCGGGTATGGTCTCGTACGAATAGCCTTCAGGCAGAGTGGAATAACTGTAGCTCGGGTTCCAGTCCATTGTTGCCCTGAGCATGGTGCCCACGTTATTCATTTTAATATCATGCAGGTAGATGTTCTCCACCGTTCCGCCTCGTGTTATCGCCGATTTGAAGTTTATGCAGTTTGTCGTGCCATTCGCCGTAAGACCGTATGCCAGTACATTGCGTATACCTCCCGAAGTTTCGCTTCCGCAGGTTATGAGTCCAGCTCCTCTCAGGGCGGTGCAATTTCTTATTACGACGTATTCCGTCGGTCTGTTCACCCGAAGGCCATCGGCATCTCTGCCTGCTTTAAGGCAGAAATCGTCGTCGTTGCAGTCTATGGTGCTGTTCTCCACAAGTATCCACGACGATGAATCAATATCTATCCCGTCTGTGCTGGGTCCGCTGCCGTCGATGTTGTTGAGTATTGTTATTTTATTAACAGTAATATTCCTCGAATAGAGAAGCTGCACCGTCCAGAATCCGGCCTGTTTGAAAGTAATTCCCTCAATAGTCACATTTGATGAATTCTGGACGAGCATGGTGCGCGGCCTTTTGCAATCGTAGTCAACTATCCAGCGAAGTCCTTTCTTTTCGTATTCCTTTCGCATTGTCCAGTATTTATCCCAGAATGGCTTTCCTCTTGCATGTATTGTACCTTCGCCCTTTATAGCAGCCTTATCCTGATCAATAACGTTAATAAGCGCTGCCGGCCATCTCATTTCAACGCCGGCGATGCGGGTATCGAGCTCAGGATAATCATCGATATTCTGGCTGCCCAGTATCTGGGTGTTCTTTCCGATAAGAAGAGTAACTCCCTTCTTTACAAAGATCGATCCTGTGACATAATTGCCGTTGTCGAAAGTCACCACTCCTCCTCCCCTCGAAGAGCATTCGTCTATTGCAGCCTGTATCTGCTTCGTGTTCAGGGTCAGGCTATCGCCTTTGGCGCCGAAATCGCAGGCGTTGTAGATTTTTCTCCCCCCGGGAACTTTCATTGCGCCTGCCTTTCTAACCCATTTAAGTCCGGATGCGGGATCTTCCTCTTTTCGTTTCGCCGGTGAAAGTTCCTTAAACGGAACCATAATGAAAAACGATAAAAAGACCATCAAGGTGGTTTTCATTCCGGAAGACAAAATTGGTGAGCGCTAAAAATACCGATAAATGATTATAAAAACTCCTTCGCCGGGATTTAAAATTCATTAAAACAAAAAACCAGGCTGTATTTCACAACCTGGTTTTACTTGTGCCCAGAACAAGACTCGAACTTGCACACCGTTGCCGGCACCAGCCCCTCAAGCTGGCGTGTCTACCAATTTCACCATCTGGGCGTTGTTGGCTCAGGACTCAGGGCAGAGAGCTCTGTGCTCTGCGCTCTGGGCTCTGTGTTTTTAAAGTGCCCAGAACAGGACTCGAACCTGCACATCATCGCTGACACTAGTCCCTGAAACTAGCGCGTCTACCAATTTCGCCATCTGGGCGGCGTTCGGGTGGCAAAAATAACAAAAAAATTATAAACGGAAGATGAAGTGTTATTTAAAAGTATATTTTTGCTTCAAAAATTGCCGGGGGTGTCTCAATAGTCCGTATTAACCTCAAAGTACACAAAGTTAAGAACTTGATGAATAACACTTTGCGCTCTTCGCGGTTAATGGATTGCTTCTCTTGAGACTGCCTCTTTTTTCATTAAGAATAGAAAGATGAAAATTGATAAAATCATGAAATTCGGAGGGACTTCGGTGGGCAGCCCCGAAAGGATGAAAGCCCTCATCCCTCTCATTACCGATCCTGAAAAGAAAATAGTAGTTCTCTCAGCCATGTCGGGAACTACAAATGCGCTTGTCGAGATAACCGACCTGCTGTACGCTGACAATGCAAACGAAGCATCTCTGAAAATAGAGATACTCCGGGAGAAATACCACAAGGTAGTCGATGAACTTTACGATAGCGAGGAATTCAGAACCACAGGACATGAGCTGATCAATTCACATTTTGACTATATAAACAACTTCACTCTCAGGGTTTTCACCAAGCTCCAGGAGAAGGCAATCGTTGCACAGGGAGAGCTGATATCGACAGCTCTCTTCCATCATCTCCTCAAGGAAAGGAATTTAAAGTCGGCCCTTCTTCCGGCTTTGAACTTCATGAGGATCGACAAGGACGGTGAACCTGACTATTTTTACATTGAGGAGAACATTAACAGGGAGCTTCGCAAGCATCCGGCCGACACGCTGAAAATAACACAGGGATTCATCTGCAGGAACGTCTTCGGCGAAACAGACAACCTGAAGCGGGGAGGAAGCGATTATTCAGCGTCAATAATAGGGGCAGCCCTGAAAGTCAGGGAAATACAGATATGGACGGATATCAGCGGCTTCCACAATAACGACCCAAGGTTCGTAGAAAAGACAAGTGTGATCAGGGAACTGTCATTCGACGAGGCAGCCGAGCTTGCATACTTCGGTGCCAAAATACTCCATCCTTCGAGCGTTAATCCAGCCAGGGAGAAGAACATTGCCGTCAGACTTAAAAACACCATGGACCCTGAGGATGAGGGAACACTTATCACATCAAACAGCGTTCTTCTCGATTATAAAGCAGTTGCAGCAAAAGACGGGATTACAGTTTTCAGGATAAAATCAGCCAGGATGCTTATGGCTTACGGTTTTCTGCGAAAGGTGTTCGAGATCTTTGAAGCTTACAAGACCCCGATCGACATGGTCACAACCTCCGAGGTCGGAGTCTCCCTTACGATCGACAATCCACAGTATCTCGATGAAATCGCAAAGGATCTCAGGGAACTGGGGAGTGTGGAGGTAGAAAAAGACCAGACTATCGTATGCATAGTCGGCGATTTCAGGACTGAAAAAACAGGATCTGCTCCCGAGATTTTTACTGCCCTGAACACCATCCCCCTGAAAATGATCTCTTACGGAGGAAGCCAGAACAGCCTCTCCCTCCTGATTGACACCAAGAATAAAACACAGGCACTCAGATTATTAAGTAAACATATCTTTAACAACTAAGATGATCAGCAGGAATACCGCGGAAAAATTCAGGACACTTAAAACCCCTTTCTACTATTACGATCTGAAAGTACTGAATTCAACACTTAAGACCCTGAAGAAGGAATCTGACAACTCAGGTTTTAAAATACACTATGCCGTTAAGGCCAACGCCAATCCACGGATACTGAACATAATCGCATCGAACGGATTCGGCGCCGACTGCGTGAGCTGGAACGAGATCGATGCTGCTTTAAAGGCAGGTTTTGATCCGTCAATAATTATGTATGCCGGCGTCGGAAAATCAGACTATGAGATCGTGAATGCACTCAAGGCTGACATTTTCTGCTTCAACTGTGAGTCAATTCCTGAAATAGAGGTTATTGAACAGTTTGCTTCCTCACTGAAAAAGAAGGCACGTATTGCACTGAGGATCAACCCTCTTGTAGAAGCTCACACCCATAAGTACATTACAACCGGTATCGAGGAAAGCAAGTTCGGAATACATACCTGGGAACTCGATGATGTTCTGAAGGCTCTTAAAAGGATGAAACACATTGAGCTTATCGGCATCCACTTCCACATAGGTTCCCAGATAACCAAGATGTCAGTCTTCAAGAGCCTCTGCACACATATCAACGAACTGCAGGAGTGGTTCGTTAACCACGGTGTCAATCTCAGGGTGGTGAACGT
>JALONU010000151.1 GCA_025454775.1 Bacteroidales bacterium | reverse complement strand
CTGGCAAATGATTCATCGAAGGAAATATACAATATTGTACGATAGAAGATCCCGAAATACAGGATCAGCACTACCGACATTGTCCCCAGTGCTATGATATCTGCATTGGTGACGGTAAGTATGCTTCCGAAGAGGTAGCTCATCAGGTTTGGGGAATATCCGGGGGTAAGGAAGATGAAGATGATACCGATGGCCATTCCGAAGGCCCACAGTATGCCTATTGCCGAATCTTCCCTGATCTTCTGCCTCACTGAAAGGTACTCGACTCCGAGGGCGGAGATGATTCCGAAAACAGCTGCGCCCAATACCGGGTTGAAACCGAAGAAATAGCCTATCCCTATTCCTCCGAAAGATGCGTGGGTAATTCCTCCGCTCAGGAAGACCATTCTCCTCGTGACTATATAAGTGCCGGCCAGCCCTGCAGTTATGCTGGCAAAAACAGCGCCGATAAGTCCCTTTAATATGAAGTCGTATTGTAGAATTCCGCCTTCCATCATGCATGAGATTTTAGAACGGTATGCGGCACAACTCCATGTGTAATAAGCTGGATGGGGCATCCGTAAGCCAGGAGCTGTTCATTGGTAATTTCCGATGAAGGGTGATAATGAAGCTTCCTGTTTACACATGCATACGACCTTACATGCGAGGAGATGATCCCTATGTCGTGCGACACCATCAGTATAGACATCCTGCCGTTGAGCTCCTTTAGCTTCTCGTAGAAATCCTTCTCGAATGTCGAATCCACGAAATTGCCCGGCTCGTCGAGAAGAAGAAGCCTGGGGTTGCCTATTATTGCCCTGCCCAGCAGTACGCGCTGGATCTGGCCTCCGGACAGCTCGGTAAGGGATGCCTTCTCCATGCCTCCAAGGCCCAGCTCTTCTATTATCTCCTGCGCCCTTTTCCTGTCGGTGGAAGACATCCGTGAGATTATCTTCTTACTGATCATCATTCCCGACAATATCACATCGGTGACTGTAACCGGATACTGTGCGTCTCCTGTTGAAATCTGGGGAAGATAACCAATGCTGCCGAAAAGTGAGCTGTCATATTCAAGCTTCCCGTTAAAAGGCTTAATCAGTCCGAGGATTAACCTTAGCAGGGTGGTTTTCCCTCCTCCGTTCGGGCCTATTACACCGATGAAATCATTTTCACTTACCGAAAAATTGATATCTTCCAGCACGATCTTATCGTCGTATCCAGCGTTCAATGATCTCATTTCGAGTAATACAGCCATATCCGGTATGTTTATTTCTGGCTTCCCTGCAAACTCCTGTGAAGGCTTTCAATGATAAATGTTACAGAGTTCAGCCATTCAGGTGAAAGCGGATCGATCACAAGCACTTCAGCGCCGATCTCCACGGCAATGGCCTTGGCGTTCCTGCTGTCATACTCCTTCTGTACGAAGATGGTGGTGATCTTCCTTTCCCGTGCCAGGTCTACGAGGTGCTTAAGGTGTGAAGGAGGAGGCTCCTTGCCCTCGAATTCCACTGCTACTTCCTCCAGCCCGTAGTCGCGGGCAAGGTAGGCAAGGTTAGGGTGATAGATCATAAAGGAAGCACCCCTGTACCCGGAAAACAACGAGTCAGCTTTCCTGTCGAGGTCGTTTATCCTTCCGAGGAGCACGTCACAGTTCGCTCTGTATTTTTCGCATCCTTCTTTGTTAAGGCTGCATAGCAGGTCTCTCACCGAAGCTGCCATGACTGCCGCACAGGCAGGTGAAACCCAGTAGTGGGGATCAGCTGCTTCTGCATGTTCGCCTTCATGCTCATGTTCGTGTGCATTGGCGACAGGGTCTATCAGGTTTCCGAAAGAAAGCCTTGTCATTTTTTCGTTCATCCCGTAGAACCTGTCGAGCCAGGTCATCTCGAATCCGAGGAAGCCGTTGCTGATATAGGCTACCGACTTCCTGAGCTTCATTATCTGCTCAGGGTAGGGCTCGTAGATATGAGGATTGGAACCGGGCGGCACCATTACGTTAACTTCAAAATCACCGCCTCCTATCTCCTGCACAAAATAACCGAAAGGAGCTATACTGACCGTTATGATCCTTTCGTCAGCTGACGCCTGATTACGCCTGCATGCGAAGATGGCCGGAAGCAATAGTATAAAAATGATAGAGTTACGTTTCATGATTGCCTGTCTGCTGCAGGCTTCAAATTTAACACTTAAGACAACAAAAGGTTTAGTTGTTGGAAATAAAATAATATAAGCTATTTTTGGTGTGGTAAATCCAGAATCCCGCATGAAGAATAAGGGAGAGTTACTTGCTTCTGTCCTGAAAGAATATAATGATTGCTGCTTTTTCCTTCATAATACCAGGGAACAGAATGTGGTTGAAAAGATTATGAATGAAGGCTTCATCTTCGAGAATCAGCTATCACACTCCACCGACCGCATAAATCCTAAAGAACCCATCGAGATAACCTATTTCCTTTTCCAGAGGAAGGAATACGGCCTTTATACCGTTATCATTGCCATCCCGAGAAGCGTTTATGAAAGGTATTCCAGGCTTTCCAATACCCACGACACAGGAATAGAGGAGGTTATGACCATAAAGGATCCCTGGTTCGGTGAAAACGACGAACTCATGTATATGATCTCTCCGAAGCATGTTCTCGGGTATTTTCACAACAGGACACAGGAGTTTGTCCTTAATGAAAAATGGGATCCGCTTTATGACAATTCATCTTTCAGAAAACCAACAAAAAGGCTGATAAAGCCGGATAAATAGACTTCAGACATGAAAAGCACAAAAAGCAGATCAATCCTGTCAGTTATTGTACTGATCCTGCCTGTATTCCTGAATGCGCAGGTGCAGTACAGTAACTATAAGACCCTCATCCAGCGCATTGATGCGATGGCAAAGCAATACCCGGACCTATGTAAAGCTTCTGCAATAGGCAAAACGGAAGGCGGAAAGGATATCATGGTCCTTACAATAGGAACAGGAGAAAGGGATAACAAGCCTGGCATTGCCCTGGCAGCCTGTACCGATGGTTCATATATCCTAGGACGGGAACTTGCCCTCGGGTTCGCCGGCAGCCTTCTAAGGGACGCATCTTCACCCGAAATAAAAACACTCCTTGAAAAGGTTACTTTCTACATCTTCCCGGACGTAAATCCCGATGCTACGGAACAATACTTCCAGAACATCAGGTACGAGAGGAGCACAAACGCCAGGCCGGTCGACGAAGACAGGGATTTTTCCACCGATGAGGATCCTTTCGAGGACATTAACGGCGACGGGGTAATAACGCTTCTGCGCGTTTCGGATTCATCAGGGGCATACACTGAGAGCAGCGAGGACAAAAGAATTATGGTCCCTGCAGACCTGTCAAAGGGAGAAAAGGGAACATATTCAATATATACTGAAGGCATCGATAACGACAAGGACGGCAAGTTCAACGAGGACGGTCCCGGCGGGATCAGCTTCAACAGGAACATGACTTACAATTATGAGGAATTCGGAGCCAATGCAGGTCTCCATCCTGTATCAGAACCCGAGTCAAAAGCTGTAATGGACTTCCTGTTCGGGCATTATAATATATATGCAACCCTGTCCTTCGGACCGCAGGATAACCTCACCCAGGCATCCAGGGGAGGAGGTGACCGCGGGGCACAGGGACAGGCCCAGCAGGCGGCTTCACAGCCGGGGCCGGGAGCAGGACAAACTGGCAGGATGGGAGAAAGAAGGATCTCCAGCGTTATGCGGTCCGATGAGACAGTTATAAGGCTTGTCGGCGAAAAATACAGGGAAATTACAGGTGTTAAAGGAAGCCCCCAGACGAAATCAGATCCGGGAAATTTCGCCGACTGGTCTTACTTCCATTACGGCCGCTACAGTTTTTCAACTCCTGCATGGTGGTACCCGGTGGAGAGAGACAAAAATGCAGAGGCGGCATTCCTGAAATTTGCTGAAGAGAACAAGCTTGGCGATGTGTTCGTTCCATGGACCGTCATTGAGCATCCGGATTTCCCGGGGAAGAAAACCGAGGTGGGCGGCATCAAACCTTTTCTGATGATAAATCCTCCCACCGAAAAAATTGAAGAGCTTGTAGCTTCAAACTATAAATTCATCACCGTGGTTGCAGCAATGCATCCTGAACTCGAACTGATCGACGTAGAAACGGAGAATAAGGGTGAAAAGATATACAGGCTAACCCTTAAGGTGCACAACAAGGGACTCTTTGCAACATGCACTGAAGCAGGCCAGAACAATATTTTTACGAGACTTATGAGGCTGAGCATTGAGACCGACAAGGGACTTACGATACTCAGCGGACAGAAGGTCCAGAGGATCCCCAGGCTTGAAGGCAACAAAACCGCCGAATACAGCTGGCTGTTGATGGGAAAAGGGAATGTCACCGTGACAGCAGGGGCTGTAAACACCGGGTTTGCCTCATCTACGATCGTACTGAAGTAATAAAACACACAGATGATAATCATGAAAAAAAGTACACTAAACATATTGCTGTCAGCATCATTTGTCCTGATAACCTTTGCCCTAAAAGCCCAGCAGGATGAGTTTTTCTTCAAGGCAGCAGGAACTCCCGCAAATCTCAAAGTAGATGTCTCCTGGAACCGTTATTATACATACGCGGGGATCACGGATATCCTTAAAAAGCTTGCTTCGGCATACCCCGACCTTGTAACCCTTGAGTCGATGGGAAAATCATACCAGGGAAAGGACATCTGGGTGGCAACCATCAGCAATAAAAAGGCAGGCAATCCCGACCATAAGCCGGGTTTCTGGATTGACGGCAACATTCATTCCATAGAGATACAGGGATCGGAAATGGCCCTCTATACGGCATGGTATCTCTGCGAGATGTTCGACGAGAACAAGTTCATCAGCGAACTTCTCAACGACAAGACCTTTTATATCGCTCCCACAATAAATCCTGATGCCCGCGACTATTTTGCCCATGTAGGGGTTCCGCCGAGGTCGGGACTGATGCCCATGGATAACGACCGTGACGGTTTGTTTGATGAAGACGGACCCGACGACATGAACAAGGATAAAAATATAAGCCAGATGCGACGGAAAAGCGCCGACGGCACTTTAAATCCCGACCCTGAGGATCCAAGGCGTATGATCCGTGTCGAGCAGGGAAGGAAGGGTGAATATGAGATGATCGGAAGCGAAGGCATCGACAACGACGGTGATGGCCAGGTAAATGAGGATGGTATCGGCGGCTACGACGGAAACCGCGACTGGGGTTTTAACTGGGAACCCAACTTTGTTCAGAGCGGAGCGCACAAGTATCCGTTTTCGCAACCCGAAAACCAGGCTATCAGGGACTTCGTGGTGAAGCACAGCAACATTACGGGAGCCCAGAGCTTCCATAATTCCGGAGGGATGATCCTGAGAGGTCCGTCTATCCAGGGAGGCGGGGCTGAATCGTACAGCAGGCAGGACGATGTGGTAATAAATGAGATAGGCCGTACCGGGGAGAAAATGATACCGGGGTACAAACTCCTGACAATCTGGAAGGACATGTACACTGTTTACGGAGGGGAGCTTGACTGGTGGCACGGTGCAATGGGCTGCTTCGTATTCTCCAATGAGCTGTGGAATCCCTACCTGATGTTCTATGACACAGCCTCTACCGACCAGTATGAATTTGACAGGCTGCTGCTTTTCGAGGACTCATTCATACCCTGGCAGAAAATTAACCATCCTGTTTACGGCGAAGTTGAAATAGGCGGTTTCAGCAAGATGATCGGGAGGCTTCATCCCGGATTTCTGCTGGAAACTGATGCACACAGGAACGCTGCCTTCTGCATTTACAATGCGTACCAGTCACCGAAGCTTGAAGTTTCCAATGTAAGCGTCAGGAAGATTGAAGGAGGATTGAAAGAAGTGTCGGCCAGGGTGACAAATACCAGGATGCTGCCCACCCACTCCGCCACTAACATGAGATATAAGATCGATCCTCCTGTTTATGTTTCCCTTGAAGGAGGAAATGTGCTGGCAGGTATGATAATAACTGACAAGGACAGGAACCTTACCAGGGAGCAGGAAAAGAACCCGGGCCGGATGGAAATAAGCAACCTTGCCGGTTACCAGAGTGTTGACCTGAAGTGGATCGTTAAGGGCGATGCCAGGTACACCATAAGGGTCGAGAGCGTCAAGGGAGGAAGATGCACTGTTGTGGCTGAATGAAATAAAGCGGCCGGTCCCCCATGGTCCGGCCGCTTCCGTCAAGGAATGAAAAACAATCGTCGAAGGACGCTGAAAAAACCTAACTAATAAGTCTGAAGAGATATCTTGAAGTAACCGATAGCCTTTGTGGACTTTATCTCAAATTTCCAGGGGCCTGTTTTATCATCGTTTTCCGATTCGGAAACATTGAAGGACTTCTTCCAGTTAAGGTTACCATATTCGTCGATAACAATGTCGGAATAGGTTTTCCCATTGGGCATGATGATCTTTATCCGGATCTCACCCATCTTGCAATCGCCCACTATTGACATAGAGACATTGCTGACCGACTTTTCAACATCAATGATGTATTCCCTGTCGAATGAAGTCTCCTTGATCGACTTCGAGAATTCCCAGCTTGTCCTTTCAGAATCATCGCCGGGAAAACCACGTCCGTAGAATTCGAAACCAGGGGTGAGAACGAAAGGTTCTGCAGGAGACCAGGATCTGGTTCCGCTTCGATCCCTGTAAACCTTCATGATCTGGTCGCGGAACTCGGGGCTCTCAACCCTGATCTGAAGATCCTTGAGCGCCTTTTCGGTTTCGAGCTTCGATTCGTCAACTGCCTCCTGGGCGTCATGCATGGCCTTCTTCTGTTCGATCATGGCCTTTTTCTGGGCATCGATAGCTTCCTGAAGCTCTTTTTCCCTTTGTTTTTCCTCCCGGCTCTTTTCCTGGGCTCCGGCTGTCTGGCTGAAACCCATTGTCAGGAGAAAAATAATTGCTAATATTAAACTGCTCTTTTTCATGGCTGCCGTGTATTTAAACTTCCTGATTCAAAATTAATGCCTGTTGAGACAGCTTTCTGTTAATGAAGGGTTAATGCATGGTTAATGTTCCGGCAGGAGAATAATGATTGTGGTTATTTTTAGATACTTTTGACAGGTAATCCGGACTGATATGCAAAAAAGGAATACGGTTCTCACCCTCGGAATTCTGGCAATAATGTTCATTATCATTGCCCAGGTGATAATACTGAGGGGATTGTGGAAGCAGCAGAATGAAATGCTGACAATAAGGTACAGGTCCCTGCCCCAGGAAGCAATAGGCAACCTTCGCGAATCAAATACCGTTCATGATACGGTGAGGTTTATCCTGAATCTCTATTCGGAAAAGGAAGCCGCTGAGCTGCAGGGAATAAAGGATGAAAAGCTGCTGGATGAAAAAAGGAAGGAGATAACCAATTATTTCACTGTCGCACTCAACAAGGAGCAGGACTTCACCACATATCTTTCCGATTACCTCGACAGGCAGGGTTTCGAGAAGAATTTCAAATACAGGATA
>JALONU010000286.1 GCA_025454775.1 Bacteroidales bacterium | reverse complement strand
AAGGCATCTGCCCTCAGATCAGAAATCTTCAGAACACCTGTCTTCGGATCATAGGTGTTCGAGCGAAGCTCATTCTGCAATAGAACTTTGAGAGCTGCCTGCCGGTCGGTGCTCAGATTGTTAAAGCTCTTACCTTCCGATTCCGTAGCCATCCTGTCGAGCATGTAGAGAGCCTCCCTGTGCAGCCAGTCAGCGCTCCAGTCGGGGGCCTGGTAAGCTCCATGTCCCCATACGGTGCCCAATTCCTGTCCGCCCATGGACTGCCAGACATTCTGACCATCTTTAATTGCCTGGCCGTCAAATAAGGTTACTCCGCTGGTTGTCATCACTTTAGCAGGAACAGGAGGTGCCTGTCGGTAGATTTCCTTTCCATAAAACAATAATACCGCAAACGAAACGGTCATTACTGTCAGGAATCCAATCCAAAGATTTCGTGTTTTCATGTATTCTGATTTTAGTTCTGATAAATCATAAATGTCAGGTGTTCATTCCTTCATTCAGGGGCAAAGATTAAAAATATTTCACTAAAAGACAAAAAGGTCTTTTAATAATATTCATATTTTTTTACTTTTGCACATCTAAAATCGGAATGATGTTCAACCGTGAGACAGAATATGCCCTTAGAGCACTGGTGCACATACAGTTACAGAATTATGACGACAGGAGGCCGGGAGGGAAGGAAATAGCCCAGGAAACAGGTGCACCATATTATTATACGGCAAAAATACTCCAGCGGCTGGTCCGCCAGGGTTTGTTGTGTTCACTGAAAGGAAAGGGAGGCGGATTTTACTTTGATAAGGGAAAGCCTGATCTAATGATAAGAGATCTGATTTTAGCGATTGAGGGCGAGAAGAAAATAACGGGTTGTGTATTTGGTCTTACAAAATGCGATGAAAAGCATCCATGTCCGTTCCACGATCAGTATGCACCAATCAGGGAAGCTATGGCCCGTCTTGTATCAGGAGAATCAATACAATCTGTAGCAAAGAAGTATTTCCTGAACACCGTGAACGGATCCCCGGATAAGGTTAAATGATCAGGCCGTGAGAACAGGAATAACCTTTAAAAAGCTGCACAGGTGGCCAGGCCTGATAATATCATTTATCCTGCTGTATTACGGCATTACCGGGATCTTCATGAACCACCGTGAGACTTTCTCGGGTCTCGATGTCAGCTACAGATTCCTTCCTGACAATTATAAATACAGTAACTGGAACAATGCCTCTCTCAAAGGTAGTCTGATCCTGAGTCCTGATTCAATACTTATGTACGGGAACATGGGTATCTGGCTTACTGATTCCTCTTTCAGCAGGTATCATTCGTTCAACGATGGTCTTCCTGAAGGAAGCGATAACAGGAAGGTCGCCGATGTCCACCTTACAGCCTCCGGAGATCTTTACGCTGCAACCTTTTTCGGCCTGTGGGCTTATGACTGGGTGCAGGAGAGCTGGCAAAAGTTCAGTTTTGACGACGACACCAGACGTTTTACTGCCATCGAAAGCCGGGGAGGCACAGTTTACGCACTCAGCCGTTCATATCTGTATTACGGGGCATCTGATGGAATATCAACCCGGTTCACAAGGCACCAGATAGAGGCACCTGATGATTTTACCGACCGGGTAACGCTGTTCGAAACGATCTGGCAGATCCATTCCGGAGAGATATTCGGGCTTCCCGGGAAGCTTTTTGTAGATCTGCTGGGGCTTATTACTGTATTTCTGTCCATCACTGGCATCATCTACTTTTTCTTCCCCGGCTGGATAAAGAAAAGAGCAAGAAAGGACAAGCCCGCGCATAGGATAATAAGGGTTAACAAATGGTCGCTTAAGTGGCACAACAAGGTAGGAGCATGGACTTTCTTCCTGCTCATAATTCTTTTCTTTACCGGTATGTTCCTCCGTCCGCCACTGCTGATCGCGATTGCCAATGCAAAGGTCGCTCCGCTGAAATACTCAAATCTCGATCAGCCGAATCCATGGTACGATAAGCTCAGGGACCTTCTCTGGGACGACCGTAAGGGTCTGTTCCTCCAGTCAGATTCAGTAGTCAGCCTCCGGTAAGCGTTATGGGGATAAACGTTTTTGAAAACCATGGAACAGGGGAATATCTTATCGGTTCATTTACAGGTTTATTCCTCTGGGACCCTGTTACGGGCAGTATTACAAATGCACTAACAGGGAAACCTTACGAAGGCGATCCGGGCGGAAGGCCGGTAGGGGATATGAAGGTCACCGGAATGATGACAATGCCGGGCGGGGCAAAATATCTTGTTGAGTACAACACGGGCCTTCTGCCTCTCTGGCACGATAAATCCACTCCTGAGATGCCGGAAAAGATATTGAACGAATCACGGATGTCACTTTGGAATCTCAGTCTTGAATTCCACACCGGCAGGATCTTCGAGAACCTCACTGGCGGTTTTTACATTCTGATAGTGCCGCTGACAGGCATAACGGGAATAATTGTCGTTATTAGCGGTTATATTGTATGGAGACGAAAATACAGAAAGTAGACAAGTTATGACCCGGAAATGGATTCTCGTTAAAACTGGTATGAGTTTGAATTTAGGGAAGAACCATAAACCGCAAAGGTCGCGAAGTCCCGATAGCCATCGGGATTACGCAAAGTTCGCAAAGAACTGAAATACCATGTTCTGCCTTTGCGTCCTTTGAGCTTCCTTAGCTTCCTCTGCGGTTAAAAAAGAATTCTATGCTACCCTTTGTCCGGGATTATGGAAATTCAACACATTGTTTATCTGTGCCAGCGTTTCGGACGATAAATCCCGATTAAAAATCAGGATTCTGGAATGCGTTCATGGTTTGATGATCACGTCCCCGTTGGCGTTGATATGGATCTGGACGAGAATGCCAATGTTATATATAAAACCGTTACACATCAGCTTGGCTCCG
>JALONU010000019.1 GCA_025454775.1 Bacteroidales bacterium | reverse complement strand
CGGATACAAAAATATAGAAAATAACTTGTATTTACAAGTAAAACTTGATATATTTACAAAAAATATTCAGATGGTGTCCCTGAAGAGCATCCCGCAGCACAAGCGGCTTTATGAGATCCTGCGCAGGCATATCAGCGAAGGTGTATACAAGGAGGGCGACCTGCTGCCTTCTGAAAATGAACTTTGCCAGCTTTACGGGATGACGAGGCCTACCGTCAGGCAGTCGCTGGCCACCCTTGCCAACGATGGCTATATCATCAAGCACCAGGGTAAAGGCAGTATTGTTCATCACCTTCCGCGCGAAATAGGTATACTCTCGGTATCAGGAACCACTTCAGCAGTAGGGGACAGGAAGCTAAAGACCAGAATAATAGTAAAACCTCACATCATACCCTGGGAAGAGAACTTCATGTTTGCGCTTTCCGGTCTCGAGAAGGAATCAGGCTGCATCTACATGGAAAGGCTCAGGCTCCTCGATGATGTACCTATATTCTACGATATCAGCTATATAGCAAATATCAACCTGCCAAGGATCACCTCCAGGCAGTTCGAGAACAGATCCCTTTTCAGGATACTCAGGGATCATTACCATATTGAAATAAAGGGAGGTGAGCAACGTATCAAGGCAATTCCCGCCTCTGAAAAGATCAGCCGCTTCCTCCACCTCAAAAGAGGACAGCCGGTGCTTCACCTTGAAAGAAAAATGGAAACAAACAACCCGGGTCTTTTTCTATATTCCTCAATATTCTGTAATACAGAGAAATATTCTATCTTCGGTAGGTTCTAAGGTCCTGCAGTCTTGCGGTCTTGCGGTCTTGCAGTTCCTTAACAACATAAGGACTTTATTTGTAAGAAATTATGAAACGCAGAGAAATGATTAAGACGGCGGCATTGGGCGCTGCATTGCCTTTATTTTCAGCTGATCCGGTCCCGGGTATTCTAAAGGACGTTGTTTCATTGTCTTCGACAGCCTCGCAATTGAAATTCGGCGATGGCCGTGACTGGTTTTTCGAAAAGAGGTTCGGTATGTTCGTCCACTGGGGTATATACTCAATCCCTGCATGGCATGAACAGCACCAGTGGCGGGCAAGAGTGCCCAGGCAGGAATATGTAAAACTTGCAGCTCAATGGAATCCGAGAAAATTCGATCCGGATAAATGGCTCGACCTGATGCAGGAGGCAGGGATGAAATATATAACCGTGACCACAAAGCACCATGACGGATTCTGTCTCTGGGATACAAGACAGACACAATTCAATACTATGAACACTCCCTATAAGAAGGATATTATAGGGATGCTTGCTGATGCATGTCATAAAAGGGAAATACCCCTCTGCCTGTACTATTCCATCGCTGACTGGAACCATCCTAATTACCCTAACCAGGGAAGGCATCATGAACTTCCGAAGCCTGAAGCCGGTGATCAGCCCGACTGGGACAGGTACATGGACTTCCTCAGGGTACAGGTCAGGGAACTCTGTACTGATTACGGACAGATACACGGCTTCTGGTGGGACATGAACGTTCCCGGGTATAAGGATCCGTCTGTAAATGAAATGATAAGAAAGCTTCAGCCCAAAGCTGTGATCAACAACAGGGGATTCGATGATGGCGATTTCGGAACCCCTGAACGCGATTTTGACACGGCAGCTGCCGGAGCTGAAAAGCTGGAGAGGGCGACAGAAGCATGCCAGTCGGTGGGAATGGAAAGCTGGGGATACAAATCTGATGAGGACTATTATTCAGACTTTCATCTTATGGGAAGCATAGACCGTTATCTGGCACGCGGAGCGAACTACCTTCTGAATGTGGGTCCGACCGCTGAAGGTGTGATACCTGAAAAATCAGCTTCGATACTGAAAAGGATCGGGAAATGGTATTCTTCAGTCAGGGAATCATTTGAGCTTGCCGAACCGGCATCGGGAATTATCAGGGTGAATGATGTACTGGTTACAAGGCGGGGGAACACGTTTTACCTGCATCTTCATAAAGGTATTCCGGGTAACGGCTTCAAGCTTAAGCCCCTCGATGTCAAACCGGTGAGCGTAACGCTGCTCAATGACGGAAGGAGCATAGACCATATTGTGAACCTTTCTCCCAGCGATCATACTGAGCAGAAACCCTACCTTCGGCTCAGGAATCTTCCTGTGAATGAGATGGCTGACAGCATTATGGTCATAAAACTTGAATACAGTAAGGATGTTTTCCAAAGAAAATTCTAATTTTAAGAACTCACTGGAAAGAACTAACCAGAATATAAATAACCCTAAAATCAAAGTAATGGAAAATCAGAAAAAGAACTGGTCAAGGCGTCAGTTCCTGACCGCTGCCGCAGCCGGAGCAGCCGGACTTGCAGTACTACCGCATCTCACGGGATGCAAACCCAAATCAGACGGGACCATCCGCCTCGGCTTCATTGGTCTCGGCCGGCAGGCAATGTTCCTCCTCAACGGATTCATCCAGATTGAGGGAGTCACAGTTCTCGCAGGATGCGATGTCTACGGGATCAAGCGAAAAAGGTTCGAGAAGAGGGTGAATGCCTTCTATGAAAAAGCAGGAAGAAAAGTTGAGGTGAGCACCTGCGAAAAATACCAGGACATCCTGAAACGAAAGGATATTGACGCTGTTGTAATCGCTGTACCGGACCATTCGCACGCCATGATCGCAGTGGCTGCATGCAAGGCCGGAAAGGATATCTACCTTGAAAAACCCATGACCTTCACCATCAGGGAGGGACAGGAACTTGTTAAAGCTGTCCGCGGCAATAATATTATCTTCGGCCTCGGAAGCCAGCAGCGCTCGAGTGCCGAATTCCAGCATGCCGTTAAGCTTGTACAGTCAGGTACCCTAGGTGCAATCTCACTTGTAAATGCATACGTGGGTGCACCCCCTAAACCTTACGACCTTCCTGAAGAGCCCCTGCCCGCCGATCTTAACTGGGATCTGTGGCTCGGCCCGCTTAATGTGCCAATCCATTTCAACAACCAGCTGGATCCGCCAATATCCCTTGATCCTGAGAAGAATGAAGATATCTGGGGCGCCTGGAGATGGTACAAGGAAATGGGAGGAGGCTTCACCACCGACTGGGGAGCTCATATGTTCGACATTGCCCAGTGGGGTCTTGGCATGGATAAGAACGGACCTGTGGAGATATCACCGATTGGCGACGGTACAGAGTATATGACATTTAAATATGCCAGCGGCACCGTGATGACATCCGAGCCTTTTGATGAGAAGAAAACAAAGGGAGTGAAATTCTGGGGTGAGAAAGGATGGATAGAAGTTGCCAGGGGCTATTTCCAGGCTTCCGACCCGGCATGGAACCTTCCTGAAAGTGAAACTAAGGTGGAAGGTCCTTACGAGACCAGGATACCTCACCAGGTGAATTTCATAGAAGCCGTCCGCTCCAGAAAAGATCCTGTTGTTCCTGTTGAGGTGGGGCACAGCAGCTGTCTGGTCTGCACACTTGGCAACATTGCCTGCGAGCTGAAACGTACGGTAAAATGGGATCCTGCAACCGAATCATTTGTAGACGACACGGATGGTGCTGCAACAAAGCTGATGCACTACGAGTACAGGAAACCCTGGAAACTGATTTAAGGACGGGTAGCGTTTTTAAGTTTTCTGGCGAATATCCCACCGGTTATCTTTTTCCCTGTGGGCAACCGGTGAGGATCTTCATCAGTTTATTGTACGGACTTTAAGAAAAGAGTCAGGTTCAAGGGCTTTTTCCGTGATCCTTATTTTGTGTATAATGCCTCTGAACCACGAAACCTCATTCTGCCTTGCACCAATTGAGGTTCTGCTGCCTTTAACCGGAGAAATAATAATATCACCTTCAATCTCTTTCCTTCCACTGATCCATGTGGTGAGCTTTCCATTATCGTTTACATAGGCCGCATGATACCATTCATTGAGCGGATGAAGCCGGTCTGGATCGATAAGCGTACATTTTTCTTCACCGACTGCAATGAACGCATCGAAGTACCAGTGTGTTTCTGTGGCCCTCAGCTCAAGGAGCACCCTGTCGCCCTGGGTCTCGCCGCAATGCAGAAAGCGCTGTTCAAAACTGCCTCCGCTCTGAGGCATGAAAATCACCTCAATAGTGAATTCATCCAATTCTGAAAGAGGATTGCTCTCCAGGAATATGGCGTCAGATGAGCCATTGAAGGCAACTGACTTTCCATATTTTCCATCAGCAACCAGGGGATTGCCGGAAATTCTCAGGCCTGAGGGCATCTTTTGCATTATTTCAGCCAGTATCCATTCAGTGGTATGGGAATCGCTTTTAGCTTTCATACTAATATCCTGATATTAATTTAGTTATAAGATAGTCTTCTACTCACGCAGTATCCTTACAGGCCCCATAAGCCCCGATTCACTCAATCCCCTCGAAAATACAAACATTGAAGAGTTCAGGACCTTCTTCCCGGGAGCCGCCTTCTGATCGCCGGCAAGCCTGTTGGTCCACTCGTTGGTAACCATGATCTCAAGGGTATTGGAACCTTTCCTGACGAGAGATGTTATGTCGGTCCGGAAAGGATGGTCCCATAGAATTCCGGCAGGCTGGCCGTTTACCTTAACTTCGGCCAGATCACCAACTTTGCCGAGGTCAAGGATCAGCTTCTGCCCTCCGGCCATCCATCTTTTCGGGACTTCAAAAGTCTTTGTATATGTTGCAGTCCCCGAAAAATATTTTATACCCTCATCAGCATTCGATGTCCACGATTCAAGTTTCTCAACGCTTATACCTGCGGGAGCTCCCAGGTCAGGAGGAAAGCTGATGTCCCAGGGCCCCGTGAGCGTGGTTATCAGTACAGGCTCTGCCTGAGGGATAGTCCTTGTCTTTATATTGGTTTCTTTTCTGAACACGACGAACACGGATTGCCGTTTCCCAAGAAACAGTGGAACAGCAGTATTTGACTGTGAGATAAAGTAAGAGGCAGGCCTGACAGTGCCTGCCGAGGGATCCCATATCTCAGCTTCACGACCTGTGGTGCGGAATTTCATGCTGAGGTTCGCCGTCGTATCGGTCAGGTTGACAATGAAATAGATATCCTCATCCTTTGTTCTGCGGTGTATCCACGAAATTTCGCCCCGCGAGGCATTTAATATAACATCAGGATTGACACCATTCATTTCAAGAATTCTTCCGGGCGAGACACCCCAGTATACCTTTCCTTTTCCGAAGGTCCTTATCGTGCGGCTGATTCCGTCAAGGTCGCCCCAGAGCCCGGAGACAAGCTCATCGAACTCTTTCTGCGAACCGGGGTAACCTGTGAGTCCCGGGGTCGTCAGGGGCCTCTGTCCGCTGATCCTGGCCCCGGCGATTACAAGTGAATGGAGCTTCCTGAGGACTGGAAGGGTCATTTTATCTGTTGGAGGGAGAACAAGCAGCTCGTATGCCATGCCTGATGGCAGTGACAGCTTTCCGTCGGTGTTGACTGTCATAAGGTTAAGCAGGACATCGGCATTTATATAGTCGAAGTCGTAACCTTCAGGCAGGGCAGGGGAGAGGCCTTCACCCCATATCGGCATCGTGGATGGAGCGCCCTCATTGAGCAGGTATGCAATATCAGCCACAAATGTACCCTGCTGTAGCATGAAGGAGTTCCTGGCAAGATATTTCATGAAAGGACCGGCCTGTTCTGCCCAGGTTATATTCCTGTTAATGTGCGTACCTACCATCGTGTTGCCAGGCTTCGTGTCGAGAGGCTGGTGTGCCGAGGTATGAAAGATGATCCTGTTCACACCCTGGGAGAACCAGTAATCGCCGGTCTCCTTCAGTGATCGTGGTGAATCAAATCCTCCTCCTGTGAATGATTCCGTTGCCACGATATTTTTCCCGTAAATATGCGAGGCAGACGCGGCGCCTCTCACGTCCTGGTAGTACATAAGATCAGGATGCATTTTCCCGCGCCAGAATTCTCCCATCGGTATATCAACATATTTCTTGCACAGCAGGGCATCCTCGAGGATCTCAAGGGAGACGCCCGATACTTCGCCATAAGTTTTAATTCCCTGGTTATGAAGATAATCCGTGATCACCTTGAAATGGTTTTCTGCGAACATATCGGCCAGGGTACGCCTGAAATCCCAGAGAAACCTGTCGCTAAACTCACTGTTTCCAACCACCCTTCCTGCAAGACAGGGCAGGTAAGGCGTGGGATCATATCCTCTTCTCCGGGCAAATTCCCCGGTCATTTCATCTGTCCAGTTCTGCATTCCTGCTTCCCAGCTGTCGAGAAGAACGTATTGCATGCTTCTGCCATACAACTGCCCCAGCGACTGCCTGATAGGATCCGTATAAGCCCTTATATAGTCCTCGCTGTGGCGGCTGCTGAGCTTGTCGACCTCAAATCCGGATCCCGAAGGAACGGCAGGCCTGTTTGTAGATCCTGTAAGGGAATATCCGAATCTCATTATTGTCCAATCGCCTGCGGGAACATCCCATTCGAAGGAACCGTCAGGTTTCAGCATTGAAGTGAGGTTTATGATCCTGGCTTCATCCACGGCTGATGGCTGGGGCACTGATACGGATTCAACAGGTTCATATGCAAACAGATGGTAGAACCCTGCCTTGTCTTCCCACCTGTTGATCCTTGCTCCCGTGTGCAGTTTCAGCTCGCTGAAAACATACACTGAATCGGGTTTTGTGACTGTTTCTGCCATTACGTCTGCCGGCCTCAATGGAGCACCGGTAAATTCAACCCGGAAACAGGTGGCTGCGGTCTCAGTAAATGAGTATGTTGTAACCTTCCCGGCTCTGTACAGCTGAGGACCGGGAAGTATTGCAAGTGTTTTAAGTTGAGAAGGGTCATTGCCTGCTTTTATGGTACCGACGGGGATACCGCTCCGGTTGGCGAGGGTCACAGCCTTGACTGACACGGGTTTGTCGAATAAGAACTGGATCCAGGTTGTTGTCCTGTCCTTTCCCGATCTTATCCTGGCTGCAGTATTAAGGTCGTCATCGAGAAGTGCTTCTGTATCGACCGGACCTCCGGAGGTGGTTATGACGGGATTTAAGCTCCGAATATCTGTTTCATCCCGGGGCGTTGGGAAGGCCAGTACAAGAAAATCCCTTGAAAATTTTGATTCGTTGGGGCCGGGTTTGGCAGATCTGGACAGGTTTCTGACAGGTCCTTCGTTCGAGGGAACAGGGGGGAGCTTACCCTTGAATTTCAGGGGCCCTTTAAGGTTCATTTCGCTCCACACCAGTTTTTTCATAGCCTGTTCCGGTTTTACCCAGGGACCTCCGGTAAGGCTCCAGCCGGGAGAGCTGAAAACTGTCATTTCGAGGCCCAGCCTGTCTGCCTCCGCAGCGGCATGACGCACTGCATTGTACCATTCGGGAGATCCGAAAGGGATTTTCTTCTCAACAATCTGTCCCTGGCCTGATGCCACGTCGGCTATCTGAAAGCCGCCTATACCTGCATTCTTCATCCATTCGAGGTCCTTTGTGATACCTTCGGTGCTTATGTTGCTGTTTGTCCAATGCCACCAGGTTCTGGGCTTTGCGGATACGGGAGGGTCGAGGAATCCTTCTTCAAGCGATTGAGAAAATAATGGAACGGTCAGCAGGAATACCAGTGAAGCTGCAGCCGTCCGCGAAAATACAATGCAGTTCATTGTTTTTTTTCTTTTAAATATAGGAAAAAAAAGAGTCCCGTAGAAAACGGGACTCTATGATTATCGGCCTGAAATTCGCTATTCGGCTTTTCTGACTCTGACAGCGACGGGGCCTTTTTCTCTTTGTTCGACTTCGAATTCAACAGCCTGGCCTGCTTCAAGCTGGGTATGGGCTACCTCAAGACCTGAACGGTGGACAAAGATATCTTTGTTATCTTCGGTCTGGAGGAATCCATAACCTTTAACTCTGTCGTACCATTTAACAGTACCTTTCATAGCAATTGATATTTGTTGAACTATCTGTTGTTTCTGTCAGGACGGTCGCCGCCTCTGCGGTCGTGCCCTCCCCTGAATTCTCTTTTTCTTTCCTGTCTTTCAATTGATTCGTTAACAATGATGTTCCTACCCTGAACTTCAGCTCCGTTAAGTTCCTGGATTGCTTTTTTTGCTTCTGCATCATTCGGCATCTCCACGAAGCCAAATCCTTTACTTTTACCAGAGTATTTGTCAAAAATGATCTTGGCGGTTGTTACTTCGCCATACTCTTCAAACAGTTCCTTGAGTTCTTCTTCCTTCATTTTAAAATGAAGACTTCCGCAATAAATGTTCATGATTTCACAATTAAGTTTTTAAATACAGATCAAAGGTCATGAATTTTTTCCAATCCGTCAAATATTATGTCCGATATATTAACAATAAACCCTCATTTTATGTTCTTTATCATATCCAAAACAGTATATTTTATTCTCTCATTCCCACCACTCACCACTCACTACTCATCACTCACCACTCACAACTCACCCCTGCTTCCTGTTCCTGATATAGATATGCCTGATGTTATTCTGCCCCGACTCCCTCTCGTCAATCTCAAAATCGAATGACCGTATGAGCGGGGTCAGTTTTGCAAAGCCGAAGTTTCGGGGATCGAAGTCGGGCTGTTTTTTAAGGATAAGATTCCCGACATCGCCCAGGTATGCCCATCCGTTCTCGTCGGCAAGGTCGGTTATGGAAGCTGCGATGAGTCTTTTTGCCTTTTTTATCTGGTTCTGCTGTTCATTTTCGGCACCGGGTTTCTTATGCGCGGAAGGCTTGCTCTTCTTTCCAGCCTGGGGAGCAGGCTCCCTGACAGCTGCCGGGACATTGATAATTTCAAGATAGATGAACTTATCGCAGGCTACAATGAAGGGAGAGGGTGTTTTTCGTTCACCTATCCCGATAACCTTCATCCCGGCCTCCCTGAGCCTTGTGGCAAGCCTTGTGAAATCGCTGTCGCTCGATACTATGCAAAAACCGTCCACCTTCCCTGAGTACAGGATGTCCATGGCATCTATGATCATTGCCGAGTCAGTTGAATTCTTCCCTTTTGTATAGCTGTACTGCTGCACCGGGGTGATGGCATTCTCGAGGAGTACCTGTTTCCAACCGGAGATAGTGGGCCTCGTCCAGTCGCCATAGATCCTCTTGAATGTCGGTGTACCGTATTTGGCAATCTCTTCCAGCATGCCGGTAACGTTGCTGAAAGGTATATTATCGGCATCAATAAGGACTGCCAGTCTCAGATCGTTTAGTGTCTGCATTTTCTCAGGGGGATAAGTGTTCTGTTGAACGATAATTTAAATTTTGACTAAAAATAAAGAATATTATTAACTTTGCCGACGCTTTCATAAAGCTTATACCAAAATAAAGAATCATATCATGGGAAAAGGTGACAAGAAAACAAGGAGGGGAAAGATATTCCTCGGAACATATGGCGTCAGAAGGCGCAGGAAAAAAGCAAGCAAGCCGGCTCTTAAAATGATGCAAACCCCAAGGGTGAAGGAAACTGCTGAGAAGAAACCGCAAAGGGAAAAGAAACCCGTGAAGGAAGTGGTTGAAACTGTGGTTGTCCCTGAAGTTAAGGAAGTTAAGGAAGTGAAGCACACACCTGAAGTTAAGGAGGTGAAGCACACGGCGGAAGTTAAGGAGCCAAAGGAAACAAAGCAGCCTAAGGAGAAACCTGTAAAGGAGACCAAACCGCATAAGGAAGAAAAAGCTGCAAAAGCTGAAAAACCTGTAAAGGAAACAAAGAAAGAAGCCGCGGAAAAGAAAGAGGCCAAACCGGTGAAAGCTGAAAAGCCGAAGAAGGAAGAAAAACCTGTAAAGGAAGCTAAGCCTGCAAAGGCTGCGAAAACCGAAAAGGCTGAAAAACCTGAAAAACCTGAAAAGAAAACGGCGAAGAGCGCAAAATCAGGAAAATAAATCCGGGCTCTGCCGGAACACTTCCTTCTTTTGGAAGTCTGAAGGTCCCCGGAACAATCTGTTCCTGTATTTTACTGTCTTACAATAAGATGTTCATAACAAGCCGGATTAATCACCGCATTGATTATCACCGGTTCACTTAATGAAAGGGCTGTCGTTACAGCCTTTTTCATTTTTTGCGCATTATCAGCCCTGATAACCTTTATCCCCAGGAACACGTCGGAGCCAAAGAGATCTCCACCATAAAGGAAAGTTCCGTCGGCAGGGACTTTCTTCCACGATTGCTTAAGCTTTATCAGGTTCATCTCTCCGTCAGAAAGAACAATGATCACCACAGGCAGGCCAAGACGTCGTGCCACTGCAATTTCCCCCGCTGTCATAAGGAAACCTCCATCGCCTGTGACGCAGACAGTCCTTGAATCAGGCCTGTGAATCGAGGCCGCTAAGGCAGCTGGGATGCCGAAACCCATTCCCGACCAGCCGTTCGACATGATCAGCTCTCCCCCGGCACCGGTCCTCCAGAATTGCCCGAGGAGATGGAGATGTGATCCTACATCTGCGGTAACCAGGGCATTCGGAGGAAGGTGATCCCTGAGTATCTTAAGGACTGTAACCGGTCCGAAAGGGGAAGCATGCCTCTCATATTCCGCTTCCATATCATTGCGTATATCCCTGATGATCTTGTTCCTGTTAGCAGGGTTACTGATTTTTCCAAGCAGGGTGAACCAGTCATCGGGAGATCCGGTATACCCGTATACATCCTTTTTTACAGGGAGATCGCTGACCTTTGTGTCAAGGTGGACAAGGGGAACACCGGGCATCCACGTTTCGTAGTTGTATTCGACCTGGTCGTAGCCAAGGCCTATCACGAGATCACACTCATTGAATAGCGGCTTAAGCCTGTCGCTGAGTACATGGAAAAGAACTCCCGCAAAGCATGGATGATCATGAGGCAGGATGTCTCCGGCCATGGGGGTTGTTACGACCGGTACGGGGCATTTTTCAAGAAATTCCTTCAGTGCCTTTCCGGCACCGAGACGGCTGGCGGTCAGCCCGGCAGCAATGACAGGTTTCTCGGACCGTGACAGGACAGAAATTATTTCGGAAACACTTCTGGGAGGATTGACTTTTAAACGTTCCGGGTCATTGTCTTTCCCCGGTTCAGCCTCATTACCAGCGATATCATCGGGAAGTCCAAGGTGAACAGGACCCGGATACTCTTCCCTGCATATTCTCAAGGCTTTTCTTATCGAGTCTGCGGCGTTGGAAGGGCTGATCCTGAATGTAGCTTTTGTAACAGATCTGGGCTGTCCTTGCTTTCATGGCGTCGTTCATCTCGGAAGTGAGGACTATTACAGGATCCCTGTCCAGAAAGGCACAGCCGGTTCCCGTACTGATATTTGTTGCCCCCGGACCGAAGGTTGCATGGCAGACTCCGGGCACCCCTGTGAGCCTTGCTGTTACTGCAGCCATTACGCCTGCTGATGCTTCATTGGAAACAAGTACGAAGTCAATGCCCTTGTTCCTGAAAGCTTCGATCCATGGAATGGAAGCTCCGCCGGGTATGCCGTAGACATGCCTGACTCCAACCTTAAACAATTGATCTGCAATGATATTTGCCGTTTTCATAATGAGTTCTGAAAATAGTATGGCAAATCTATCAATAATATGTTATTTTTTTTCGGATATTTGCCGCCACCAATTTAACCTGTGGACAGGAAAGACAATACTGTAATCTGGGCAATCCTTGCCTGTCTCCTCTGGTCGACCGTATATGCAGGCGTCAAGATAGGACTGCAGTATGACTCACCTCTGCATTTTGCAGGTCTCAGGTTTATCATCTCGGGCATAATGATCCTTCCTTTTACGGTCAGGCCGGCGGCTTTCGTAAGCATGGTAAGTCAGCACGGAAAATTAATTCTGTGGGTGCTCCTTCTCCAGATACTGACAAACTATATTCTGTTTTATTATGGGATGAATCTGGTACCCGGAGCTCTTGGTGCAGTTATCGTAGGATCCCAGCCTCTCATTACCGCTCTCGTTGCTGCCTGGATGCATGAAGATGACAAACTGACCAGGAGAAAGATGATCACAATCTTCCTGGGAATTTCGGGCGTGATACTCATAAGTGCGGGAAGGCAGGCCCTGAGAATAGGGAGCATTACTGAGCTGCTGGGTGTGGTAATGATTCTGGGTGCAAACATAGCAACTGCCACGAGCAACGTCATGGTTTCGGTGAGAAGCAGGGGAATTAATCCCTTTGTGCTGAACTCAACCACTTTCTTCACGGGAGGGATAATAATTTTCCTGTTATCAATACCTCTCGAGGGAACATACCGGGGTCCCAAACCTTCTGAATACTGGCTTGTCCTTGCCTGGCTGGCATTTGTTTCAGCATTCGCATTCTCCATCTGGTACAAGCTGCTTCAGCGCCCCCGTGTAAAAGTATCGGAACTGAATCTGTGGAAGTTCATCATTCCCGTTGTGGGTGCGGTACTCAGCTGGATACTCGTCCCGGGGGAGAAGCCGGAATGGCTCACAATTGCCGGCATGGTTATAATAACATCATCACTAATAGGTTTCTACAAGAACGGTAAAAAACTGGCTGTCCGTTCAGGAACTTCTTCGTAAATTTCGGTCATGGCAGCTGAAAACAGACGGATCCCGTTTGTTGTGATAATGCTCGGAATTGTCAGCCTCCTAACTGATGCAGCCTCCGAGATGATCTATCCGCTTGTCCCCGTATTTGTGACCATGCTGGGCTCAGGCGCTATTGTCCTTGGAATCATTGAAGGAGTGGCGGAATCCACTTCATCCCTCCTCAAGCTTATAAGCGGAATTCTATCTGACAGGATCGGGAAGAGAAAAGTGCTTGTTCTGATCGGTTATACTTTATCATCATTGATCCGTCCGCTAACAGGGATCGTTACGTCAGCATGGCAGATAGTTGCCATAAGAATGGGCGACAGGGTCGGTAAAGGGATCAGGACAGCCCCGAGGGATGCAATTATTGCCGCTTCGGCCGATGAAGATATCAGGGGAAGATCGTTCGGGTTCCACAGGGCAATGGACCATACGGGAGCGGTTATCGGGCCGCTTCTGGCTATTACAGTCCTCCTTGTGCTGTTTACCGGGTCAGGTGTCACTGATCCTCTTACGGCCCTGAGACAGACCTTCCTTCTCGCCCTTATTCCGGGTATTCTTGCCGTGCTGGCGATCATTTTCCTGGTCAGGGAGAAAAAGGAAACAGCGGGATCATCAGGTTCTTTCAGATTTTCCCTCCGGAGCTTCGATCCCGATTTCAGGAAATACCTGCTTATTGTTATTCTTTTCACACTGGGCAATTCCTCCGATGCTTTCCTCCTCTTCAGGGTGGAGGAATCGATAAGCAGGAGCGGAGCGGTGACAGACCTTGTTAACGGAATAGAACCTCTCAGGCTGATGATCTCCGGCTTCGGAGATGAAAAAACGCGGAGTGAGGTGGTAAATATATTATTCCTCCCTTTGGTCTGGGCATTTTTCCATATTATCAAGGTGATCTTCTCAACACCTCTCGGAGCTCTTTCGGACCGTATCGGAAGAAAGAAGGTTATAAACTCCGGGTGGGCTATCTATGCTTTCGTCTATGCGTCATTTGCACTGCTTGTATTCCTTCCCGCAAAAATGCAGGTTGCCGCGACTTTCATTCTTTTCGCAGTGTATGCGCTGTTCTATGCTTTCACCGAAGGAGCGGAAAAAGCATTTGTTGCCGACCTGGTCAGGAAAGAAGCACATGGATCGGCTTACGGGATGTTCAATTTTGCGATCGGACTTGGTGCACTGCCGGCAAGCCTTATCTTTGGCTTGATTTACAGTACTTTCGACAGGAGAATACCAGGTTTCGGAGGAACGGTGGCTTTTGGCTTTGGGGCAATAACAGCCATAACATCGGTGTTACTGTTGACTTTTCTGGTAAAAGAGCCGCAGAGAAAAATTGTATGATCATATTCCCGCTGCTTTTCATATTTTTGTTTAATGACCCTTCCCAGGATAAAAATATTTTCAAGGACAGCTTCAGGGCGTCTTGACTATATTGCCGGAATAATCCTCGGTGATATCCTCGGACTGCAATGGGAGGTGGTTACCGACAGACGCCGTGTCGGAAAATCCCCGGCGATCAATTATTCTTCAACCACCATACCGGGTGCGTTCAGGATCAATCCCGACACCCTTCTCTTCGAGAATGGCATCCGCAGGAGGGATGTAGTGATGAGTTCATGGCAAGGCCTGCCGGTATTTTTCACGTCCGGTGAGGGAGGGGAGATCCCGTTCGACATTTTTGCAGCGTCATTTTACCTTATTACCAGGTACGAGGAATATCTTCCTCACAACGCTGATGAGCACGGAAGATTCAGAGCCTCTTCTTCGATTGCCTGCAAAAACGGTTTTCTCGACAAACCTGTGATCGACCTCTGGGCCCGGCAGTTTGCCAGGGTACTGCTCAGGAAATTCCCGAATCTTGTTTTCAGACGGAACGAGTTCAGGGCGATGCTCACCATCGATTCTGATCAACCCTTTGCTTATCTCGGGAAAAACTTCATTGTCAGCATGGGCGGATTCATACGCGATGTTGCAGACAGGAAGAAGGATGCCTCCGACCGGTTCAGAGTGACACGGCATGAGATCAGGGATCCCTTCGAAGTATACGACTATATCCTTGACCGGATAACCGCATCCGGGACTGAGGCCAGGTTCTTTTTCCCGACAGCCGATCATTCCAGATTTGACAAGAATCCCTCCTGGAACAGCGGGGAATACAGGGATCTCATAAAAAAGATAAGCAGCAAATACGAGTGCGGGATCCATCCCTCATATTATGCAGCCGAAAAACCAGAACTTCTCCGGAAGGAGCTCGCCCGGCTCAAAAAGATCACCGGGACGGATATCAGATCGGGCAGGTTTCATTTCCTGAGGCTGTTCATACCCCGATCCTACCGCAATCTGATGCGCTGCGGGATCACCGAGGATTATACTATGGGATATCCTGACGAACCCGGGTTCAGGGCAGGCATTGCCAGGCCATTCTTTTTCTACGATGCGGAGGGAGACGAACAACTGCAGATCAAAATCTTTCCGCTTCAGGTAATGGATGCCACACTTTACCAGTACAGGAAGCTCGATCCCGAAACAGCAGGAAGGGTGATCTCCGGCCTAATAGCTGAAACCAGGAAGGCAGGCGGGATATTTATTTCCCTGTGGCATAATACTTCCTTGCTCGAATCTGCCGAATGGAAGGGTTGGAGAACAATATTCGAAAACATGCTGGAAGAACAGCGGACATGATAAACTACCTTAAAAACGCCGAGATAGACCGTGAACAGTGGGACAACTGCATTAAACACTCAGCAGGCCCGGTACCCTATGCTTACTCATGGTATCTCGATATCATGGCACCGGGATGGGAAGCACTGACAGATGACGGTTACGGATCTGTATTTCCTCTGCCCTGTTCGACAAAATACGGAATTCATTATATCGCCACACCAAACTTTCTCCAGCAGCTGGGAATATATTCTCCCGACGGATCGCAGGAGGGGAAAGCTAACGAGTTTATTGACTATATCCCTGATTTCTATTGGCTTGTGGATCTCTGTATAGGACAGAGGATCAGCAGCGACGATTTCCGGATGACACCCAGGGCAAACTACGAGCTCGATCTTTCGCGGCCCTATGAAGAACTCAGGAAAAGCTTCTCTGCTCATTGCATAAGAAATATCGATAAGGGATCAAAAGAGAAGTATGAGCTGGTTGAGGACATTGAACCGGAAGAACTGATAAGCCTTTTCAGGCAGAACAGGGGAATACATCTCCGTGGTATAAGGCAGCGGGATTATGACAGGCTGGGAAACCTGATGAAGTATTGTGTCAGCAACAGGAAAGGCCGCATACTGGGGGTGAGAGAAGCAGGGAAGAGGCTGATCTATGGGATTTTCCTCGTTGAGGTGAAGGGAAGGAAGACAATGTTGTTTGTGGTGAACACACCCGGGAGTCGTGAAAAAAGAACGGGATATTATGTTGTTGATGAACTGATCAGGGAGTCAGCAGGCACAAAAACAATACTCGATTTTGCAGGATCCTCAATACCCTCCGTTGCTTCATTTATGGAATCATTCGGAAGCAAAGCCGTTCCCTTCTACAGGATTTTCAGGAACACGCTGCCGTGGCCGCTAAGGATTTTTAAAAGCTAAAGGGCTTCGAGCTCTATTTCCTGGTCGGTCTGGATCTCGGAAAGTTTTCCTCCCTCACACTTTACCGTCCGCGACGGGAATTTCTTCAGGATAGTATAGTTATGCGTGGCAATGACCACTGCCCTTCCCGTTGTGCTTATGTCCATGAGAAGCCTGATGATGCCTTCGGATGTTTCAGGATCGAGGTTGCCTGTCGGTTCATCGGCGAGAATGATCTCAGGATCGTTCAGGAGTGCCCTTCCGATGACAACGCGCTGCTGCTCGCCCCCCGAGAGCTGATGCGGCATCTTGTAACCCTTGAGCCCCAGCCCAACCTTCTCGAGGACCTCGCCGATGCGCGTATCGGTTTCCTGCCTGTTCTTCCAGCCTGTTGCCTTCAGGACAAATTCAAGGTTTTCATGCACGGTCCTGTCGGTAAGAAGCTGGAAATCCTGGAACACTATGCCGATTTTCCTCCTCAGCAGGGGTATGTCGCGCGTCCGAAGCTTTGAAAGATTGTACCCGGCAACGATACCAGAACCGTCCCTGAGCGGCAGCTGGGCATTCAGGGTCTTTATCAGGCTTGTTTTGCCGCTTCCCACCTTCCCGACAAGGTACATGAATTCACCCTTGTTAACCTGAAGGTTTACCCCCGACAAAACCAGGTGATCCTGCTGCCATATATTGCAGTCTATCAGTTCTATGATCGCTCCAAGAGGTAATGTTTCCTGCATCCGGCAGATATTTAGCCTGCAAAATAATGAAAGAATTGATAAAAAATATTTGGATGTTGATAAAATCAGTAATAAAGGCCGGCAGCAGGCGTTTAATAATTGTAATTTTACATCGCATTTTTAAATAGGGTTGTATATGTGGCTTATAATAAGAACGTTATCCGATGTTTACATTAATTATTACGTTCTAGCCGGATGATGAGGGAAGCCAAAAATTACTTATTATGAACAGAAACAGATTTGTACCGGCGCTGGCATTGCTGATTCTTATTGCAGTTCAGGCTCCGTCGCAGGTTCCGTTCACCGACGCCGATATGGGTTCCGAATTCATAAGAGGCATGGAGCTCTTCAACAAGGAGAAATATCCCGCAGCAATTCGTCTCTTCGACGCTTTTATCAGGAACAATCCCGGAGCAAATGTCATCGAAACTGCCGAAGCAGAATACTATCGGTCACTCGCCGCCCTGAACCTTTTCAACCCCGATGCGGAATACAGAATGGTAAGCTTCATCAGGTCCCATCCTGAAAGCCCCAGGATCAACGAAGCGTACCTCGCTCTCGGGGATTATTTCTACCAGAACAAGAGTTACAGGAAGGCTGCAACCTACCTCGAACAGGTAAGAAGATGGGAGCTTGCACCGGAGAAACAGGCCGAATATTTCTTCCGCCTCGGATACTCCCTGATGATAAAGGGCGACAAGCCCAAAGCTATGGTAATGTTCTCCGAGATCAAGGATATCGATACGGAATACACACCTCCTGCAGTTTACTATTTCTCCCACCTGGCCTATGAGGAGAAAATGTACGAGACCGCATTGGAGGGATTCAACAGGCTCAGGGATGATGAAACATTCGGCGGTGTTGTCCCCTTCTACATAGTTCAGATCCTCTATCTCAAAAAGGATTACGATCAGATCCTTGCAATTGCACCCCAGCTTCTTGAATCGGCAGGTCAGGCCAGGGCACTCGAAATTTACAGGTTCATAGGAGATGCCTGGTACAATAAGGGTAATTTCACGGAGGCTCTCCCGTATCTTGAGAAATTCGCCAGCGGCACCAAGATCAGCGGAAAGGAAGATAAGTTTCAGCTGGGATATTGCTATTACATGACGGGAGACTACGACAAAGCCATCAATATCCTTAAAAACATTGGCGCCACGAACGATCAGCTAGGGCAGAATATATGGTTCATACTGGGCGACTGCTACCTGAAGAAAGGCGATAAGAAACGGGCGCAGCTTGGTTTCTCCGAAGCTTCAAAAATGAGCTTCGACAGGAATATAGAGGAGCAGGCCCTGTTCAGCTATGCAAAGCTGGCTTACGAAACTTCCTATTCGCCTTTCGGGGAAGTGATAAATGCTTTCCAGGACTATATTGAAAGATTCCCCTCCTCACCGAATATTGATGAGGCTTACACTTACCTTATCAGCACCTATATGCAGGTGAAAAACTACAAGGCTGCGCTGGCTTCACTCGACAGGATCCCGAACAAGAACGACAGGCTTGAGGAAGCATATCAGCGTGTGGCCTTCTTCAGAGGCCTCGAGCTCTTTAAAAACCTCGAGCTGGAAGCTGCGGTTTCAATGTTCGAAAAATCCCTCAGGTATGAAAAGTACAACCTGCAGCTGAGGGCAAGGTCAGTATACTGGAAGGGCGAGGCTTTATACAGGCTCGGCAGGTATGAAGAGGCAGGCAGCGACTATAAAACTTTCATAGGGATCCCCGGCTCCTCGGGGCTCAGCGAGAATTCGCTGCTCAGGTATAACCTCGGGTATGCACTTTTTAATCTCAAGGATTACACAAATGCCATCGTTCACTTCAAGAATTTTGAATCACAGGTGGTTAACGTAAGGTCGGAGGTTATGGCCGATGCCCGGAACAGAATAGCCGACTGTTACTATATTACGACTTCATATGCACCTGCGATCTCATATTACGACAAGGTAATCGATTTCGGCAAGGTGGATGCCGACTATGCCATGTTCCAGAAGGGATTCTGCCTGGGACTCATGAATGACCAGAGAGGGAAAGCTGAGGCGCTCTCTTCGCTGACGACACGTTATCCGTCTTCGTCCTATGTACCGAGTGCAATTTTCGAAAGAGGAAGAGCATATGTTGCCCTGGAGGATTTTCCGCGCGGGGAAGCAGACTTCAACACAGTGATAAACTCATTCCCGGAAAGTCCTTTTGTGCCACGGGCCATGGTTCAGCTGGGACTTCTCTATTACAACACTGACCAGAGCGAAAAGGCAATAATCCAGTACAAGCGGGTGGTCGAGAAATTCAGATCCACCCCTGAGGCCAGGGCTTCACTTACCGGTCTGAAGAATGCATATGTAGCTATGAACGATGTGGACAGCTACTTCACCTATGTCAAGACCCTGCAGGGATACGGCGACGTGAACCTTTCGGAAAAGGATTCACTCCTTTATGCATCGGGAGAGAATCTTTATATAACCGGCAAGTACCAGAGAGCGACCGAAGTCTTCAGAAACTATATCAGCGAATTCCCCTCCGGAAGCTTCCTTCAGAATGCACAGTTCTACCTGGCTGAATGCTTCAGGAAAACCGGCAATGAGGAAGAGGCCCTGAAGTTATATGTTACCATTGCGGGAGCTCCTGTTAATCAATTCACAGAACAGGCTGTCGGGCAGGCCGCTGGTATTTACTATTCGAGGGAGGATTTTGAAAGATCCCTTGAGTATTATGAGCGCCTGGGAAAGAATGCATCGAATGCTGATGTGAAAAGAACCGCCCTCGGAGGTGAACTCAGGTCGGCTTACCAGCTGGGAGACGCCCAAAAAACAATAGTTGCTGCAGACAAGATCACAAACACCGCCGGCATTCCTGAAGAACTTTCACGCGAGGCGACATTCATGAGGGCAAAGGCAAATTACAGCCTTAATAATTTTGATGTCTCGCTGTCCGATTTCAGAAAGGTAGCTACCGAAGTGGCAAGCGCCGAAGGTGCAGAATCAAAATACAGGGTGGCTGAACTACTTTATAAAAAAGACCAGACGGATGAATCGGAGAAGATAGTGTCGGAATTCATCGACCAGAACACCCCGCACCAGTACTGGATGGCAAAAATGTTCATCCTGCTCTCCGATATTAGTCTCAGGAAGGGAGACCGCCTCCAGGCAAGGGTCACTCTCGAGAGCCTGAGAGATTACTACACTGTTAACAATGACGGCATTCTTGATGAGGTTAAATCTAGGCTTGATGCACTCAATCAAACAAACTGAACTATAACCAGTCAAGGGAAAGAAACCGAAGTGAAATGAAAAGAATACTGACTACTATACCCCTTGTTTTCCTGGCATGCCTTTTTGCTTCAGCCCAGGTTGATCAGAAGGATCTCGAAAGGGAAGTTGTACTGTATAATCCCTACAAACCCTCTCTCCCCGAGTTCAGGAAGAGAAGCTTCCTGCCTGACATCAAGGACACTGCCCGGCTTGTTTCGCATTTCACCTACGACATCGCAGCAACCACATTCACACCGGATTATACAATAAGTCCCATCAAACCGGCAGCCCTGCTCCCCGATCCTCTTCCGAAACTTTACAAGAGCTTCGTAAAACTGGGATTCGGGACACACGTAACACCTATGGCCGAAGTCAGCATTACAAACGAAAGGTCCAAGCGGAATGCAATCGGATTTTATGGCAGGCATTTTTCCACCAACGGAAGCCTTAAGCTTCAGAACGACGACAGGGTCTATGCTGGCTATATGGATAATGACGTCGCCCTCTACGGGAAGAAGTTCTTCAGGGGTTACCTGCTTGAAGGATCCGTCGATTTTGAACAAAAGGTGCGCTATGCATATGGGTACGACACTATCGTCCATGATTACAGTCTGGAAAGGAAGGATGTCAAAATGGGATACAACAACCTTGGCGCAGACCTTTCCTTCGGATCCCTGACACTCGATTCAACGCGCTTTTCATACGACATAGACCTTAATTACGATTACTTCTACCATACCTCCGAAAGAACACAGCATAATATTGGGCTTAACGGTATGGCAGCAACAAAGTATGAGGGATTTTACATCGGATCAGGACTGGAATTCCAGTTCTGGTCGCTTTCCAGGTTGCTGTACGACAAGTCTAAGTACCTTTTTTCCGTTAGTCCGTTCATAAAGAAGAGCACTCCGCAATGGAACTTCAAGGGAGGCCTTCAGCTGCTTCTTGACAGGAACATGACGGATAACCCGAAGTTCCATATTTACCCTGACGTCAGTTTCGGGTTCAGTATCGTACCTTCATTTGTCAGGTTCCAGGCATCCCTTACAGGCAGGCTTGAAAGGAACGAACCCAGGAACATCATCCTGGAGAATCCATTCCTTCTGCGCGACGGATCTCTTTTCAGACTGCCCAACACAAGCCACGATCTTGTTGTAAAAGCCGGACTTAACGGCAATAACGGAATAGGCGGGAATTACCTGGTCTCTGCTTCCTATTCGGTCATCAGCGATATGATATTCTTTGCCAATCAGGTTGATACGGCAGACCTTATTTCTCCGCAGGCCGGCAACTTCTTCGCCCCAGTGGTGGATGACGGTGAGGTGCTGAACATCCACGGGGAGATGACGGGGACCATACTTGAAAAGATCTGGTATGGATTATATGCCAATTGGTACAATTACTCCATGACGTTGCCGGAACTGCCGCTTGGCAAGCCTGACTGGGATGCGACACTTGGACTGAAATACAGCCTGAGGAACAAGATCATTGCCGGTGCCGACATTACGGCTCTCGGAAACCGGCAGCTGGCAGTGATGGACAGGAATGTTCTCCTTCCTCTGGCAGGAAAGGAACCTGTGCATGTGAATATTAACCTGAATGCCGAGTACCGGTATACAAAGATCCTCTCATTCTGGCTGAAGGCAAATAATATAGCTTTCGGGAAATACTACCAGTACGCCTATTACCCGACACAGAGATTTATCCTCATGGTCGGCTTCAGCTACAGTCTTTGATAGTCTTGCAGTTTTACAGTCTTGCAGTCCTGCAGTCCTGCAGTCTGTAGTCATGAAGTCTTATAGGACCGCACGACTGCAGGACTGCAGGACTGCAAGACTTTTTAGGGCTGTTGATTTCTCCGGCTGATTGTGCATAAAAAATAACATTTCCTTAACAAAAAGTCCGCATTTTTTAGTATCTTTGTACTATTATCTAATATCCATTATATCAATTGTTTAAAGTAGAAGTTGAGAGGTCTTTTTTTGTAGATACGGAGGTGAAAGACCGGTTGCTCTCCTTTCCCCGGAAAAACATTCAGAAAGTGTATCGGAAATGAGATAAAAAAGCTCTCATGCTTGTGCTGTTTGAGAAGAAAAATTGAAGACGATGAGTGAGAAAAAGAAAAAAACGCAGGAGAACAGTGAATACTCGGCCGAGAGTATTCAGGTGCTGGAAGGTCTTGAGGCGGTGCGGAAAAGGCCTGCAATGTATATCGGCGACATAGGTGTGAAAGGATTGCATCACCTGGTTTATGAGGTGATAGATAATTCAATAGATGAAGCACTTGCAGGGTTCTGCTCAAAAATAGAAGTTGTTATTCATGAGGATGGAACCCTGACTGTGACCGACGACGGCAGGGGGATCCCGACAGGAATGATGGAAAAGGAAAAGAAGTCGGCCCTTGAGGTCGTAATGACCGTCCTTCATGCCGGAGGCAAGTTCGACAAGGATTCCTACAAGGTTTCCGGCGGGCTTCACGGAGTAGGTGTCTCTTGCGTAAACGCACTTTCTTCTCACCTCTCAGCAGTGGTGATGCGTGATGGAAAGATCTTCAGGCAGGACTATGAGAAAGGAAAGCCTGTCACTGAAGTTAAAACTATCGGTGAGACTGATGCACACGGTACCGTGATCACATTCAAACCCGATTCAACGATCTTCCAGACCACGGAATTCAATTTTGAAATACTTGCCGCACGCCTGAGGGAGCTGGCATTCCTTAACAAGGGAATCCTGCTCACAATCAAGGATATGAGGGAGCTCGTGGAGAATGGAAACGGGGGGAAGCCCCGCTATGAAGAATTCAGATCGGAACTTGGGCTCAAGGAATTCGTTGAATACCTCGACGCAAACCGCGAAAGAATTATAGAAAAGCCAATACATATATCCTACGATAAATCCGAATTCCCTGTTGAGATAGCTCTCCAGTACAACAGTTCCTTCTCCGAAAATGTGCATTCTTATGTCAATAATATCAATACTATCGAGGGAGGAACCCATCTTGCAGGATTCAGGAGAGGCCTGACAAGGACACTGAAGAAATATGCCGAGGATTCAGGAGCTACCGCAAAAATGAAGTTCGATATAAACGGTGATGATTTCCGTGAAGGACTTACTGCGATAATCTCCGTAAAAGTTGCAGAACCCCAGTTCGAAGGACAAACCAAAACCAAACTCGGAAACTCGGAGGTTATGGGCGCTGTCGACCAGGCTGTCAGTACAATGCTAACCAATTACCTCGAGGAGAATCCCAAGGATGCCAGGGTGATAGTACAGAAGGTCATCCTCGCCGCTACGGCAAGACATGCCGCCCGCAAGGCAAGGGAACTGGTTCAGAGAAAGAACGAATTCTCCGGATCCGGCCTCCCGGGAAAGCTGGCCGACTGTGCCGACAGGGATCCCTCAAAGTGCGAAATTTACCTCGTGGAGGGCGATTCGGCAGGCGGTACCGCAAAACAGGGCCGCGACCGCCGCTTCCAGGCTATCCTGCCTCTCCGCGGAAAAATCCTGAACGTCGAAAAAGCCATGCAGCACAGGATATACGAAAGCGAGGAAATAAAGAACATCTTTACTGCCCTGGGTGTCAACATAGGGACCGACGAAGATTCGAAGGCATTGAATCTAAGCGGACTGCGCTATCACAAGATCATTATAATGACCGATGCCGACGTCGACGGATCACATATCACAACACTGATAATGACCTTCTTCTTCAGGTACATGCAGGACCTGATAAAAGGGGGTAACCTGTTTATCGCCACACCGCCGCTCTACCTGGTCAGGAAGGGAAAGACGGAAAAATACTGCTGGACCGAAGAGGAAAGGGAAGCAGCTGTAAAGGAGATGGGACAGGGTAAGGATACAAGTGTTGGCGTTCAGCGGTACAAGGGCCTCGGCGAGATGAACGCTGAACAGCTGTGGAGCACCACCATGAACCCCGAAACCAGGACCCTCAGGCAGGTTACAATCGAGAGCGCCGCTGAGGCTGATCATATATTCTCAATGCTTATGGGAGACGAAGTCCCGCCAAGACGCGAATTCATAGAAGCTCACGCGAAGTACGCCAAAATAGACGCCTAATCACCGATTATTTTTCTGCGGACTTCCACGGCATTGTACCTGCATACCTCGGAGCAGCAGAAACAGCGTATGCACTTCCTGTCGTTGAGGACAACCCGGTTTTTCTTTTCGGGATGCATGGTTATTGCATTAACCGGACAGATCTTTATACATTCCCCGCAGCCAGTGCATGAAGAATGTATGAATACCGGTCTTTTTTCGAGCTTCTTTATGAACCAAAGCCGGTGCTTTATGAATTTGACGGCAATGTTCTCGTTACCCGATATCGGAAGTCTCCTGAAATCCTTCCTGACTATTGATGAAAGCCCTGGTCCGTCGTAGATAATTTCTTCTTCGCCCTTCAGCCATATTCTCCTGGCAACAGCTATCCTGCTGGTTGGTATGTCCATGGGATCGTAACCTGCAATTCTGCTGGCGACTATATCGAGGGCTGCAGGGTTCGAAGAACCTATCAGCACCCCTGTATTCACAGGCATACCCTGTCCCGGGCCATGTCCTTCCATACCCATTATGCCGTCCATCAGGAAGAATTGGGGAGTAACAGCTTCGTTGAGATCGACAAGGAAGACCGAAAACCTCTCCCTGTCGTAATGAAGTGCATGCTGCATCGCCTTTGTGATTCCCGGTACGAGACCCAGCGTGTTTTTGATCGCACCCGTGAAATATACAAGTTCATGATTCTTGAATTTCGGGAGGGAAATTACCAGGTCGGCATCAAGGGCTGCAGAAGCTATCCTGATGGAACCGTTTCTCATCCTGACTTCGGAGGGATTTTTCAAAAAATCAACCCAGCCGGCGCCTGTTCTCCTGCACACTTCGTAAATACCTGATCTCTCAAGTTTTGCACCGGGCTTGTGCAGGGCAGGAGAGTCGCCTGCAATTACCCTCGCACCTTCACCCTGGAGGAACCTGATCACAGCTTCAACAACAACAGGATGCGTGGTGATGCACTTCTCCGGGGCCGCGTCCATTAGAAGATTCGGCTTCACAAGCACGAGTTTCCCCTTTACAACCGGACCTCCGCACGCCCTGTATATCTCTGCAACATGCCTGATGATCATATCAGGATCATATTCCCTGCATTCCCTGACGCTGACTGTGGTGTTCATATATTATTTATCTCCCCTGAACCTGTACTGCAGAACTTTACATCGACTCGATCACCTCTTTGAGTATTTCCTCTATGTGACCTATGACCCGCTGGTGTGAACCTGAAAAATTGTTGACTATTATGCAGAATATCAATTCCTTTCCACTATTAGCCTTCAGGTATCCCGCATAGCTCCTGACCCTGGTCATCGACCCGCTCTTTGCTCTCAGCCTGGAGACGAAGACCTGATCCCTGAAACTGTTTTTCAACGTTCCTTCAATACCCGCCTCAGGAAGGGATGCATAAAATTCACTGAAATGCCTGCCCTTCTTTTTCATCTGGAAAAGCAGAGAGACAATCGATTCGGAGCTTACTGCATTCAGAGGCGACAGTCCGCTGCCGTCTTCCATGAACATGCCATCGGAAGAAACACCTGCCGAGGACAGAAATTCCCGGACAACTTCTATTCCTTTCTCAGTGGATCCGCTGTCCCTGTATACTTTCCCCAGTTCCTTCAGAAGGTGTTCTGCATAGAGATTAACACTCTCGTGGTTCAGCACTTCAATGATACCAGAGAGGGGAGGAGATATTATTTCATCAATTATCTTAACATCCTGCTTTACAGGTCTCTGCATCAGTCTTGTTGTGGTGGGGTATGTCGCAACCCTTATCCCTGCATCACGGCATTTCTGATCCATCAGCTTTGCCATGATCAGTGGGGGATCCGCGATGGAGGCCTGGAGTACAAAATCCCTGAGATTTGACGGAAGAGTTCCTGCGAGCCAGCCGTTGGTGCTGTAAGGCGCTGCAAATACATATCCCTTGTCGGCAGTACCTGCTGCCACAAGCCAGTTCGAAAACTCGAACTTGCATTCGGCAGGTGTGATGCCTGTGATGTAAAGCTTTGAGCTGTCGTTTGAAACACTAAGATGGATCTGGTAGGTATTGTCGAAAATAGACAGGCCGTAAGCCCCGGCACCATAGTAATTACCGGCGTCCTCCCAAAGCCATTTGGCAGGTACGGGAAGATAATCGTAATATGAATCGTCTGTAATAATTCCTCCGGTAATATCTCTGATATCCAATTCCCTGAGCTTACTGATCCATGTATCGGTGAAGCCAGCATTATGTCCCGGAAACCTTTCCGAACCCAGGGAAGGATCACCGCCTCCCCTGATCACGATATCCCCGTTAAGTATATTGAAGAATTTCGAGATCCTGCCGGTATACCCTATGGAGGTTTTGAACCTGTAATCGGGGCCCAGAAGTTCTATGGCCGCCGAACTTGTTACCAGCTTCATCACGGAAGCAGGTATAAGACTTCTTTCACTGTTACGCGTGAAAATGATCTTTCCGCTGTCTGCATCTGCAATACAGAACGACACGGCTGCATGTTCCATAACCGAATCAGCCAGGAAATCCGTGAAGGATCGCTGCTGTGAAAGCAGTGCTGTTGCCAGCATACAGAATACTATGACAAGAAAGTTCCTCTTCATCCCTGATTATTCCTGTTTTGCTCAAGAGTCGACAATAATCCGCACGCTGCCTGAATATCTTCACCCCTCGAAGCCCTTATTGTGGTAAGTATCCCCTTCGCATTAAGAGCTTCCTTGAACCTTATCGTTTCCTCCATATCGGGACTAAAGAATTCTGAACCTGGTATTCTGTGGAACCTTATTATGTTGATCCTGCACTTTATACCGTTCAGGATACGAGCCAGCTCCTTTATATGTGCAGGAGAGTCGTTCATCCCCTTGAAGAGTATGTATTCAAAAGATACCCGCCTCTGACCGTTGAAATCGAAATTTCTGATTATATCGAGCACCTCCTTCACTGAGTTGGTCCTCTGAATGGGCATTAGCTTCCTCCTTTCCTCGTCAAAGGGCGAATGGAGGCTCACGGCAAGGTGACACCGGCTTTTTTCAAGGAACTCACTGATGGCTGACTTGAGTCCTACGGTGCTGACGGTGATCCTCGTCGGGCTCCATGCATAACCCCATTCGGATGTCAGAATTTCCAGGCTTTTCAGAAGCTCGGCCAGGTTGTCGAGAGGTTCTCCCATTCCCATGAAAACCATGTTTGTGAGTTTTCTGAACTCAGGCAGACTCCTTAACTGGTTAAGTATCTCGTTGGAGGAAAGGTTTCCCTGGAATCCCTGCCTCCCGGTCATGCAGAAGATACATCCCATCTTGCAGCCTGCCTGTGTTGAGACACAAATCGTTGCCCTGTCATCGTCGGGAATGTATGCAGTTTCTATATATTTGTCACTGAGTACTTTAAAAAGATATTTCTTTGTGCCGTCACTGCTGGCTGATTCATTTAAGGGAGCTGAAAGACCTACCTCGTATTCCCCGCTCAGAAGGCTCCTCATTTGTTTGGAAAGGTTAGTCATCTCGTCTATCTCCGAGATCTCCTTCTTATAGAGCCAGTCTGCGATCTGACGTGCCGCGAACCCGGGAAGCTTGACTCTCCTTGCTACAGCAATCAGCTCATTCAGCGTCTTTCCGTATAACCTCTCTTTAATCATAGTTACTGTCATTGCGAGAACCCTCGCCTCAGGCGAGGGGACGAAGCAATCCTTTAATTAAATACATACCCCGCTTTCTGAAGGTCTTTCAATGATCTGAAGGGTTTGGGAGGATTCAGGTATTTGTTCAGATGATTGTATATTTTAATCCTTATTTCCTTGGCTTCGAGGTAATCCATCCGGTCGAAGGAATGCCCTCCCGGCATATTTTCAAAGATTTCATATGTGAAATTGGTCTTTCCCTCAGCCTTGAGCGATTTTATCAGATGCTCCACTTCAAGGACATTGACATCCTCGTCGTTCGTATTCGTGTGGATGAGAAGGGGAGTATTCTGGTACTTGTGGACCTGCCATGCAGGTGATCTTTTCCGGTATTCAGCCACATTCTGGTCAGCCGGTTTCCCGATTGCAGCCTGCCCTGAGAAAAGGTCCCGGTAATCCTGGTCTTTATAACCCATTCTTGCGATGAGGTCGCTGACGGGCACCCCTGTAAAGGCAACTTTATAATTTCCAGGGTATTCAAATATGTTGAAAAGAGCAATGTATCCTCCGTGGCTCCAGCCTATGATGCCGACCCTGTTCCTGTCCACAATTGAGTAATTGTCGATCATATATTGTCTGCTTGCGTCTACATCCTGAACCTCAAGCCCTCCATAGTCTATTATATTGTACATCCCTGCTCCGTAACCCGTCGATCCCCTGTATTCGGGCGCTGTTACGATGTATCCCTGCGACACCATCTCCCTGATGATGTGAGTATGATACGTGGTGAAGTTGGCATGAACGCCTCCGTGGGGGAGTACCAGCAGAGGATACTTTTTCCCTTGTTCAGCATCCTTCGGGATGAAGATGTAAGTCCAGAATTTTACCGGATTCCCTGCTCCCTGTCCTGTCGGATTCTTCTCCTTTGCCAGGGGAGGACCTGTAAGATATACCTTATCAATAAATGCAATATCTCCGACCTTGTCGTACCATAGCACATCATCGATCTTTTTCTCCAGCACATCGAGCCGGTGGTCAAGGGCTTCGAAAGCAGCGTTTGCCTTGTTTATGGCATTCATGAGCTCAACTGTCCCGGGCTGTCCTTCAATCTGCATCCCGGCCAGCACCATGCTTAACGTAATCAGTATCTTTTTCATGTCATTGTCATTGCGAGTCCCGATACATCGGGACGAAGCAAACCCTTTCTTTGTCAGGATGCTCCGTCATGACTCGGTTTATATCATAATACTACCTTCAAAGACAAACGTTGCCGGACCTGTAAGCCATACATTTGTCACTTTTCCGTCTTTCACTTTAAATTCCACCTTTAGATTACCTCCCCTGGCCCTGACATTTACAGTACCTGTGTCAAAATGTCCTATCAGGACTGAAGCTATGGCAGAAGCAGTGACGCCTGTCCCGCAGGCAAGGGTTTCCTCCTCGACACCTCTTTCGAATGTTCTGATATACAGTCCTTTATCGCCGACTTCCACAAAATTGACATTCGTGCCGCCCGGTGCGAAGAGGGGCGACCATCTGAGCCTGCTGCCTTCCTCATTGACGTTCATGTTATCTATTCCGTTTGTAAAAACGACATAATGAGGCGACCCGGTGTTGATGAAATAGCTGCCTCCGATGATTTTGTATTCGTTCACGTCTGCCATCTGGAGCCTGACAGTGTCACCCGTTACAGAAGCTTCGTGGATACCATCGTAAGCAATGAACTTCTGGTCATCTCCGGCAATTTTCCATTTATGCGAAAAATGGGCGGTGCATCTGCCTCCGTTTCCGCACATTGATCCCAGCCTGCCGTCGGAGTTGAAATATTTCATTTCATAATCAGCCTTTTCATGATCGCTGACAAGAATAAGACCGTCGGCGCCTATGCCAAAACGCCGGTCGCATAATCTGTTAATAAGAACCGAATCGTCCGGATTAATACTGCCTTTCCGGTTGTCTATGATAATGAAATCATTACCAGCCCCCTGGTACTTGTTAAATGATACATTCATCGATGTTAAAGTGTTGTTAAATCATTATAATAAACTGACAATCATATCAAAAATGCATGATCTTTGTAAAACAAAATCCTCAGAAAACGGTTGTAAAGATATATAAAAGACGGAAGACCGAAGACGGAAGACGGAAGTCGGAAGATGGAAGGGGAGAATGGGCGAAGTGGAGAAAAGGAGATTAATGAGGGATGATCTGAAGTATTCGGGGAACCTGAGGGAATACCGGCAAACGATAACCGGTATCCGGCAGCCGGTCTGAACTAATTCAGAAATAGACTTGAAGCCCCCCTTGGGGGGTTGGGGGGTCGGGGGATTGGGGGTCGGGTTTAAAGACAGAAGAAGAAAGAAACAAGAAACAATAAAAAAGAGACAATTAACCAGCAACAAGTAACATTTTAAATTTTACAAATATGAAAGCGAAGTATTTATTGGGCGGATTGCTGATGGCCATTCTGGGAGGAGCCATCGCATTATTTGCTTATACCAGGATAATTGACAAGCCTGCCATGGCAGTAGTGTCTGACAGTTCCATGACAGAAAGGGAGAGGGATCAGGCGCAGGCTGTGCTGACATCTTTCCAGATGCAGCCCGGACAGGTTGATTTTACTTATGCAGCCGACCAGACAGTGCATGCTGTGGTCCATGTAACAACCAAGACCACGGTTGAAAACCCCTACAATCCGTTTATGGAATGGTTTTACGGAGACAGGTACAGGGGTGGCGGATCACGCGAGGTCCCCGGCTATGGCTCTGGAGTTATAATCACAACCGACGGCTATATAATAACCAACAACCATGTTGTTGAGGATGCCGATAACATAGAAGTTACACTCAACGACAACAGGAAGTTCAAGGCTGAGCTTGTCGGCAGGGATCCTAATACCGATATCGCACTTCTGAAGATCAAAGCCGACAACCTTTCGTATCTGAGGTACGGTGATTCGGACAAGCTGAATGTGGGAGAATGGGTCCTGGCAGTCGGGAATCCATTCCTTCTCGGGACAACGGTAACTGCCGGTATCGTAAGCGCCAAGGGCAGGGACCTGAATATCCTTGATACGGAATACAGGATAGAATCGTTTATTCAGACTGATGCAGCCCTTAACCCGGGCAACAGCGGCGGAGCCCTGGTCGACACAAAGGGACTCCTGGTTGGTATTACCTCTGCAATCTACTCTCCAAACGGAGCATATGCGGGCTATTCATTTGCAATACCCACAGGCATAGTGAAGAAAGTCGTTGAGGACCTTAAGGAATTCGGCGAAGTGCAGAGAGCCCTTATAGGCGTGAACATCAGGGATGTTTCGGAAGACGATGCAAGTAAGCAGAATCTGTCTGACATCAGGGGTGCCGTTATTACCAGTGTCAGGGACGGAGGCGCAGCTGCTGACGCCAACCTTAAGGTTGACGACATTATAACAAAGTTCGACGGTGTATCGGTCGCTTCGGCTTCTGAGCTTCAGGCCCAGATAAGCAGGCACCGCCCGGGCGATAAGGTAAACATTTCGTACTACAGGAACGGAAAGCTCAGTACCATTCCGATAACTCTTAAAAACGTCGCCGGTACTACGGAAGTTGTAACAAAGGGTATGGGATTGGGTTCCGTATTCGGAGCTACCTTCGAATCTCTCGGTCAGTCCGACCTGAGAACATACAGGCTGAGCAACGGGGCCAAAATTGTCGAAATAAATGACGGCTGGTTCCGTGAGCAGGGGCTTAGAAAGGGAAGCATAATCATATCGGTCAACGGTAAAAAAGTGAACAATGCTGAAGATATCCGTTCAGCAACAAACGGCAGCGAGAGATCCCTGAAATCCATTGAAGGCCTTACCTCTGACGGAAGATACTTCAGCTACAAATTCGGGAACTAATCGGGCATCTCTATATAAATTGTTGAATACCAGCAGGATGTAGTTTATTCTGCTGGTTATTTAGCAATATCGTTTTTATTTTGTTTATACAATGGAAAGCATTAACTTTGCGAAAATTTTTTCAGACGGATGAGACAGCTAAAGATTACCAAATCCATAACCAACAGGGAAAGTGCATCATTGGACAAATACCTGCAGGAAATTGGTAAAGAGGAGTTGATTTCGGTCGAAGAAGAAGTCGAACTTGCACAAAGGATAAAAAAGGGTGACAGGACTGCCCTGGAAAAACTTACAAAAGCAAACCTCCGCTTCGTAGTCTCCGTTGCAAAACAATACCAGAACCAGGGGCTGAGCCTTCCCGATCTTATCAATGAAGGCAACCTTGGACTTATCAAGGCCGCTGAGAAGTTCGACGAAACACGCGGATTCAAGTTCATTTCCTATGCCGTATGGTGGATCCGCCAGTCGATACTTCAGGCACTTGCCGAGCAATCGAGGATTGTGAGGCTTCCCCTGAACCAGGTTGGTTCACTTAATAAGATCAACAAGGCCTTCTCAAAGTTTGAACAGGAGAACGAGCGTACACCATCGCCCGAGGAGCTCGCCGATGTGCTGGAACTTCCAAAGGAGAAAGTAACAGATACGCTTAAGGTCTCCGGAAGGCATGTATCGGTGGATGCACCTTTCATTGAGGGAGAAGACAACAGCCTCCTCGATGTACTCACAAACTCAGACTCACCGGTTGCCGACAAGCTACTGATGGACGAGTCTCTGTCGCGTGAGATCTACAGGGCACTTGCAACGCTTACCGAACGTGAGAGGGACATAATACGCTACTTTTTCGGAATAGGCTGCCAGGAAATGACACTCGAGGAAATAGGAGAGAAATTCGGACTTACCAGGGAAAGAGTGAGACAGATAAAGGAAAAGGCAATAAGAAGGCTGAGGCATACATCCAGGAGCCGCCTGCTTAAAGGATATCTTGGTTAGAAGAGATTCAGTATTTGAAAATATAAATGAGCCCCGGTGAGAGGCTCATTTTTTTTATCCCCTGATTAGTATTGCAGTCAGTGCTAGAATGACCTGCACTATGCATGTTTAGTCTTTAACCATTTATAATTGTTGACAAATACTGTGAACAATTTGATAAAACTTACTTCAGTATGCTTTAAATCCAATAACTTTGTATAAAGTAATAGCATATTTTATAAACAATAAACCTAACCCCTAATAAACCAAGAAAAATGAAAAATCTATTGAAGTTTTGTCTTTTTTTATCAATTGTGTTTCTCCTTGCATCATGTGATGATGATAAGGATGCAGAGAAATTCAGCAGCAACACTGTTGAGCAGAACAAAGCTATAATTGAGGATACCGGCCTGGATTTCATGGCAATGCTCGAGAGAATGAGAGAAACTCAGACAGTTGAAGCATTCGGAAACCTTATTGAGGTCACAGAATCAGGAACCAAAGGGGTGGCTGCATTCAGGGACTCAAGACTGTTTGATGTAATCCAGGAGTACTATAATATAGCAAATGGTACTGCCTCGACGGGTGATCTTTTTTCGGCAATTGTCAGCTGCAAACAGGAGGATGATGATTATGAGAGCATTCAGGAGTACTGGGATGAGAATGTGGGAACTTATACATGGAATCAGAGCTTGGGCGACTGGGATATCCAGCTCGGCGGAAACAGCTTCATCTTCAAATTCCCTGCTTCGGACGCAACAAATCTGAATAATGCCACATTCACCATCTATAACTATCAAGGCGTCGTTTTTGATCACCCGTTCGATGATGAATATACCGGAGACTTTCCTGCCGGGGTTAAAGCCGACCTTAAAGTTGGCACAGAAACACTTGTTACGTTCGTATTCGGCGCCAGCTATAACAGCGACGGTGTTCCAAATGCAATGGCCGCCGACCTGGACATTGAAGAATACAAATATGAAGTTGATGTGACCAATAACAGCGAGAAAATCACTGCAACTTATAAAATGTGGGAAAACAATGACCTGATAATGAGTATGTCCGGAGGGGTCGAGGGATTATTTACAGAAGCGAATATTGATGATAACACTGAACATTTCTCAGAAACCTACACATACGTATGCGACTATTACTGGAATGAATCCCTGCAGCAGTGGATAGAAGTTTATTGTGATGATGTTGATGAATGGTATGAAGTTGAATTCGAGGAGATTGCACATTCAGCTGCTGCCGAATTTCAGTTGATGAATATAGCCTTACGCGGCAGTATCGATATCAAGGGACTTACAGATGAAGTCAGGGAAATTGAAGATGATTATGATGATGAGGTCATAGATGAGGAGGAGTATTCTGAACGGATCGCTGACGAACTCAACAAGTATTTGAATCTTCGACTCATCAATCTGGATAACAATGAGATCATGGCAAAAGCCGAAGCTTATGTTGTTCATGATGATTATGAATGGGGAGACGATTACTGGGTAAGCTTCAGGCTGACCTTCGGCGACGGATCTCCAATCGATATGGAAACCTATTTTGAAGAGGGATTCGACGACTTCATCGACAGCCTGAATGATCTCCTTGAAGATTTGGCTGATGACTACAATATTGATTACGAACCGATTGAATATTAGAATAAAAGGGCTGATATTGGCAAGGCCGTTTCTGTAGGGAACGGCTTTGCTATTTTATGATCATCATATAATGGCTGACTCCATATCCTCCCCATATCCCCAATCCATCTCCTTCTATATTCGATTTTATTACCGAAAGAGATGATGCAAAAGGATTTCCGGTATTCAGAATTTCATCCTGAAATGAACTCCAGAAATCGTAGTGGGCTTCATCTATTGTACAGAACTTGATGCTCACTGTGTCACCAATCTTGAAATATTCATTGGTGCCTGCAGAAATGTATGACCTCTGGCCTCTGTAAATTGTAAATCCGAATTCCTGTCCGCTGAAGAACACGTCGCTGATCGCCATTATCATGGATGAGTAATAATTGGGATCCTTCCCCAGTATTTTTGCAAGGATCCGGTAATAATTCTTTTCTGAAGGAGGATCCCTGAATTCCATATAGATTGTTCCTGAGTCAGTGTTCTGCTTGTTAACATAATATATCGTATCGAGACTTACCGGAGCCGGTATAGTGGTGCTTCCTGATGCTGACCGTCCTCCGTATTCTGCCGTCAGTGTATAAGTTTTGCCTGTCTCTCCCCTGATCTCGCTTCCCGTAAAAACGAATGGAGGAAAATAGTCGTCATTCTTTCTCAAGGTAAGAATTTCACTTCTTTCCCCGTCAGTAAGTGTGACTTTTGCCCTCGAAAGCACCAGTTCCCTTAGAGAGGCTGAATCAAGAGAAGAGAAATAAGGAGTATTACGTGTCAGGAGGACTTTCGCGTACTGGCCATTCTCGATCCAACCGTCAATAACGATCATATCGTCAGGATCCGGAACATTGTATTCCAGGTTTTCATTACAGGAAGTTGCCAGCAGGAGCAGTACCGGGAAGAAGGTAATAATAATGTGAATTATCCTGATCATATGTTAAAATGTAAAATTCCAGCTTATGGATGGTATCACAGGGAACAGCGTCACCTTCAGAGCCTTGATCTCGAGTGTGTAATCTTCGAGTTCCCCGACAGCCTCAAAGTAAATGAAATATGGGTTTGCATGGTTGTACACGTTGAACACGGAAAAATTCAGTTCTGATTTCCATTTCTTCCTTATCATTAAACTTCTTGTCAGGGATAAATCAAGCCTGTGGTATGGAGGCATTCTGAACTGATTTACATCGCCGTACTGGTTTACGATATTGCCCTGGATGATATATCTTCCGACAGGCATTGTAAATGCATTTCCGGAAGTGAAAACAAATACAGCCGAACCGTTCCATTTCGCATTGAACTGTTTGTTCAGGGTAATTGCTATATCATGCCTCCTGTCGTATTTCGCCGGATAGAACAGTCCGTGATTTATCTCATCGAACCTCTGCTCTGTACGAGCCAGAGAATAGCTTATCCCACCTGTCATGGTTCCTGTCTTATATATATTTCAACCCCGTATGATCTGCCGGTTCCGGATGCCAGGTTTTCTTCTAGGTTCCCATAAATTGAGTTGTAGACAATCCCACGGAGAAACTCCAGCTTGTTTCTCATCGACTTATAATAAACTTCTGTCGAAAAGACATAATCCTGCCCCCGTATATCTCTGAAATACCCGAGGCTTAACTGATTACCAATCATGGGTTTGATGTAATCCGTACTGGGAATCCAGATATCGGTAGGCATGGAGACGGAGGCAGATGTAGCAAGGTGAACATACTGTGCGATCCTCATGTATGAAGCCTTGAATGACGAACTCTCGTTTACCTGGTATTTAAGAACGGTTCTGGGTTCCGGATAAAAGTAGAAAGCAAGGGATTGAGATCCGCTATAGAAGAGAGTGTCTGTTACCTGGTCGAATGGATCCCTTACAAATTTCCTGAATGGCCCGTGATGATTGAAAAAGGAGAACCTGATTCCGCCTGCAAATGAAAGTTTACCGGTAATCGGAAACTCATCATCAATGTACAATCCGCCCTCAAGGGCATATAGATTATTGAACTGCCCGAAATTTAGGAGGAACTCATTTGCCCTGGCATCAATCTTATTGGGTACGAACCGGTGCTCCGTAAGCTCGAATCCAGTTACCAGGCTGTGAATACCTGCATTGAATGTCAAGTCGCTTCTCAGGTTATAATCCTCAACTGATGAGAATAAATTAAAATAATATTCATTCTGGGAGCCGGTTAGGTCGAAAACATATTTTGTCCTCGATAATGCCGTATTCCAGGCATAATTTTTCCTGAAGGTATGTTTCCA
>JALONU010000150.1 GCA_025454775.1 Bacteroidales bacterium | reverse complement strand
CTCGACACAGTGGCCCTGAGCAGGAAGCTGTATCCCGGGCACAGGTCCTACAGCCTTGGCAACATATGCCGTGATCTGAAGATTACGATAACAGGAAGGCACAGGGCATCCGGTGACGCACTTGCTACCGTTAAGCTGTTCGAGATGCTTCTCAGGAAGGACAGTGAGATAAACGGAAGGTCGTCAAACCTGATCCGGAATACCAGGATATCGAAGCTGAACCCGAAACTCGATCTGTCGAGAATTGAAGAGATTCCGGATACTCCCGGTGTTTATTATTTTTATAATGAAGCCGGAGACCTTATATATATAGGTAAAAGCAGGAACCTCCAGCAAAGGATATACACACACCTTTCTAACAATTCCACCAACAGGGCTATGGAAATGCGCGACATGATCGCGGATCTCGACTGGGAATCCACCGGAAGTGAGCTTATTGCCCTGCTCCTGGAGTCGTCGCAGATCAAGGAGAACAAACCCTTCTATAACAGGGCTCAGCGAAGATCATCATTCCAGTGGGGGGTTTACAGCTTCACTGACAACAACGGGTACATTAATTTCAGGTTCGGACCTGTCGATTCGGACGATGTGCCGCTTTCGGTGTTTTCGTCAAGGGAAAGGGCCAGATCGAAGCTTGTATCGATGACTGAAGCATATAACCTTTGCCAGAAGCTTACCGGGCTTTACGAAAGCAATGGTCCGTGCTTCCAGTATCATGTAGGCATTTGCAGGGGAGCCTGCTGCGGTCATGAAACTCCTGAAAAATACAATGAAAGGGCAGCAGCGGCTTCAGGTGAATTTGTATTTGCCTCCAGGAATTTCTTTATTATAGATAAAGGCAGAAATGACGAGGAAAGAAGTGCCGTCAAGATTGTAAATGGGAAGTTTGCAGGATACGGATATTTTAATATCAACGACATGGGGTTCGGCCTCTCTGCAGTGCACGACTGCATTGTCCCCTCACAGGATAACCGCGACATACAGGTGATCCTCAAACAGTACCTCAGAACGAACAGGGTGGAAAAAATAATTGAATTCTGAGCCCGCAGCTTATCTTAAAATGATCCTTATTTATTACTTTTGATAAAAACCGGCAGGGATATAAATGCTGCCGACCTAATCATCTGTTCTATGGCATTATTCACACGGACGACTAAAAAGCTTATACTGAGCATAGATGAGTTCTTCGACAACATTGAACTGGGCATACTTGTCTTCAGGGAGGCAATAAAAGCATACCTCAACAGGGATTTCGAAGCTTACGAACGACATCTCAAAAAGGTCGACACTCTTGAGGGCAACGCTGACAAGCTACAGAGGATGATCGAGAGCGACATGATCACTCATTCCATTCTTCCCCAGCACCGGGCAGAGGTAACAACCCTGATAGACAAGATGGATGAGATAATCGACAACATCAAGAAATCGCTGAACGAGATCTTCACCGAGATGCCGGAAATTCCTGAGAAGCTCAACAGGGATTTCATTACCCTGGCAGAGGAGTCGGCAAATGCAGCCGAAGAATTAATACCTGCTGCACGCGCATACTTCAAGGCTCCCTACACCGTCAGGGAAAAACTGCTTAAGGTATATTACTTCGAGAGCGAAACCGACAAGCTCTCCCTGAAGACCAAGAAACGGATCTTCCAGGATACCCCGGAGCTTGATCTTGCGCACAAGGCTCACCTGAGGTTCATTGTCCATCACATCGAGAACATTTCCGATCTTGCCCAGAGGGCTGCAGACCTCCTTTCGGGGATGGCGATAAAGATAATTATGTAAATGATCTTCTTCTTTCTGACAAGCGGTCTCTTCCTGGGCTGGTCGCTCGGGGCAAACGATGCGTCCAACGTTTTTGGATCGGCTGTCGGTTCAAAAATGATATCGTTCCGGAAAGCAGCCATAATTGCCTCAATATTTGTAATTCTGGGAGCCGTGCTCCAGGGTGCAGGAGCTGCAAACACGCTTGGCAAACTTGGGGCCGTAAATGCAATAGGCGGCTCATTCACCCTTGCACTCGCGGCAGCACTGGTTATCTACGTGATGACGAAGTTCTCGCTGCCGGTATCCACAACGCAGGCAATAGTAGGTGCGATAATAGGATGGAACTTTTTCACAGGAAATGCCACTGACCCGGGTACGTTATCAAAGATTGTGGGGACATGGATTTCCGGACCTGTGCTCGGAGGCATCTTTGGCATACTTCTCTTCATGCTTATATCATGGATCAAAAAGATCTCAAAGGTCCACCTCATTAAATTTGAATCATATATCCGCACAGGACTGATAATCACAGGAGCTTTCGGTGCCTTCAGCCTGGGGGCGAACAACATCGCCAATGTCATGGGTGTATTTGTACCAGCGTTCAACCTCCAGCCTCTTGACCTGGGACTGTTTTCACTTTCTTCCGCGCAGCAGCTCTTCCTGCTGGGAGGACTTGCCATTGCGACCGGGATAATAACCTATTCAAAGAAGGTTATGGAAACAATAGGCTCGAACATCGTTGAACTATCGTCCGAAGCTGCCATGGTAGTGGTACTTGCCCAGTCTCTCGTTCTCTTCATCTTCTCATCATCGGCTCTTTCCGGCTTCTTTGTCAGGCATGGACTTCCTGCGATTCCAATGGTGCCGGTATCAAGCTCCCAGGTAATAGTCGGAGCTGTCCTCGGCATAGGGATCTATAAAGGTATCAGGAACATAAACTTCAGGCTTCTCGGACAGATAGCTGCAGGCTGGATATTCACGCCTGTGGTATCAGGTTTAATAGCTTTCCTGATGCTCTTCTTCATAAAGAACATCTTTAACATCGACGTCGGGCACAAAGCTGATATCAGCTCCACTGGCGTTGCAACACAAGCGGTTCTGCCCGATGCTGCAACTTCGGAGCTAATGAAGCTTATATTAATATGCATTGTCTCTGCAGGTATAATGGCCGGCGCATATTTTCTCCTTCTCGAACGAAAGAAAAGGAGGGAGCTCAAAGCTTCGGAGGAGAAGTTCTGGAAGAATATGAAATGAACCTGTTCCGGTCTATTTTCTCCCTGCAGTGCTCCTCCCCGACCCTGCCTTTTTTGTGACTACCAGCTGCTTACCGAGTAACAGGACATAATCGCCATCGCCGGGAGATGTCAGGGTCATAAGATCCCCTGATACAGTAAAAGAGCCTTCGAGCCAATTGTTCCTGGCCGGATCAAACCATCGGGCAGTGTAAATTTGCCCCTCAGGTTTTCTCAACCGGATAGTTTGTTTATCAGGTAAATAGACCAGGATCGTTTTATTATCCAGACTCTTCGTCACTGATACAAAGCTGTTGAACTGTCTGTCTCCGGGCTGTTCAACGAGAAGCTCCTGCGCGGGATAGAATGTCCACCATTCCAGCTCCTTTATGAACCCTGCCAGGTAACCCATTTGTATTGAACCCGGGAAGTTGATGCTTACATCCCATGGAGAGGTTCCCGGTGCGTCGCCATGGTTCAGTATGCGTTCACCCTTTCTCAGCCATGGCCATATGCCGTTTGCCCCGTACGTGATTCCTGCTATCGGGGTTGCGAACAGGCTCCACCAGCATGCATTGCGAACGTCACGGTCGGTGATACGGAAGCCAATCTCTTCGTAGTTTGGTTCGAGATTAATCAGCGGCCTTGCCGGCAGACGCTGCCACATCTGGCTCATTGGTCCTTTTGTTATCCAGTTAACAGTCGACTCTGCGTTGCTGTGGCTGCTCTGGTAACCAATTATGTCAAGCCAGCCTTCATCCTTATAAACCTCTCCTATCCATGATCTTCCCTGGGGGTGCTGGGCTACGATACCCTGGTGCCTGCCGTCGAAAACAGCCCGTCCGATCGTTTTCCAGCGCTGCTCATAGGTGCCGAGGTAATTTCCGTCACCGCCCAGTAGCCAGACAACATGATTTCCACCATACCTGGCCACAATGTACCTTGCAAGCAGTATGGCCTGATCGTCGGGAAGATAGTATCCGGGGCTGAGCTCCCTGCCGGCACCGCTCTGGAGTGCCCACAGTACAACAGGAGCTGCAACCAGTCCGTACTCATTTATCCTGTCTATCTTGCTGTCTATGAGCCTGAAGAATTCGGGATTTATGCTGATCCTTCCGCTTCCCGTGAATGCAACAAGACCCTCGCTGCTTTTGTCGCATCCTCTCCACTGGGTTGTGACGAACTGTATGACATTGTAATTATTGGAGACTCTCTGCTCCAGATATTGATCCCATTCTGCTGCTGTTGACCTGAGTGCACCGTTCCAGGCAGTGCATGCGAGCCAGAAGAAAGGTGTTCCATCCTGATGTGCAAGGTGATATGTACCTTCCGGGTTTATTAGAGGCCCGTGAGTGAAGATATCCTTATTGCCTGACTGTGGCTGACAGGCAAAGGATCCCTTCTGCCCTTCGAGGCCCTGGTTCTTTGTATCGGAGCATTTGGTTTCGAAAGTCCAAACTCCCGCCTCGCCGGGCATGAACCGGGCTTTCCAGACCGTTCCGCCGTCCCAGAAGCCGTTAATGGTCTTCCTGAGCCCTGTAGGTGAAGTAAATGTTATCTCAAAACTTCTTACATCCTGAACAGGGTTGTCATAGGTTGCCGCACTGCTGAAAACAAGTTCGTATTTCTGCCACTTTATCGCATCAGGCAGCTGGGCTGGCAGAATCTGGCATATCATGGAAATCAGAAGAGATAAGCATATCTTTGCTTTCATAGTCAGGAGGTCTTTAAAAGTGACTAATTTATAAAAACTACCTAACATCATGAATAACATTATCGAAGAGATCAGGAATGCCATTGTTAATAATGCAGATGAAGGAACAAGAATACAGGGTGAAAAGTACTTCAGGGAAGAGGTAAAGATCCATGGACTTAAATCGGCGCAGACGGAGCAGATTGCAAAATCGTACTGGAAGGAGCTTCCCGGCAAGACTAAACAGGTAGTTTTCTCACTTTGCGAAGAACTCTGGAAAACAGGATATCTCGAAGAAGCTGCAATCGCATGCATATGGTCGTACAATGTCAGGAAGCTGTATGAGGTATCAGACTTTGAGATTTTTGAGAGATGGGTCAGCAGTTACGTCACCAACTGGGCAGCATGCGATACATTATGCAATCACACCATAGGTACATTCATCGAGATGTATCCTTCATATCTTTCCGGGCTTAAGCGCTGGGCAAAGTCAAAAAACCGCTGGGTTAAACGTGCTTCTGCAGTGTCGCTTATCGTGCCTGCACGTAAAGGTATGTTCCTCGACGATATATTCACCATAGCCGGCATTCTTCACTCCGACCCCGACGACATGGTTCAGAAGGGATACGGCTGGATGCTCAAGGCCGCAAGCCAGGAACACCAGAAGGAGGTTTTTAATTACGTAATGAAACACAGGGCCACGATGCCACGGACCTCGCTAAGGTATGCCATTGAGAAGATGCCTCCGGAATTAAAAGCCAGGGCGATGGAGAAATAGTCAGGGTCTTTTCTTAACTTTGCGTCATAACCTTCAAATGTGATGAAGCTTTATCTGTCAGCGCTCATGTGCCTGGTTGCGGGCGTTACTGCCTTATCGCAGGACAGGATAACAGGGTACGATTTTTCAACACGATCGGAAGTGATTGCCAGGAACGGCATGGCCGCAACAAGCCATCCGCTCGCAACCCAGACCGCGCTTGACATCCTGAAAAAGGGAGGCAATGCCATTGATGCTGCTATAGCCGCAAATGCGGTGCTGGGTGTTGTGGAACCAACAGGTGCGGGTATCGGAGGCGACCTCTTTGCTCTGATATGGAGCGCTGACAAGGGAAAGCTTTACGGACTGAATGCCAGCGGCAAATCACCCAGATCGCTCAGGCTCGAATACTTTATAGAAAACAATTATGAATATATTCCTCCTGTAGGCCCGCTCCCGGTTTCAGTTCCCGGCTGTGTTGACGGCTGGTACGAAATGCACGACATGTTCGGAAGGCTTACCATGAAGGATATACTTCAGCCTGCGATTACCTGTGCAAGGGAAGGATTTCCCGTGACCGAAGTAATAGCTTACTACCTGGCAGCCGGCACCCAGAAACTAAAGGAGTACCCAAATATCCGGGAAGTATATATGCCTAACGGAAGAGCCCCTGAAAAAGGGGAGATCTTCAGGAATCCACAGCTTGCCGCAACGCTCGAAAAAATAGTTAAGGGAGGCCGGAACGAGTTTTACAGGGGCAGCATCGCAAGAACAATTGACGCTTTCATGAAAAAGCAGGGAGGATTTCTCTCCTACGACGATATGGCACGACATCACTCTGAATGGATCGAACCGGTAAGCACCACTTACAGAGGTTTTGAGATATGGGAACTTCCGCCTAACGGACAGGGTATAGCTGCACTCCAGATACTCAACATCCTCGAAGGATTCGATATAGAAGCTATGGGATTCGGGTCGGCCGAATATATTCATACTTTCACCGAAGCCAAGAAACTGGCATTCGAGGACAGGGCAAAATACTATACCGATCCGCTTTTTACCAAAGTGCCCGTAACCCAGCTGATTTCAAAGAAATACGCAGCAGAAAGGAGGAAACTTATAGATCCCTCGAATGCATCCAAAGTCTATGACGCAGGTATAATAGAAGCCGGTAACACTGTTTATCTCACTGTTGCCGATAAGTTTGGGAACATGGTTTCACTTATCCAGAGCAATTACAGGGGAATGGGTTCCGGGATGTGCCCGACCGGACTTGGCTTTATTCTCCAGGACAGGGGTGAGATGTTTAGCCTGTCGCCAGGTCACGCAAATGTCTATGCTCCGGGGAAAAGACCCTTTCACACGATAATACCTGCTTTCATAACCAGGAACAGGAAACCATGGATAAGCTTTGGCGTGATGGGAGGAGACATGCAGCCGCAGGGGCATGCTCAGATAGTGGTCAACCTTATAGATTTTAAAATGAACCTTCAGGAAGCAGGTGATGCGCCAAGAATTCACCATACCGGATCATCGGAGCCAACAGGGCAGCTAATGACCGACGGAGGCATACTGATGCTGGAAAGCGGATTCCGTACCGACGTGATACAGGCGCTGATGCGGATGGGACATACTATCCAGTGGGATCTTGGCGGCTATGGTGGCTACCAGGCGATAATGTGGGACGACAAAAACAAGGTCTGGTTCGGAGCTTCAGAATCAAGGAAGGACGGACAGGCTGCAGGATACTGATGGCGCAGGGCGAAAGGCTCAGAGCTCAGGGCTCATTCTATTCCAAGTAAATCCATAATTCCGTTGATGAAGGTCAGCGGATGTGCAGGATTTCCCGGCACATAAAGGTCGATTTTGTGTGACTCTGTGAATTTCCTGTTTACCGCGGGAGATTTACTGAAAATTCCGCCGCTGATAGCATCTGTGCCCACAAGAATTATGATTTTGGGTTCAGGAACCGCGTCGTAGGTTATCTGAAGCGCCTCAGACATATTTTCCGTTATCGGCCCGGTTATTACGATCCCGTCTGCATGGCGGGGTGATGCTACGAACTCTATGCCGTACCTTCCCATATCGAAATTAACATTACCGGCGGCGTTGAGCTCCATCTCGCA
>JALONU010000149.1 GCA_025454775.1 Bacteroidales bacterium | reverse complement strand
AAGCTTCGCCAGATACTTATAAACCTTCTCGGGAATGCCATTAAATTCACGAATAAAGGTTTTGCACAGCTTACATGCAAATGCGTTGACGCAGGAGTTGAATTCAGTGTTGCTGATTCAGGTATAGGGATACCTGATGAGCTCCTTGATAAGATATTCGATCGTTTCTACCAGGTTTCCAACTCAGTCTCCAGACTCTACGATGGAACCGGCCTCGGATTATCAATAGCCCGTGCCTATGCCAGGGAGCTGGGCGGCGACATCAGGGTGCTTTCTGAAATTGGAAGAGGATCCGAATTCATACTATCAGTCCCGGTGGAGGGCGGCGGCGGGAACCTGCAGGGACAGGATCATCAGAAGAATACGCCGGGCATCCAGAAATACGGAAAACGCGTGCTTATAGCTGATGATGAGGGAAACAACGGTCTGCTGATAAGGCTCTATCTTGAAGGACTTGGCCTCGATTACAAGGAAGCCCGCAATGGCAGGCAGGCAGTGGATATCTGTCGTAATGATGACACGATTGATCTTGTTCTGATGGATATCAAGATGCCCGTAATGGATGGATTCGAGGCAACCCGGCAGATAAAAAAGATCAGGCCCGGCCTCCCCGTAATCGGAATAACGGCCTATGCATTTGAATCCGACAGGGAAAATGTACTTGCCTGTGGCTGCAACGACTATTTGTCAAAGCCTTTCAATAAACACGATCTGACAGGATCTGTAAAAAAATACCTCGGCCTGGTCTGAAGGCCTATTTCCCGAAGTATATTTTCTGCGATTTGCGCAGAGTACCGGAACTGAGGGTGACAATATAAATACCTTCGCTAAGGGCCGGATGAAACTCATTCTGTCCTGTCCCATGAACCTTTGCACTGAATAAAATCTGCCCATTAAGGTTTGTAACCGTCAGCAGGCCATTCCTGCCTTCCGGGACCCTGATCTCAGCCATAAGGCTTCCATACGATTCATACGCCCTGAACCATATTCCATCTTCAGTAACATCGTCGGCAATATCTGTTGTAAAGGTGAACATGTTAAGGAAAAATCTGTTCTGGTAATCTCCTGCCGGGAGACTTACCCTGAAATCATTATCAGTTCTCAGAATTACCGAAGCCCCTGTTACTACATCCCTTATCTGTATGGTCTTATCGGCATAGAAGCCGGTAACGTCCTTTATCCTGAAGACAAGTTCACCGCTTCTTTCCGTCTTAAGTCCAAGCCTTACAGTACATAGAGTATCGAAAGCGCTCGGAAGTGCATTAATGGAAAGTTTTGTACCGTCTTCGGCAAAAACATAGAAATTTGTAACCGATGCATCAGTGTTGAAGAGCTTCAGTGCGTCGTATTGCCCGTCGAAGCCGTTTGTTGATTTTTCATTGTAATAGATTACAAAAGGATCGTAGGATGCAAGATTGTCGGAGTAGCCTGCTGCAAGCCTCACCAGTGCAGTCGTGCCTTTGGATTCAGGTTCTTTGGAACTTTTGGCAGTGGTGGTCACCCTGGCATCGTTATTGACCTCAAGCAATGCTGAAACAGGGTACGATCCGTCAGTAACATGTACGAAGAATCCCTGCATCGCCGGTATTATCCCTGACACCTCACCATCGCTTGATATGCCGTTCTGATAAGAGCTATAAGTACCGGAGTATTGACTGACTGTGCCCGGGAGAAAGTAGAAGATAGCATCATCTATATTCGTTTTTGTCCATCCTGAGGGAGAATCCCAGTCGATGGGAGAGGGATAGGGATTCCCGGCAAGGTTGAAGCCTTTTGTATAGGGCTGGTTGTTATTTAAAAGGGCAAGAGAGATCTTCCCGTTTCCAGGGACACCCTCAAGATCGGCTGTAACCGGTTCATGGCCAAGACCCATCAATACCGAATATCCCCTCATCGGTTCCAGCAGGTTTGCTGGGTTGGAATGATTCACCCATCCTGAGTAAGCCCTGTTCTCGTCATAACGGTACACGGGCGGGAAAGAAGCTGAAAGATTGACTTCATCCCCAAGCTGTGCAACAGTTGAAGACTGGAAAGGAGAGCTGAGGTAATGATAGCCGAATGAAGAGGGTATAAACTTCTGCATGGTCAGCGATCCGCTCACCTGGCCTTTGCCCGCACCATCTATCATGGCTGTCCGGGCAGAATCGGACAGAAGCGTGAGCCGTCCTCCGGGATTCAGAGTCCCGTCGACCAGGAGAGCGCCGCTTAGGGTGTTGTTTCCGCCCGAAAAAGTTACAGATGTCCCGTCTGAGACAACTACATTATCGAAGGTTATACCGGAACTTCCATTCAAAACCTGTCCGGTTCCGGTGAAAACGAAGCTGTTGCCCTGGTTTACGAATGTTCCGTTATTGGTAACACCCGGCTTAACTGCCAGCAATCCCCCGGCTGCCATAACAGTCGTTCCCGGGGCAACAGCCATTTTTTGTGCATAGGATGAAACTGACAGTAATGAAGAAGCTGTCAGGATTATTATTGAATTTGTGAATTTTATCATGGTTGTGCTAACTTGTTTATTTGCAGAGGTGATTTTGGCTATTCAGCCGAGATATACCAGTTGATATCCTGGAATGTGAGCTTGTCCCCGGCATTCGCCGACGAACAGTACATCTCAAGATAATCGTTCTTCTGGACGTTCTCGAGATGAATGATCGTCGAGAACTGGAATGGTTGGTTGGCTACTGTAACCCTCAGGGATGTCTCACCGTAACGGACAGCGGTATTTCCGTTCTTTACAATGGCTATGGTAATTACCCTGTTATTGCTGTCTTCCATTACATTGCCCGAGATGAATATATTTACATCGCGGGGGGAAGTGGGAAGGAAGGTAACTTTATTGTTTTCTATCCTGAGATTAGTATTGAAATCAGAAGTGTTTGTCCATGCAGCTTTATACCAGTTATTTGCATCGGTACATGTTACCTGAGTGCTGTTGTTCACCACATTTATTTTCCCATGTGGTTTATTGCTAACAAAGCCTACGTTGTTTTCTACAAAAGCTTCTGCGTCTCTGCCGTCGGTCCTTGAGAAATCAAAACCGGTCATTGCCGTTCCCCTGTAATTCCATGCATTATTGGTCATGATAAGAGATGAGAATGAGAAGGCTGCCGGATCATAACAGATAGCAGATCCGTTATCGTCATTTTCATAGAAACCGGAGATAAGCTGAATCTCTGCCAGTGTTCCCTTTGAGAGGCATACACCTGTCTTGCATCTTATAAAATCAGTCTCGGAGACCCTGATCTTTGAGCCGGGTTCCTGTGAGTGCAGCAGTAAGCCTGTATTTGAGGCGTCTAATATGTCACATTCAAACAGCCAGAGCTCGGCATCAGTTGAATCAACAATTGTATTGTGGAATCCTTCAAAGGTACAGTCCTTTATTTCATTGTACGTGCCTGATCCGACTAACCTGATAGCATCCTCACCCGGGGTTGTGCCGTATCCTGCAAGAGTTGTTGCATCGAAAACAAGCATCTTGAAATAGCACTCCGATTTACATCTGAACATAGGTTTTCCGGCCAGTCCGGGGCCTGCCGCAATCGTTCCGCTGCCATAAGAGGTCCCCTGTATCGTAAGCGGATACGGAAGATCAATAATCTCAGTCTCCGACATAACCATCGTCATTCCCGACAACCTGATAACAGTAGGGAGATCCATATGCTCCTCAAGGAACTCCAGAGCATCTGAAATTGTCGAAAAAGGCTCATCAGGTCCTACGTCAATTATCTCATCTCCCCCGGCTTCCCTGTTCTGTATTATCCATTCCGTTCCGTTATTGATGAATGTCTTTCCAAGCTTAGGTCTTATTTCCGCTTCTTCCATCCCGTCAATCAAAGCGGAAGCGTTTCCCCTGACAATTACAAGATCCTTATTACTCCCGGTGTTCTTGACCGTGATCTGTACTGTCGAATCGGTGCCGCTTAGATCGGGAAGTGTCAGTGTAATATCGTTTGAGGCAAAGATCACGCTGCACATCATCTGAAGCGTGTCATCCTGGCTTACTGATACCGGAGCCATCATTCTTCTTTCCGACGGGTTCATTCCCTTCCACCTGGCACCATCCCAGAAATAGAATCCGTCAGGCACTGATCCGCCCGAGCTGTAAACAACCATAGCGACCGGTACAGGTGCTATTAGCGGTGAAGGACTGGCGAGGCTGCTCAGTGCTACTCTCGGGAAAAGCAAACCCTTATCAGGGCTTTCCAGCTCAAGAAGAGAGTTGGGATTTATTGTCAGATCGCTACCATCGGTGATTTTTACCTGCGCGACGGACCTGGCAGTGATAAGCAGCAGAAATGCTGCCGGGATCAAAATAAGTATAAGGTTTCTATTCATTCTGCAACTTTTTTTCAGGTGCAAGTTGCAGATTAACAGTAAACCTGGCTGTAATCTATGTACTGAAAGCCTTGTAGGTCATTTCCCTACAAAAGTAGATCAGAATCCTGCTATCTTCCAGCCTTTACGGTAACTGCGCCGGAGCATTGTGTTTGCGCTGGCATTATCGGTTGCAAGTGTTTCGGGGTACCATTTGAGGACTGTGTCGGGAATCCGTATGGCTACAGTTCCAAGCAATATGGCTTCAGTCATAGGACCTGATTGTGCAAAGTGCGACTCGGTCTTGGGACCTCCCAGGCAGGCTACCACAAAAGCATGATAGTGATTGCCCGGTTCAAATTCGGGCATCTTATAATCCTTGAATTTCTCTTCAGGAAACAATACGGGAGCACTTCCCCCATGAGGTATAAGAAGAGCTCCTTCGGTGCCGATAATCATTGACGATTCGGCAGGGTATTCCATGTTTCCCACCAGTGCCCTTATTTCTTCAGGAGGATAGAATTCCCCGTCGAACCATTCGAGCGGAAATACATCCGATTCGGTCTTTTCGTTGCCAGGGAACATCCAGGTGATATGATCTCCCTGCGGCCATGTATCAGCCCTTCTTTCAGCTGAATCCTTCCACGATTGCTGGACTTCAGCTTTGACCGACAGCGGCTGTTTCATGTCCAGACCCTTCCAGACGGGATCAAAAATGTGGCAGCCTATGTCGCCTGACCATCCGGTGCCGAAATCCTGCCATGCCCTCCATTTCATCGGGTGGTAGATCTCCGGAGCCCATGAACGAAGCGGAGAAGTGCCTGTCCAGAGCTCCCAGTTCAGATTTGCCGGTGCTGACTGTTCTTCCTTTGGCCTAGGCCCCTGCAGGCGGTAATTCTCCACTGCGCCCGGACGGTTGGAGCACAGATACGCATGTTTAATCTTACCGATCACACCATCTTTCAGAAGCTGAACGCCCATCCGGTCGCACGGCCGGGCTGCCACCTGGGTGCCAAGCTGTGTTATCACACGTGCCTTGATGGCTGCCTCAGTAAGCTTCCTCACTTCTGAAACATCGTGGCACATTGGCTTCTGGCAATATACGTGCTTACGCTTGCGGATGGCAGTGTACGCTATCGGGAAGTGATTATGATCCGGGACTGTGACATTAACGGAATCGATATTCCTGTCTTCAGCATACAGTAGTTCCCTCCAGTCGCTGTAGGTCCGGGCGCCTGGCAGAAGGGCAGCAGCCTTTTTCAGGTTGTCTGAGTCGACATCGCATATGGCAACAATCTCTACGTTTGGATCCTCCCTGAACTTATTCATATCGCTCCAGCCCATCCCCCCGACTCCTATGCAGGCATGCTGTAGTTTACCGTTAGGCGATGGCTTGCTTCTTGAACAACTCAGGATGAGTGGGGCTCCGATGACGGCTATTGTAGTGGTCTCGACGAATTTCCTTCGTGTCAGAGTATGGCGAAAGGTTTTCATGGTAGTGGAGCTTGAGTCAATCAAATGTAAGAAAATTACTCTCAACCGGCAATGATAAAATGACTCCCAAAATCCGAAATCAACTCCCGACACTTCGGTCAGGATCTCAGCTTCGCTTCGAAATCCGAAATCAACAATCCGAAATCCGAAATTTCTTCGTAATATTATGGTAATAACCAAATCCTGACTAACATGAAAGCGAAGAAGACCTGGTCGCGCCGGCAGGCTCTCAGGAACATGGCCGCAATTCCGCTCCTGGGAATGGCAGGTGGCAGAATGATTGATTTCGCGGCTGAACCCGATGAAACGGTAAAGCCATCTGCTGTCCAGAATCTTAAAGGTGTTTTGCCGAAAGGAAAACTGGGAAAACATGAGATCAGCAGGCTCATAATAGGCAGCAACCCAATCAACGGTTTTGCACATTCCCGCGATCTGACATATGTGGGTTCCCTTTTCAAAGCATATAACACAGAGAAGAAAGTCTTTGAAACGCTTATGATGGCAGAACAGGCAGGCATCAACTGCATAGGATCCGGGTTTGCGTCGCTGGCTCTCATTGCAAGGTACAGGAAGGAAACCGGCAGTAAGATACTGGTAATCGGTCAGGTGGGGCTCAACCGGAATACAACAAACATATTTGAACAGTTCGATCAGGCAACTGACCTGGGCGTCGACATCATCCAGCTCCATGGTGAGTGGTGTGACCGGCTTGTCGTGGAGAACAGGTTCGATGACATTGCAAAGCTGATCGACTACATCAGGAAGAAAGGTATGGTGGCCGGCATGGGAGCCCACATGGTCGACTCTCAGAAAGTTTGTGCAGAGAAGGGAATCATTCCCGATTACTATATGGTTACGATGCACCATGATAAATACTGGTCGGCTCACCCGGTCGAAAACAGGGTTGCCTATGAATCGATAGGCACCAGGCAACCGGACCATAACAAATGGCATGACAACTGCTTCTGCACCTTTCCCGAACGGACACTCGATTTTGTGAGCAGGGCGACACTTCCTGTGATGGCTTTCAAAACAATGGCAGCAGGAGCGATCCCCCCGAGGGACGGTATCAGGTGGGCTTTCGAAAATGGTGCTGATTTTGTGAACGCAGGAATGCTCGACTTCCAGCTTATCAACGATATCAATATCACGATAGATATCCTTAATAATCTGCCAAACAGGAAAAGGAAGTGGTATAGTTAGAAAACCAACGGCTGAAGTTGCAACGGAGACTGGTCATTCAATAGTCATTCAATAGTCATTCAATTGTAAATCGGAGTCTAACAATGAATGACGGCCGACGTTAGGAGGCCCAATGACGATTGAATGACGCGCGAAGCGCCAATGACCAACCTACGCCGAGGCTACGGTTGGCAAAGCGCGAAGCCAATGATGCGAAGCCAATGACGTGAATAATGGATTAGATCCTGTAGAAAGCAACTTTTTTGTTGTAACTTTATAGATTACACCCCAATCACTCAACAGTTCTGTTATGGCTGAAGAAACTATTCTTGACTATAAACGGTTGGAAATAAAGCATAAGACAGAACCTGACGAGGAGATCCTTTCCCTCCTTGCCAAAACAGTCCTTGGCACCGGTGCCGGTCTGAGGTACTCAGTCAAGAATGCAGCCGAAAGGATGAAATACTACGGGAAGGGATTGTCGTTCGTTGCTCTTTACAAAAGGAACAACCTGGAAGGTGTGATTGGCCTGAGCCGTCGTACAATTCTTGCCGGGGGCAGGGCCGACCGCAGCCTCCAGAGACTTTCCAGGATGCAGGATTCCTTCAAGCAGAAGATCTTCTCAATGTTCAGCAACCCTGCATCAATACCCGGTGCAATGGAAAATCCTGCTGATCCTCATGTTGTCTATGCCTGTGTGGAGAGAGAGAACGACAGGTCAAGAAATTTTGTCCGCCAGGCCGGGTACGAGCAGATCAGGTCATTTGCAACAATTGCTTTCAGCAGGTTTCATCCGAAAAGGAAACCTGAGGTTCACAGGTTGTCGCCTGCTGAAGAGCCTGAAATGACAGGCCTTCTGGATGATCACTACAGGGAATATTCCTTTTACAGCAGTGAATTCTCTTTCATCGACCATCGTTATTATGTAATGAAGAAAGGGAACAGGATAATAGCAGGAGTTTCCGCAATCCCTACAGTATTCAGGGTCATCCATTTCCCCGGCATTCGGGGGTGGTTACTTATGAACCTTCTGCCGGTGCTGCCTTACTTCAGACAGATTTTCAGACCGGGAGAGTTCGGCTTCCTGGTTTTCGACTCTATTTATTGCCCTGAAGGCAGCGAACACATTCTTCCTGACCTTTTTGAATCGGTTTGCGCCTCTGAAGGCTTCAGTTCAGGACTTACATGGCAAGATACTGAATCAAGGTTGTGCAGATCCCTCCAGGCGAACAGCCACCTGGGTGTACTCAACAGGATACTCACCACTAAGCCTGGTATTCTTTATGCTTCATTCTCCAATATAGGTGATGAAGAGAAGAGAACCTTCATCGAAAGACCAGCCTTCATGGCAGGACTTGACTTCGCGTGATCCCGCCAGGTCGATTCATCTGACAACAATCTTGCCTCTGGAAACCTGAACGGTATTCCTGTTCTCAATAACGAATACATATTTCCCGGGACCAAGCTTTCCAATATTTAATTTTGCTTCATCACCTGAGACAATAAGCTTCTGTGACCTCATGACATAGGATCCCCGGGCGTCTATTAGTGACACCGTAAGATCGTCATCATTTACCGGTTCGGCAAACCTGAAGGTGATCCATTCATCTGCAGGATTAGGGTAGACAGATATATTCCTGCTGTAATTATCCTTCATGCCATTTGTGGAAATATCAATGGTTTTTTGGACCATTATCTCGGGAGCTGATTTTCCGTTGGCAGACCAGAGGTCGTACAATATCTGCCCTGAATTGTTTGTGATATTCCCGGTTCTCAGAAAATCGATATATTCCTTTGAAGCAGTCTGGTAAAGAAGCTTTACTTCAAGGGAAGCTGCATCCACAGGAATATTGTAAATAGTTTCATCCCAGTACTGGCCGTCGGAATATGTGTAATTGACCGGCG
>JALONU010000148.1 GCA_025454775.1 Bacteroidales bacterium | reverse complement strand
AAAGGGGGATAAGAAAAAAAACATCCCCCTGCCCCCCCGATACGCTTTCCTACTGTTCAAGCTATCGGGACAACCTGTTCCGCACCAGTGGAAGGCTCTTCCAAGGGGGAGAAGAGGAAGCTACATTTCTGAACATTTTCTCCCGCCGCTTCCGCAGTTAAGATTAGCTTGCTATCTTCGCAGATTAGCATTAACAAATATTCCGGGACTATGAATCTTAAGGGCAGGCTGATAGCCATGAACTTCCTCCAGTTCTTCATCTGGGGATCATGGCTGCTTACAATTGGAGCATACTGGTTTCAGAACAAGCAGTGGTCTGGAACCGACTTCGGAGCTATCTTTTCAACCATGGGTCTGGCTTCGCTTTTCATGCCGGCCATAGCCGGCATCATAGCCGACAGGTGGATCAACGCCGAGAGGCTTTACGGCATCTTTCACATCGCGGGCGCCGTCCTGCTTTCAACCCTGCCGGCGATAAACAATCCCGACACATTCTTCTGGGTTGTGCTGGTCACTATGATGTTCTATATGCCCACAATAGCACTGGCAATCACGGTTGCCTACAGCTCCATGAAGAAAAACGGCATGGACATAATAAAGGATTACCCGCCGGTAAGGGTTTGGGGTACAATAGGTTTCATTGTAGCGCTGTGGGTGGTCAGTCTTTCAGGCTTTGAAACCTCACCTATGCAGTTCTACGTTGCAGCAGCCGCTTCGCTGGTACTTGGTCTTTATGCCTTCACCCTGCCTAAGTGCCCTCCCCTTGCCAGGGGACATAAGAAGAAACTTGTTGAAGAGCTGGGGCTCAATGCCTTCAGGCTCTTCAAAAGCTCTAAAATGGCTCTTTTCTTCATCTTTGCCATCTTCCTGGGTGCTGCCCTTCAGCTTACAAACGCCTACGGCGACACCTTCCTTCACGACTTCGCTGATATTCCCGAATATAAGGACCTCATCGCTGTCAGGTACCCTGCAATAATAATGTCAGTGTCGCAGATCTCAGAAACACTGTTTATACTGACCATTCCCTTTTTCCTGAAGAAATTCGGGATCAAGAAGGTGATGCTGATAAGCATGGTTGCATGGGTGCTGCGTTTCGGCCTGTTCGGAATCGGCAATCCTGCAGAAGGGCTCTGGATGATAATCCTCTCATGCATCATCTACGGCATGGCCTTCGATTTTTTCAATATCTCCGGTTCACTCTTCGTGGAGACACAGAGCACTCCCGACATACGTGCCAGCGCACAGGGATTGTTCATGATGATGACCAACGGCTTCGGAGCTTTCCTGGGAAGCAGGATAAGCGGGATTGTTATTGACAAATACTTTAAACTTGAAAGCGGGGCCTTCGACTGGCCCGGGATATGGTTCGCATTTGCGGGTTATGCCCTGGTGGTTACGATCCTGTTTGCCATACTCTTCAGGCATAAGCATGTGCCTGAGGAGACAGCAGCTGTCAGTCACTGATTACCTGTAAATCGCAATCTGTCCCTGTTCAGGCAGAGCCCTGTAGATTATCTTGGCATCATCCCTTGTAAGCCTCATCCTTACATACATATGGTAATCAGGCACCCGGAAGGTAAAGATCTTCTTCATGTCCTGCCATGCGGAATGTATCCTGTACCTGAGATCAAAAAAGAACAGGTGCAGCCGGTCACCGGGATTCAGTCTCTCTTCCTGGTAAGCATACACCACTATCCCGGCATCGGTTTCTATGATAAAGTTAACAGGCTCATAATCAGCTGTATCAGGAATGATATCAGGTTTGAACTCGGAAGTGTCCTTCGGAGCCATCTTTATCATCAGGGGCTCTTTGGGGATCGAAGCAAAATTCCTTGTGATTGTAAGAGGCTTCGACAGCAGCGAACTAATGATGTATGAATACCTGTCGCGGAAGATCCTGCTTTCCTTCCTGCTGATGATCCTTGTTTTGGCAACAGTTACTCCCGTTATCTCAAGATTCACAGTCGAATCAGCCAGGTTTAATGAAAGATAGATCGAGTCATTTTCAGCCATCGCTGTCCTGGCCTTCAGGAAGGCCACTTCCCTGAACAGGGCCAGGTATGCCGAATCGGTGAATATCGAATCGTTGACCGGATTCTTTTCGTCCTGAACATAACCATGCTCCTTTTTCAGCTGCCTCATCGTCTTTGCAGGCGACACCATCTGCATAACGGTGTAATATAACAGGATGACGGTCACCGCGATCAGGAATGCAACGAGTCGCTTTCTCGTGATACCTTTTATGTCTTTTTTTTCCGTATCCATTGCGGGTGTCAGAAAATGTAAACTTTTGAACCGATGCTGAGAGAGTTGAACACTGCTTCAAGATCCTCATCATTAAGCCTCACACAGCCGTGAGTCACAGGCATTCCAAGGAATCTTTTATAGATTGTGCCGTGAATGAGGTATCCGTCGCCGAGGGCCAGTGCATAATCGCCAAGGACCCCGTATTCGTACCTTGAGGGATCGTCCTGGCGTTCCGGAACCGGCAGTCCTTCCTCCACGAAAGCCCAGTCGGGCCTCCTCCAGGTAGGATTTGTCTGTTTTCCCAGGATAGTGAATTTACCTTTAGGTGTCTTGAATATCCAGCTTCTGCCCTCTTCGGTCTTGAGCATCTTGAAGCTTCCTGTGCTGCAGTGCCCTTCCCTGATAAGCTTCTTGTTCCTGTAGAGGAAGAAAAGGTTGTCGGTGGTGTTGATAACCAGGTAGGTCTGACCTGATGTAAAGCTGTTATATCTCCTCGACAGGCGCTGGAGGTCCCTGTTAAGCTGTGTTATCTGCTTTTTGTAGGAAGCATCCTTTTTCAGAGTCTTCGAATTGCTGATAACGGTCTGCGACCGTGCCGTCATATCCCTGAGCGAAGGTACGACGAAGGCAAAGAATGACAGCAGCAGGATGACAACTGCTGTTACGGAAACGATTTTGATGGTGATCTTAAACCATCCTGCCTTTAAAATGCTGAAGCCTTCTTCCCTGCCCGGGATATCGTGCATCCCTACAGGCTGCTCCTGCTGACCGTTGAAATTTGTCTCTTCCATTAACCGGCAGCTTATCTTTTAAGAACATTATTGAGGCTGTACATAGAGCCTACTATTGTTACACGCGTCCCTATGCTTACCTTGCTGAAGAGGCTGTCCATCTCCCTGTCTGTCAGTGCTATGCACCCTGCAGTCCAGTCGCTTCCCTTACCCCCGTTGCCATGGATCTCGATCATTCCGCCGATTTTTGCGTTTCTAGGGAGCTGTCCCTTCGTTATCATACCCTCAAAGATAGCAGTATCTTCTTCGTTTGGATAATCAAGAAGAAGGGCCTTATAGTAAGTGGTACTGTCGTGAAGGAACTTCTTAGCGATCCTGTACATTCCTTCCGGTGTTGCCTTGTCTCCCCTGACCCTTTTATCGCCTACCCAGTTCTTTCCCAGCTCAGCCTTGTAGCTTATCAGCGGCTCACCGCTGTAATAGAGCACAAGCTTTCTCGAGAACTTGTCAACGATAATTGAGTAATCCTGGTTTATCCTGGATTCCGTTATGGTGGTGTCGATCCAGGTTTTCCACTGCGGGTAGGCCCTGAAATAATTTCTCAGGTCGGCGTCGGCGTATTCATATGCGGCCGTAAGAAGGCTCTCAGCTTCTTCAATTTTTCTTTGTGCTTTTACATAGTCGCCTTCCTCCCAGGCAATACGGGCCTCGGAGAGGAGGATCTGTCCCCTGGAAATATTATGACGGAATTCTGTGGGCAGAGGGTATTTTGAAAAACGGCGTTTGATTTCCTCGTCGGTTTTCATGACTGAGTTGATCTTTTCGAGCACGCTTGAATTCATCCCGGTGGTATTAGCCTCGGAATCGCGTGAGGCTTCAAGGGCTTTGGCTGCCGCCAGCGAGGCATAGCGTGTCACTTTATCGTAGTTCCGCCTGTACCTGTTCCTGTTGTTTTCGAGTTTCCAGAGTACCAGGGCCGAGTCGTAGCAGTTCAGGGCATAGTTGTACAGAGTCTGCGAATAGGTTCCCGCTCCTTGCTTTACGGCCGCAGATATGGCATTGCGGGCATATTCCATTTCACCTGCCGGCGGTTTGGGAACCGGGTAAAAGATCAGGAATCCCATAACGGCGACAAATAAGGAAAGGGGGGTGATTAAGAGTATGTGTTTCCAGACCCTGTGCATGGCAGCTCTGCCTCCCGGCTTAAAAAAATCCCCGGACACGGATCCGGGGATTTTTTATTTCATAAGGAGAATCAGGAATTAGAACCTGATCCTTGCCTTGGTAAGAACTTCCTTGATCTCTGTGTTGAGAGCTTTAGCCTTCTCAGTGGCAGCTTTCACCTTGTTAAGAGCATCCATATAGGTACCCTTGTCGTAAAGAGCCTGAGCTTCAGCAACAGCTGCGTCAACATTTGCGAGGTCAGCTTTTACAGCTTCGATAACTGCAGCGCCTTCCTTGCCTTTCGGGAGTTTCGGGAAGAGCTTTGCATTTTCTTCAACAACAGCCTTGATCTCAGCCATGAGACCTTCAGCTTCCTTCTTCACTTCTTCCTTCTTGGCAGCTACATTAGCGGTAACTGTTTCAGCATCTGTCTTCAGGGTTGCAAGCTTGGCAACAACATCCTTGTAATTCTTGAAAAGTTTGCCGTCAACTTCAGTGATAGCTGCGTTGATTGCATTCAGGGAATCCTGGAGAGCTGCGAATTCAGCAGGAAGATAAACGTTAGCCTCGGCTGCCTGGGCAGCTGTGATGGCAGCATTTGTAGCATCGATTTCAGCCTGCGGCTTCTTGCCACAACTAGCAAGGACAGCAACCATAACAACGGCTGCTAATCCCATTAAAATTCTGTTCTTCATTTTTCTAACCTTTTTTTAATACTTTGTTTAGTTAACAACTTACGATCTGATATACTAATCGTTTGAGTTTCAAATTTTCCGGTGCAAAGATAATAAAATTCAGGATTAATTATCCAAAAAACTTCAGTAATATTTAGGCACAAAATATCAACCGGCTTCTCCCTCACTCTCCCTGATAAGGAATTCAGTAAGATTTACATCGTGATCGAGGCTGAGCTTTCTCCTCAGCCTGTACCTGCTGATCTCAACCGCCCTGGATGAGATATTGAGCAGTTTGGCAATTTCCTTTGTGGTAAAATTCATCCTCAGATATGAACAGAGCCTCAGATCGTTGGGAGTAAGATGAGGGTACTTGTCGAGCATTTTCTTAAAGAATCCCTGCTGCGAGAGCTTCAGGCTGTTCATCGCGTTCTTCCATTCCTCAGTCTGTGAATTGAGCCCGCTGCTGATTATTTTTTCCATTTCCCGTACAATCTTCTGGGGATATCTTGCAGGCTGCGATTTCAGTTCCGTCACATGACTGTTAAGTTCGGTCATGATTTCATTCTTTTCGATCAGGTAGCGCATTGTAAGCATTAGCTCTGAGCTCTTTGAATCAAGCTCGCTTTCCAGCCTGTTTTTCCCCAGCTCATATTCAATAAGCTGCCTGTGCCTGCTTAGTTCACGTCTGAAAATGCCGATACCGGCGAGCACCAGCAAGGCAAGAATGACAACATAGGCTGCCAGTGCCCCCCAGCTTAGCCAGCCCGGTCTTTTAATCAGGAATCCTGTCTCTGAGATCTCTCCACCGGCAGCATTCTTCAGCTGGATCGAGAAGTGGCCGAAGCCCAGGTTAAGGAAAGAGAAATTACCTTCTGAAGTTTTTCTCCAGCTTTCGTCGATTTCGCCTATCCTGTAAAGATATTCTTTGTTCTCAAGGTCAAAGCCTGAGGGATCAGCCAGGAAAACAGCAAGGTTGTTGAATCTTTTGGGAACAGCTATCTTTTCCCTGTCACCGGGAATAATGATCCTGCTTCCAGATCTTCCCGAAAATACAAGGTGATCAATTGAAACACCGGGCTGAACAGAACTTCCGAGTCTGCCGGTGTTAACAGTAATAAAGGCTTTGCGAGATGGGATAAGAATGGTTTTATCATCAAGTTCTATTATCTGTTGCTCCCTCGAGGGAAGGGCATCGAACCTGTGTGAAAACTCCAATATCTTTCTTGCGTCAAGCTCCCGCGAAATATCGAACAGGGCTGTCCTGGTTCCCAGTACGAACCAGTAGCTGTTCTTCTGGCAGGGAATAATTTGTCCCGAACCTGCATATTCTCCCAGTCCCTGCTCAATGGATCTGACCGGTATAAAGGTTTTGTTCTCGTAGTCAAATGAATATATCTTTTCCGACGTAAGGAAGACAACCTGGTTATTTATCCTCGATACAGACACCTTATTTGAGGAATCTCCGACTGAGCTGAAATAAAGGACGCTGACCACTGAATCGACGGCCTCGTTCAGTTCCAGCCTGTAAATCCCTTTCTGTGGATGGGTTGCCCAGACAAATCCCAGGTAATCAACCTCTATGGACCTTGATGGTTCAATGTACCCTTGAAGCCTCTTCCTGTATTTCCATTTCCCTTTGCCATCGAGCGCGAACGAAATTATACCTGTGTATGTACCTTCCAGAAGTATATCGTTATACTGTTTTAGCGACCAGCCTCCGGTTACATCGGAGATTTTCACCAAAGACTCATTTTCAAGGAGGAAGGTTCCGTCATTATGGCCGCAGAGAATCTGTTCGTTGAACTTCTGAAGGGTCCAGACCTGGCCCTGTGAACCCGGGATCATTCTCAGGTTGGGGAAGCTGTAATCGCCCCTTTCGTGCTTTATGTCAGCAGCAAAAAGTCCATGATTTGTCCCGAGATAGAGACGGCTGTCTTCCCTGACAGCAGAGTAGATTGTGCCCAGCGTGCCGGAGAAATCTGCAAAAAGGGTTATGGGAGAATAGACATTGATATAGTTTGCCCCGTCGTCCATACCGATCCAGAGCCCTTCGCTCCTGTCGAGGAATAACGACAGGACAGTGTTGTTATTCAGGCCATTGGAATAGTCGTAGATGCTCTGAATCCTGCCCGACTCATCACAGAAAACAATTCCCTTCAGTATTGTTCCGAATGCAATAAGTGAGTCGTTTAATGCGAGCCCCGCATTGCATGAATAGTCCTCCAGGTATGACGATACTTCGCTTTCCTGTTTTGTTATTGAAATACCATCGAACGCATAGATCCCGTTATTTGCAGTGCATATCCAGTACTCGTCTGTTTTTCTGCATATAAGTGCATGTATCTTCAAATTCCTGAATATCTCGCTGCCGGGTATGAATTCAAAACCGTTTCCATTGAACCAGTACAAACCGGTGCCTATACCCTGAACAATGAACCTTTGTCCTGCAGGAAACATGAATAGCATGATTGAAGGCCCGGGGATCCTGGCAACTCCGCTGGTGTCGTACCGGTATATTGATGTAAATGACTGAAAGAAGATGCTCCCGCCCTTTTCATAAATATTCCATATTTCGTCATTCTTGGGAACTTCTGTCAACTGTGCCAGGGAATTATATGTAAGATTGCGGTCCGGATCTTTTTCCCAGTACCCGAATTCTTCAAATGCTCCGGTGAAGATCAGACCTCTGCTGCTAACCATAACCGATCTGATACCCTGACCGAACGGCATGGAGAATCTCCTGGTGCTGATGCCGTTGTATTCGATCAGCCCGACAGAATTGGCAAAATATAGATACCCGGTAACCGGGTCCTGACTCATCTCCCAATTCTGGTTATCTACAGGGATATGGTTCGACAGGAAGGTCTGGATCTCATCAGGACC
>JALONU010000147.1 GCA_025454775.1 Bacteroidales bacterium | reverse complement strand
GTCTTCTCGATTGTGGGAGTGAAAATGGGGATCAGGGCACGCGAGATACTGGAAGCAGGCCCGGATGTGCTGAAGGTGGTGTCTTATGCAGGCACCACCCCGCCCTACAGCTGCCTGAACGATGGCATTCAGGTAAGCACCGGATCAACGCTGGGCATTGGCCTCATTGAAGTCAGAAAGACAAGGAAGCCTGGTCCCTCAGCCGGTTTTACACATGGAGACCGCACAATAAGGATCACACTGAAAGATGAATATCTGAGGCAGGTGGAAGCCGATATAAGGGAAGGAGTGACTAAATACGGTCTCAGCGACGATGCATACTGGCAGCTTATACGTCAGAATGCCATTAAATACTGGCTGGAGTGGGACAGGAAGAATATTTTTGATATTAAGGAAGTTACCAGGTAGAACCTTCAGATAATCCTTGTTAATTAATCCTTGTTGATCACCGATGCTGATATTCAAGGCCCTTATATTATATTCATTGCCTCTGCTCCATGGGTTCCATCTGTCAATAATGAACATAGAACAGGGGCCGGGCAGCGACACCATGAAAGTCTCACTGAGGATGAACCAGGAGTTTTTCGTGACAGATTACAGGCTTTTTGATCCGGAGTTCCAACCCGGCCGGGAACAGGGTAATGTAATTGTGCCTGATGAAAGAATTAACAGATACTTTAATGAAAATGTAAAGATTTACGTCAACCGGAAGCTGCTGAAGGGGAGCCTGGTCTCAGCTGTTACGGACTATTATGATCTGTGCCTCGAGTTCATCTTTATTTCCGACAAGGATCCTTTGAGCATCAGGATCCGGAACCGGATAATGACGGACCTCCATGACGACCAGGAGAACATGGTCTATCTTGAGATCAACAATTATCACGATGCCCTGCGGCTTACATCCAGGCACACGGAAGAAAAGCGAAAACTGAGAGAAAGAAGGGAGCCGGGCAAATGACCTCAGGTCTTTCTTGAGAACACCATCTCTATCCTCGTACCCTCCTTCAGGTCTGTGGTAATGTCTATTCTGGCTCCGTGAACTTCAATGATCCGGGCAACCAGGGACAGTCCCAGACCGAATCCTCCTATGAATTTCACATTTGAACCTCTTGAGAAGGGCTGGAAAATGGTCTTCAAATCCTCTTCCGGGATACCGATTCCCTGATCCTGAACCACGACTATGATGTCGTTACCTCTTATATTAAGCTCAACTGCGATATCGTCTGAGGAGAACTTACACGCGTTGTCAATGAGGTTATTGAAAGCTATTGCCAGCAAGCCTTCGTTGCCGTCGATAACCAGTTCACTTGCATTTTCAGGATAGCCTATCCTGGTCAATATTTTTCTTCCCTGGTGTTTCTCCTTTACCTGGACTATCGAGTTCAGGATAATCTCATCAACCCTTACGCCCGAGAACAGGATTTCGTTATTCCTGTTTACCCGGGCAAGTTCAAGAAGGCTGTTCATCAGGGCGTTCATCTTCTTGAGGTCTGCACTGAGTCTCTCAATGTGTTTCAGATATTCCTCCCTGCTCCTGTCGTTGCTGAGGACGTAATCGCTCTCCCCAATCATAACCGTAAGAGGAGTCCTGAGCTCATGTGAAGCATTTGACACGAAGTCATCCTGGTTCCTGAACGCTGTTTCCAGTTCCGAGAGGAGGCTGTTAAAGGTTATCGCAAGCTGTGCTATCTCATCCCTCCGGTCTCCTTCATCGAGCCGGCTGCTGAGCTTCATTGAATTGATCTCCTTGACGCTCCTGACAATCCTTGAGATAGGCCTCATGGCCCTTTTCGCGAAGAGATACGAAGAAAGCACCGACAGGCATAGGCTTGAGAGTATGCTCCAGAGAAGTATTATTCTCAGCTCTCTCAGGTTCTCCGTCCGCGACCTGTCGAAGGCCATTGCATATACATAGTACTGCCGTCCGTTATTAAAATGCCTGTAGCATATCCCGTCCTTTTCATCAACGGAGAAGTTGTTGAGTCCCCTGCCTGCATTGTTCATAAGCACCGAACTATCGGCAAGATACTGGATATTGTTACCATAGATCAGGCTGAACACGGAATCGGTAAGGGCAAATTCCTCATTGACCCAGCCTTTTGTCGACTGCTGGATCTTCCGGAGCAGTGTTGAATCAACCTCATCAACAGTGAGCAGGAGAGCGGCGGTATTTTTTGCACTGTCGTACAGGTTCAGCCTGAACTTGGAAAGCTGGCTTGTATATGAGAAATAATAGACAAGGAATGAAAAGAAAACCAGGATACCCGCGACGATAAGGGTAAACTGAAACGACAAGCGGGTTTTGATGTTCATCGCTTAAAGTTCTTTTTCACTGCAGTAGAATCCGAAGCCGAATTTTGTATGTATCAGCCTGGGCGTAAATTCCTTATCTATCTTTTTCCTGAGATAGTTCACATAAACATCTATTATGTTGGTGCTTGGATCGAAATCCACGCCCCACACCTTTTCAATAATATAGTCCCGAGTAAGGAGCTTGTTCCTGTTCCGGAGGAAGGTCTCAAGGAGCAGCGATTCCTTGGCAGTCAGGTCAATCTTTTTTCCTGCCCTGGTTACTGACCTGTTTTTCAGATCCATCACCAGATCAGCCATGGTTATGATTTCTGGTTCCTGAACCCCGGTTTCTGATCTGCGCAGGAAAACATTGATCCTTGCAAGAAGTTCCCTGAAATCAAACGGTTTAACGACATAATCATCAGCCCCGGCTTCGAAACCGGCAAGCTTGTTGTCGGGGGTGCCGAAGGCTGTCAGCATGATTATGGGAGTGGTGGTGTTTGTCTTCCTTATCTCCCTGCACAGATCGTAACCGTTCAGCAGGGGCAGGTTTATATCGATGATTATCAGGCTGTACCTGTTCCGCTCAGCAAGCTGTTTTCCGAGGTAGCCGTCATAAGCCGATTCCGAAGAATATCCTGCTTCCTCAAGCTGTTTCTTCAGAAGGTCGGCCACCCTCTGTTCATCCTCTATTATCAGTATCCTGACATTCTCCATCCTGAAGTTCACCTTTGTGCAAAAGTACTATATGCCGTCCAGCTTACCAATGGCTAATGAAATTCTAATTAACTTCTAATGAGTTTTTAACACCGCAGCAGGAAAACATTGATAGTTTTACGCCCTGAACCTTTTTCTAATCTTTTAATACTTTGTATAAATGCCCGCCCCGGCGGGCATTTACAACTTAACATGAAAGTATGGATCGGCATAGCGGCCTTTATGATAGCAGTCCTGCTCGCTGCAGCCATCCTCATTGGTGAATGGATTAAAAGAAGAAAAAACCACAAATCGCGGTAACCTGACCCTCTCTCTTTAACTGCCTCCTGTCAGTTCCCCTCCGCTGCCAGTCGGGATTAATATGTTCCTGATTTTTTTGTTTTAAAAATATTCATATTTTTGTGCGATTCCCTTTATATTTTTCCAGGGAAAGTGAGTTTTTCTGAACATATATCGTTAAAACCCGGATTTCTTCAACCTTCAGAGGCAACAACTACTCCCTTATGACCAATACCTATTCTTTCGATAAAAGCAGGATCAAAGTTGTGCTGGTGGAGGGTATTCACGAGAATGCCGTGACATATTTCCGGGAGAACGGGTACTCTGATATTGAGTACTACAGGGAAGCTTTATCAGGAAGCAGGCTTGAGGAGAAGCTCAGGAATGCCCATATAATAGGTATCAGGAGCAGGACGGAGATCAGAAGTGATATGCTACGCAAGGCTCAGCGCCTGATCGCCGTCGGCTGTTTCAGCATAGGGACAAACCAGGTCGATGTTCACGAAGCCAAGATGGCGGGAATACCTGTCTTCAACGCTCCATTCTCGAATACCAGGTCCGTCGCCGAACTTGTGATCGCCGAGTGCATCATGCTTATGAGAGGAATACCGGAAAAAAACCATCTCGCCAGGAACAGGATATGGATGAAATCGGCCAGTAATTCGGTTGAAGTAAGGGGTAAGACGCTGGGGATAATAGGTTACGGGCATATCGGCTCACAGGTTTCCATACTTGCTGAGAGTCTGGGCATGAGAATCATCTATTATGATATTGAGAAGAAACTTACCCTTGGGAATGCCACACCGGTGTCGTGCCTCGAGGAACTTCTGAAGTATTCCGATACCGTAACGATACACGTGCCTTCTACCGATCTTACACGTAACATGATTTCAGGGCGTCAGGTAGCCATGATGAAAAAGGGAGCCTGTCTTATAAACGCCTCCAGGGGAGATGTTGTCGACTATAAGGCTGTAGCGGAAGGACTCAGGACAAAACAGCTTTCGGGAGCTGCTGCCGACGTGTTCCCGCAGGAACCCGCTTCAGCAGAAGAGCCTTTCACCAGCGAACTGCAGGAATTCGACAATGTCATCCTGACCCCGCATATAGGCGGTAACACCCTTGAAGCACAGGCAAATATCGGTCTGGAAGTAGCTGAAAAGCTTGTCAAGTACAGCGACACAGGTTCTACGATCGGCGCAGTGAATTTTGTTGAGATTTCACTGCGGCCCAATGCCTCTAAACAGAGGTTTCTCCATATACATGCAAATGTACCGGGCGTACTGAAGGAAATAAACAATGTCTTCAGCTCACGAAACATCAATATTGCCGCTGAATTCCTCCAGACAGATCCCGAGTTAGGTTATGTGATCGTCGAGACCGACAGTGAACTTGATCACTCGGTAATCAGGGATCTCAGGAACATACCTCATACGATCAGGGTAAGAGTCCTGTTCTGAATAAATAGCAGCAAAACTTAAGGAAATCAGCTTTAAGAAGAAAGGATTGATGATCCTGTTCTTCGTTATTTCATAGCCCGGCTCCATGCTGATGGCCAGTGTGCAAACAAAAATCATTGTTCGCTGTTAACCAAATAACGATAATTGATTAAAATTCCACCAATGAATAATGCCATTTTCAACTTTAATGAGCCGGCAAACGAACCGGTGCTTTCGTATATGCCGGGCAGCAGCGAAAGAAGAGAGCTTGAGAAGGAACTTCGGGAGCAGGAGAGCATGATTGTCGACATACCCCTCATTATCGGCGGTAAGGAGATCAGGACCGGTAAAACCGCGAAGATCACAAAGCCGACAGATCACACTCATGTACTTGCCACCTATCATATGGCAACCGAAAAGGAGGTAAATCTTGCCATAAAGGCAGCACTCGATGCTAAATGTGAATGGATGACTCTTGCCTGGATGGAAAGGGCAGCCATCATGGCCAGGGCGGCAGAGCTTATTTCGAAAAAATACCGTTACAGGCTCAACGCAGCGACCATGCTTGGGCAGGCAAAAAATGCATACCAGGCAGAGATAGACTCAGCATGTGAGATAATAGATTACCTGCGGTTCAACAACTATTTCGCATCACTTATCTATATGGAACAGCCAAAATCAGAGGGAGGCACCATAAACCGTATCGAGTACAGGCCTCTCGAGGGATTTATCTATACGATCACACCTTTCAATTTCACGGCAATAGCATCAAATCTTAATACAAGTGTTGCCCTGATGGGGAACACCACAGTCTGGAAACCTGCATCCGCTTCAATTCTTTCCAACTACTATCTGATGAAAATCCTCGGGGAAGCCGGACTGCCTGCCGGGGTTATAAATTTCATCCCCGGTTCCGGTTCGCTCATCAGCAGCATTGTCCTGAAGCAAAGAGATCTCGGAGGAATCCATTTCACCGGATCCAATCCTACACTCAACGGGCTCTGGAAGCAAATCACCGATAACCTTCCTCTTTACAGATCATATCCGAGAATTGTCGGGGAGACAGGCGGCAAAGACTTCATCTTTGCACATAACTCGGCGGATATACGGGCACTTGCCACTGCGATCGTGAGAGGTGCTTTCGAATACCAGGGACAGAAATGCTCCGCCGCATCCCGGGCATACATACCGGAATCCATCTGGAACGAGACATCAGGCCTTCTGAAAGAAATGCTGTCCGAGGTCAAAACAGGTGATGTAACTGACCTCAGCAATTTTGTCAATGCCGTTATAGACGAATCATCGTTCGACAGGATAATGTCTTACATCGATACTGCCCGTAAATCGAAGGATGCTGAGATAATAGCCGGGGGAAAAGGAGATAAATCAAAGGGTTATTTTATTGAACCTACTGTCATCCTCGCCAGGGATCCACATTTTGTGACCATGGAAGAAGAGATATTCGGCCCGGTGATGACAATTTATGTATATGATGATGATAAATTCGAGGACACACTGGAGCTATGCGACCAAACCTCACCGTACGGACTTACCGGTGCGGTCTTCAGCAATGACAAATATGCAATGATAAAAGCGTGCAGGGTACTGCGTTTTGCTGCCGGGAACTTCTACATTAACGATAAACCCACAGGAGCGATGGTCGGACAGCAGCCTTTCGGGGGTTCCAGGGCTTCAGGCACCAACGACAAGGCAGGAAGCCATCTAAACCTCACACGATGGGTAAGTCCAAGGACGATCAAGGAGACACTTATACCGGCAACTGAATTCAGGTATCCGTACATGGAATAATACTGTCTGGCTATCTCCTTGCCTTCCAGACCTTTTCAGATGCATCAAGGTATTCCGGCAATGCGGCGGAACCGTACCAGTTGAACATCTCAACATCGAAGATCTTTTCCCTGATCGTAGGATCGCCGGCAAGAAGCTGGTTAGCTTCATCAAACGACTTCACGTCGAGGATAAAGATCCCACGATAGGTCTTTTCATTCTTTTCCAGAGGGCCGGCCACGACAAGTTTCTTCTGCTGACCAAGGCGATTGATGTTCGCCATATGTCCGGCAAAGAGTGAATCCCTTCTCGCCTGATCGGTGACTACTGCGCTACCGGTTTTGAGGATAACCAGGACATACATTTTCATCCCGTTTTCGTCCGCACCCAGTTTTTCTGCGAGTGTCTGATCATATTTGGTATTGATTGTCTGTGCCGATGCCATAACCGACAGAACAATTAGAAATGATGTTATAGAGATTCTCATTCTTTTCTGTTTTAAAGGTTTTCGTTTTAATTATAACAAATCACTATCAGTAAAGTTTTTGTTCTTTCTACCGGAATAATTATTTAACCACGGAGGGCACGGGAAGCACAGAGGATACACGGAAATGAATCCGTGCCAATCTGTGTAATCTGCGGTCAGATAAAATAAATCTCTTTCTATTGTCTTGAGTGAATAATGTGTAGGTTAATATTTCGTAACTTTATTCATGTCTCGCTAAAATTATTATACCGTGGAATTACTTTACAAAGACCTTACCGGGAAAATCGTGGAATGTGCAATCACAGTCCACAAGCATTTAGGGCCTGGATTGCTTGAATCAGCATATGAAGAGTGTCTGTACTTTGAGCTGATCAGCAATAATCTTGCAACTTTGAAACAGTACCCAATGCCATTGATTTACAGGGATCGTAAACTGGAGGCCGGATACAGAATTGATCTTCTGGTCGAGGATAAAGTCATAATCGAGGTCAAGGCAGTAGAGGTTCTGAATCCGGTTCATACTGCGCAAGTAATGACATATTTGAAACTATCCGGATGCAGAATAGGGCTTCTAATCAATTTTAATGTACAGTTTTTAAAAGAAGGGATTAGAAGAATAATTATTTAACCACTGAGGGCACGTGGAGCAAGGGTAATGAACGGAAATGAATCCGTGTCAATCCGTGTAATCCGTGGTTAATCTT